>NZ_JBHYIO010000038.1:100669-142814 GCF_042740095.1 Nonomuraea sp. NPDC059023 | reverse complement strand
CTTTCCGCCCCGTCAAGCGCCCGCCGCCCCCTGACTGCGGGCGCTTTTCCGCGCCTTCAAGCCGATGATCTGTTACGGCAAGCCGCCCCCACGCCACCCACCGCCGCTGGCTCACGTGTCGGGGGGATCGCTTCTCACGCCGGACAAACGCACCCCCGCCACGGCGCACCCTGCCCCGCCAAGTGGTCAAGGCTTTGAGGCTTGTCCGGCCAGCGGGGCGGTCGTTGCGGTGGGCGGCCATGCGCGGCCTGCCTGCCGTGACCCTGGAATGTCCTCAGCCACGTACGGCGGGTGGGGGTGGGGCGGCTGGCCGTAACGGATAAAAGCCCTGAAAGGCTTTGGAACTGCACGAACAGAAAGAAGACTAATCCCTGCGGAAAAGGTCCTCGTCGCCGGGCTCGGCGGCGGAGCCGGGGGAGAGGGGCATCTCGCGGGTCGCGTCGTACGGGCCGGAGCCGCCGGACGGGATGTCGGCGGGTGGGGCCTCCGGCGGGACCAGGGGCTCGAACGCGCCGCGCACCTTGTCGTCGTCCGGCTCGTGGCTGTAGGAGTCGAACTCGTCCGGGTGCAGCACCACGGGCTCGGGCGGCGGCTCGGGGGTGGGGGGCTGCTGCGGGTAAGGCTGGGTATAGGTGCCCGGGTCCTGGTAGGCGGGCTGGTTGGTCGGGTACGTCTGTACCGGCACGAAGCTGATGATCGGCGCATACGCCGTGCCGCCCGGATATCCGGGGTAGCCCTGCGGCGGATGCGGGCCGCTCGGGTGGGCGCCCGGGTAGGCGGTGTACGCGGGGCCGGCGGGGTAGCCGTGGGGGTCCTGGACGGGGCCGGCCTTGCGGACCGCGGCGGCGTGGGCCATGCGGCGGAGCCTGCCCTCGAAGATCAGTACGGCGAACAGGGTCAGCAGCACCAGAACCAGCGCCGGGATGCTCAGCTTCTGCGTCAGCGTCCGCTGGTCGAACTCGGGAGCCGCGTTCCGCAACTCCAGCTGCTGCGACTCCTCGGTGGGCTCCTCCGAGACCGGCGGGGTCGGCGACGTCGTCGTGGGCGGCTGCGAACCGGCCACCGTGGGCAGTTGCACCGGGGCCTCGGTCGTCGGCTGCTCCGCGGAGGGCGTCGGGACCGGGACGTTCGGCGAACTGGGCACGATCGGCTGCGGCTGGCTCGCCGGGCTGGACGCCTTGGGCGTGGGGGTGCTCTTGGGCGTCTTCGTGGGCTTGGGGGTCGGGGACTTGGTGACGGTCTTGGTGATCGTCGTCTCCGGCTGCTCAGGCTCCGGCGATTCGGTCACGGTCTGCGTGATGGTGACCTCGGGGTCACACACCTCGCCCGCGTCACAGCCCTCGATGGGCGGGGGCTCTAAGGCGTACGCGGACGCGCTGGCCGCCTGGATGACGAACGGCGAGACCGCCGCCCCGGTGAGACCGAGAGCGAGGAACAACGCGGACACGGCCGTCGCTCGTGTGCGTGCCACCGGTGCCCTCCGCGCCATCCCGGAACCATGGTCAAGGGAATACTAGTCAGGTCAAAGTAACAGTAAAGCCCTGTTCTCCGATGTTGTCACGCTGTGACCTGGGCTGGAACGGTTCAATGCTGATTTTCGGCGATCCTGCGGCGCTGCCCGCGGGCGACGAACCACAGCGCGACCAGCAGAACCGCGATCCCGCCTGCCGCGACGGACAGGCCGCGGTGACCGGTGAGCAGGTTCAGGGGCTCGGTGGTCTCGAACGTCTTGGCGGCCACCGCGATCTGCCGGGGCAGCGGCACACCGGCGGCCTCCGTCGTGGCGGCGGACGCGGGAGCGACCTTGGGCAGCCGGATGTTCGGGTCGTTCCACAACCCCTCCGGCCGGGCGGAGGCGACCTGAGCGGGGCGCGGCCCGACATAGGGGCTGACGTTGCGCGGGGCGACATAAGGGCCGGCACTGCGCGGGGCCGCGTTCTGGGTGGCGTTGCGCGGGCCGACGTTGGTGAGGGCGCCGCGTGGTCCGGTGTACGAGCTGCGCGGCCTGGCCTCGTCCCCCTTGCCGGGTCGCTGGGCCTGGGCGGGCTTGGCCATCGGGGTGGGCAGCGGGATCACCACGGTTTCCGGGGGCGGCGCGGCGGCGGGCCGGGGCATCGGCCCGGTCCCCACCGGGGTGCGGGCGCTCCCGCTGAGCGTGGACACGCCGCCGCTCCCCCACACCTGGGCCACCGCGGCCAGGACGACCTCGTTCACCCCCTGCGGCACCGTCAGACGCACGTCCACGGCCCGCTCCCCCGACACCTTCCCCAGCCTGCACACCTCGGCCCCACGCGCCGCCACGCCCACGGCGGGCGTCGGCGCGGTGCCGGGCGTCAGCGTCCCATCCACTTGAGGCACGCCCAACGCCCCCGCCGCCCTGCCGTCCGCCGAGCCGTCGTCCGCCGGAGCGCTCCCCGACGACACAAGAGGCGCCCCAGACACTTGTGAAGACACGGCTCCAAGCGCCTCAGGCGCTCCTGAAGACGCGGCGGCGGGCACCCCAGGCGCTTGTGCGGGCGGTGCGGCGATCACCCCTGGGTCGCCGGTGGCGGGGCTCCGGGGCGCGCAGGTGACCGTGGACAGGGCTTCGCCCGGACTGGCGGCCAGAGCGAGGCGGGCGTCCTGGGCGTCGCCGGCGAGCCGTACCCGGAAACGCAGGACATCCCCGGTCCGCACCCACGCGCCGATGTCGTCGGGGTCGCCCACGCGGTCGAAGACCAGAGCCACCTCGCCGGCCACAGCCGCCGACGCGGCCGACAGAGTCCCGAGGATCAGGGCACCGGTTCCCACCGCCACCGCGACCCCACGGGATCGCCTGCGCTCGAACATGACGGTTCCCCCCGAATGCAGACACACCTAGTAGTGGTTATGTCACAGAACGGAGTCGCCTAATCCTGTCCGAGCAGATCCGCCACAGCTTCCATCACCGGCAGGTCGGCGCCCAGCCAGTCGACGGCGAAGTACTCCTCCGGCCCCAGCCACCGCAGCGCCAGGTGTTCCTTGGCCACCGGCGTCCCCGCCTCCAGCGCGGCCAACCACACCCGCATCACGTACCCGGGCGAAAGCGGCCAGTCACCGCCCACCCGGCGCCCGACGGAGATCTCGACCCCGAGCTCCTCCCGGCACTCGCGGACCAGAGCCTCCTCCTCGCCCTCCCCCGGATCCACCTTGCCGCCGGGGAACTCCCATCCTCCGGCCAGCGCCGGCGGTTCGGCGCGCTGGGCGGCGAGCACCCGCCCGTCCGAGACGATGACGGCGGCCACCACGACGATGCTCATAGGGCCGCATTCTCCTGCTTCTTCAGCTGATCGAGGACGGCGGGGTTCTGCAGCGGCCGGGTGAAGCCCATCAGCGTGTCCCGCGTCTGGTAGCTGGTCACCTTGATCGGCCCGCACAGCCGGCAGCGCGCCTCGATCATCTTCCCCTTGGAGACGACCATGCCGACGTGGCCGGGGTTGTTGGGGCCGGTTCCGGGGCCGGCGTTGAAGAAGACCAGGTCGCCGGGCTGCTCGCTCCCCTGTTCGATCTTGATTCCGAACGGCCACTGGCCGAACGTGGTACGCGGGATCGTCAGGCCGACGCTGCGGTAGGCCATGAAGATGATCCCCGAGCAGTCGAAGGCGTCGGGTCCCGTCCCGCCCCAGAGGTACGGCTTGCCCCGCTGATCCAGCGCGTAGGAGAGGATCTTGGCCACCACGTCGGTCGGCGCCGCCTGCACCAGGGGCTCGTCGCACTGGGGGTCGGCCTGCGGGGGCAGCTTCACCTCACCGGACTTGGCGTACTTCTTGGCGATGGCCTCGACCTGGTCCACGTACCACCAGGCCCGGTTGTAGACGAACAGCGCCCGCCGTACGTTCTCCGGAGCCCCGTTGCGCTTCAGCATCCGCGCGGCGCCCAGGATGGCGTCGGCGGGGTTGTAGACGTCGGCGATACCGTCGCCGTCGCCGTCGGAGGCGTAGCCGTTGAACTTCGACGGGATCGGGATCCTGGCCTTGCCGCCCCACGTGCTGATCAGGAACTGCATCGGCCCGGCGGCGCCGGCGTAGTTGGTGCCGCTCTTGACGCCCTGCAGGTTGGAGCGGCCGTGGTCGGTCTCGCGTTTGCCCACGGCGGCCAGGATGTTCCACTGGACGCCGATCTTCTTGCCGTGCTTCTTGTACAGCTCCAGCAGGTCGGGCGGGATGTCGGAGGAGCCCGAGTCGGAGACGTCCTCGACCTGGGCGTCGTCCTCGCAGTCGGTGGTCGTGGAGTTGCCGATGAAGGACGGCATGCCGGGCATCATCATCATCGGCGACACGATGATGACGCCGAGAAGCAGCAGGCCCGCCAGGCCGACGGCCAGGCCGATGCGGGCGCGTGAGGAGACGTTCACCCTTCGGGGTCCCCGTCTTGGCCGTCCCCGGCCGGCTGCACGTCGAAGACCCGCCAGTCGTTGCCCACGGGCGTGAGCGTGACGGCGAGGTCCTCGGCGCGCTCGCTGGTGCCCGACTTGCCGGTGAGCTTCTGCGTGCTGGTGACCACGAAGATGATCGAGGTCGCGCCGACCTGCCTGATCTCCTTCATCTTCGCCGTGGCGGTGGCGACCGTCTGCTCGGTCTTGTTCTGCTCGATGGTGCCCGGCGAGGTGAGCGCCTTGGTGAGGAAGGCGGCCAGCTCGCCGGTGGTGAACACCTTGACCCGATCGGCGTAGACGGACGGGTCCTCGTCGTAGCGGAAGGAGCCGTAGCTGGCGGTGAACCGCTCGGCCAGGTCGGCGGCGGCGGCCAGCTGCTGCCTGCTCATCGGCAGGTAGTCGTAGATGTCGAACGGCGCGTCGCTGGCGGTGGCCAGCGGCTTGCTGGTGACCGGGACGCTCGGCGCCGCGCTGCCGGTCGTGGCGGTCACGGGCGCCGGGTCGGAGTCGCCCGGCCACATCGTCACATAGAGGCCGACCGCGGCCACGACCGCCACGATCGCGACGAAGATCACCCCGCGCTTGTCACCTGACTGCGCCATCTCAATCCTTGTCGGGACTATTGGGCTTCAACCAGAACGGCACCGACGGCTCGTCACCGCCCCGGCCACTGCCGCTCTGCCGGGTCGGCAGCCAGAGCGGGGGCGGCTCCGAGCCGCGCGCCTTGGGCACCTCGGCCGAGTTCCGGCCGCCGGATCCGCCCCCGAAAATGCCGCCACCCGACGAACCACCGGACCCGCCGAAGAAACCGCCGCCGCCCGAAGAGCGGCGCTCGGTCGAACCACGCCTGCTGCCGGACGAGCCGCCGCCGAACAGCCCACCGCCGCCGGAGCGCGAACCGCCCGAGGACGTGCGCGAACCACCGGACCGCGTACCCGGGCCGCCGGAGCGTGAGCCCGAGCCGCCGCGCGGCGCCCAGCCGCCACCGGACCGGCCGCCGAACCAGCCGCCGCCACCGGAACCACCGGACGCCGAACCTCCGGAGCCGCCGCCGCTCGTGCCACCGCCACCGCCACCTCCGCCACGGCCGCCGGAGCGGGGGGTGCGGGTGGGCGTGCCGCCCAGGTTGAGCGGCGGCGCCGAGCCGGTCCTGGCGGCGGGAGCCGTACGGGCTCCGCCCTTGCCTGGCTGGTCGGTGTTGAGCGGTGCGGGGGTCGCGGGCATCCGGTTGCCGGACGGCGTGCCGTTGCCGTTACCGTCGCCGCCGCCCGCGGTCGCGCGTGCCGCGGCCGCTCCGGCCGCCGCGCCCGCGGATCCGGCCGCCGCCGCCTGAAGCACCGGCTCGGCCTTGCGTACGCCCCAGTTCTTGACCTTGTTGGCCGCGACGGGAGGCAGCACGGTCGCCGCCTGGTTCAGCACCGGGGCGGTCGTGGCGTCGCCGAGCATGCGGGTGGTCAGCGTGTGCCCGTTCATGGAGGCGAACAGGTGCTGGAACGGCCGGCGGTAGAAGTAGACCGCGAGCGTCAGCAGCGCCATGAACAGGATCTGCATACCCCAGGGCAGCGCCGAGGACATGATCAGCGCGTAGCCGTAGACCAGGACACCGAGCACCAGCGCCAGTACGGCCTGCCGCAGCAGAGTGCCGATCAGCATCTCCACCCAGCGCATGGCGATGATGCGCCCGCTGCCCGGATGCACGCCGATCAGCAGGAAGATCGGCCCAAGGATGAGCAGGAGCAGGAAGCTGACCTTCAGTACCAGCAGCGAGACCGCCACCAGGAAGATCAGCAGACCGGCGACCAGAGCGGCGATGAGCGCGCCGATGGCCACGCCGACCCTGCTGGTCCACTCCTTGCCCTGGAAGACGAAGTAGCGCGGGTCGCCTCTGAGCTTGTCGGCGTACTCGGCGTACTTGGCCTGGTGGGCGCCGTTGTCCCGGCTGCCGCTGGCCATCTCGGCGGCGTCGATCGTCTGGATCTCCAGCATGGCCCGGCCGTAGTCGCGCACGATCGGCTGGTTGGGGTCGGCGGTGCCGAACATGCCCATCAGCCACGGCTTGCAGACCAGCGTGGACCAGAGGGCGTCGGCGTTCTGGTCGACCGTGGGCGTGCCCGTGTGGGCGTAGCCGCCCGCCTTGACCTGCGGGCTCGTCTGGCCTGGTCCGGGCAGGCAGGAGGTGCCGCCGGAGCCGGGCAGGCCGGAGAACGCGGAGTTGACCACCTCGCCGGTCTTGTCGGTGACCACCTTGCCGAGCCCGGTGAAGTCCTGCGGGCGGCTGAAGAACCAGGTGGCCACGGTGACGGCGAGGATCATCCAGATGACGCCCTCGGTGGTCGTGGTGGCCCGCTTGCGGATCAGCCCGTACCAGGCCAGCCAGATCGCGCCGAGGATGACGATCGGCCGCAGGTAGGGCCAGTACATGGCTTCCGACAGGTTCGTGACGATGTCGTCGACGACGTCCTTGATCGCCTCCAGCGGCCCCTCGGTGGCGGCCGCCTGGTACGTGGTGATCGTCAGCCGGTCGATCGCCTTGGCCCACAGGAACACCTGGTTGGCCCAGGAGTTGCCGATGAAGGAGCCGAAGTCGCAGCCGATGTCGTAGGTGTGCCAGAACTGGCCGCTGGTGCCGAACTGCTGGTAGTTGGTCGTCGGCGCGGCGGGCGCCGTACTGCTGGGCGCGGGGGGCGAGAGCAGCCCGTCCACGCCGCCGCCGACCAGCTCCGGCGCGAGCGTGCCGGAAAGATCACACGGAGCAGCGGCCGCGGGTGACGCGGCGCCGGCGATCGCGGGCAACACGATGATGCCCGCGAGCAGCGCCAGAGCAACCGCCAGCCGCCTGGCTAGCCGGACCTTCATGACCGCACCTCCTGCGCCCTGCTGCCCACTCCCCCTTGAAGATCATTCCCGCTGTCGCCGGGTTTGTCATGCGTAGGATTCGTGTCGAGCCAGCGCAGTAGCTCTTCAGAGATCAGGTCTACTGCAATGCGTCCCGCCCTGCCATCCAGATCGCGGAATACGCATTCGCCGTTGCCCAGCGAGCGCAGCACGGCCTTGTGCTCCTCCGAGGGGTCCACACCGAGCAGCGCCATCACGTGGTCGACCTCCACCCGTTCTGTCGATCGGAAGGCGAAGACCGACGAGAGGCAGTTGGTCACCTGCTCGTTCAGCAGGTCGCCGGCGTTCTGCGAGACCAGGACCAGCGCCGTGTTGCGGGAGCGGCCCATACGGCTGACCTCGGGCACCAGCTTGGCTCCCTCGGGCGTGGAGGTGATGGCCCACGCCTCGTCCAGGAAGATCGCCTTGGGCGCCCTCCTGTCGAGGCTGTTCATGAGCCTGCGGGCGAACTGGGAGACCAGGTAGAGCAGGGCCACCGACAGCCGCTGCTCGTAGGAGTAGTCGTCGCGGCCGGTGGCCACGTCGGGCAGCGTCAGCCCGCCCAGCGTGAACACCGTCGTCCAGCCCTCGGTGTCGATCTGCTCGCCGCCGGACGGGTCGAAGCAGAGCCGGGCCAGGTGCATCTCCGACATCGAACGGAGCACCGCGCCCAGGTTCTTGGAGGCGGCGTCGTCGGACTGCTCCAGGTAGTCCACGACCTTGCCCAGCGACGGGTCCGGCGCGTTCGAGACCGCGGCGACCGCCTGGATCATCGCCGACTCACGCTCCTCGGACATGCGCGGCAGCAGCAGCCGCAGCGTCTCGGTCGCCATCGTCTTCTTGGCCGCGATGTCGTCGCCGAAGGAGAACGGGTCGAGCAGGCCGGGCGCCGCCGAGCCCAGCGGGATCATCCGGGCCTTGCGCCCGCGCTTCTGCAGCAGTTGCACCAGCGAGTCGGCGTCGCCCTTGGGGTCGATCACCGCCACCGTGACGCCGCGCAACGCCATCTGGTAGATCATCAGCAGCGCCAGCGTGGTCTTGCCGCCGCCGGGCTCACCGGTGATCGCGATGGCCGTGGGCCGGTTGCGCATCGCCGCCACGAGCGGGTCGAAGTGCACGATGCTGCGCGCCCTTCCCACCGTCTCCCCGATGTACGGCCCGAGCCAGCCGGAAACCGGATCCTCCATCCGGTCGCCCAGGTCGACCGTGGCCGTGGCCATGCCGCCCGCGATCGTGCGCAGGGGCTGGCGTTGCGCGTAGGCGTTGACCCGTACCTTCTCCCCCGGCAGCGTCTCGCAGAACAGCGAGAACTGGTCGCCGGTGGAGTTGACCACGTCGATGCCCATGTCGCGGTAGTGCTCGACGACCGCCTCGACCCGTTGCACGCAGATCTCCTCGGTCGGGGCGCTGATGATCAGGCGGTGCCAGCCGTACACGAAGGGCAGGCGCTCCTTGGTGATCCCGTGCTCCAGCATGCGGGCGGCGTCGATCTGCTCGGCCAGCGCGATCGGCGCCTCTGCCCCCGCCTCGCGGATGTGGATGTCCATGTCACGGGCGTGCGCGAGCTTGCGCGCCACGTCCTTCGAGGCCCTGACCGGCGGGATCAGCCGCATCCTGCTGGAGATCTCGACCGGGAACGGCAACTGGTCGGAGAAGTGCATCCACGGCTCGCCGTCCGGGAACGGCATCAGGTCGGGGAAGCGGGCGAACGACAGGTGGGCCACATAAGAGTCGCCCTGCGGCTGCACCATGCGCAGCAGCGACCTGCCGTTGCGGATCTCGCCCTCGACCAGCGACTCGATCTCGCCCCTGCCCCAGCGGCGGCGCGGGCTTGCCGACGGCGGCGGGTCGCCGAGCGAGCCGGACGCGGCGTGCTGGAACAACCACGCCACCTCGGTCGAGGTGGCGTGCCGGGCGTAGAGTGCGCTGGATGCGAGTGCTCTGCCCAGGCGTTCCGCCTGTTCGGTCCATCTGCTGATCTCGCTGTCCGGCACGTGGTCGTCGTCGAGGCCGAGCACCTTCTCGGTGCGCTGGTAGAAGCCGAACAACTGGGCCAGGACTCCCTGCCCGAGCTGGCGGCCGCGGGAGCCCAGCCGTACCCCGATGTAGACCTCTTTCGACCAGAAGTCCTTCGCCCAGACGTGCCGGTACATCTCCTCCAGGTAGTCGCGCCAGCCCGCCCCCTCGTCGGAGGTGCCGTTCAGGGCCATCGCCCACTCGGCGGCGGGGTACGTGCGGTGCGCCACGCGCAGGTGCACCTCCGCGTCGGGCATCCTGATCGCCGCCAGCGCGATCGTGATGTTGGTCGCCAGAGCCTCGCGCTCCTCGGGCGTGACGAACTCATAGCTGACCGTCGGAAGCCGGAAATAGGCCCATGCGTTGGAGTCAGTGAGCAGGATGCGGTCGTCGAAGTAGCGGACCGCAAGACGCTGGTGCGCTCGCGACGCCCTGCTCATGCCGCCCCCTCGGCGCATGAACGGGCCTGACCTGCACGCATGTTCACTTAACGCTCACCGATTCTCGTGCCCGGGGGGTCACTCGCCAACTCCTCTTCGCTCGCTCGGACCGTCTGTGCCGCGAAGCCCGCCACCACGACCCCAGCGAGGGCCAGATAGGCCCGCCGCCCGGCCGCGCGCAACTGCCCCGGATCGACGGCGTCGACGCCGTCCGGCGCCAGCTCGTCCTCCCAGGGGACCCGGACGATCGCCCGGCACCTGCCACGGGCCACCGCCTCGGCCTGCTCGACGTCGGCCATCGAGCGCCTGCTCACACCGTTGACCACGATCACCGCGCGCCTGCGCAGATCGGCACAGCCGTGGCCGTCGAGCCACTCGAACGTCATCGCCACCGCCTCCGACGCCTCCTCGCTCGCGGGGACGACGAGGACCAGTTGGTCGGCGTACGGCAGGACGCGGGCGGCCAGCGCCGCGGCCGGATCGATCACGGCGAGCTTGTAGTGGCGGTCCAGCAGGTGAACCGCCTGGCCGAGCCGGTGGTCGGAGAACAACGTCCGGTCCGACATCCGCTGCTCGGCCCCCGCGTCGGTGTCGGCCCCGATCACCTCCAGCCCCGAAGAGGTACGGCTGGTGTAGCCACGCATCGTCAGATACCCGCTGACCCGGTCGAGCCCGGACAGCAGGCTGGCCAGCGTCTCGGGGGACTCGGGCTTGATGCGGCTGGTCAGGGTGTTGGCGCCGGTGTTGGCGTCGACGGCCACCACCCGGTCGTCGCGGATCTTGGCCAGGGTGTGGCCGAGCATCAACGCGGTCGTGCTCTGCCCGGCGCCGCCCGTACACCCGAGCACCACGATCCGGCGGCTGCCCCCGAACACGGCGCGGGCGCGCGCCTCGTCGATCTCCGACCCGTCGGTCCTGGGCCCGCCGCCGCCGACCACGACCTGCGCGATGCGCCGCCAGCCGCCGGAGTCCCGCCCGACGACGGACTCGACCCGCCGCACCCGCCCGTCACCCGTCCTGGGCCCCGGCACCCGCTCGTCCTGCCCCTCGCTCGGCCGCACCGCCTCGGCCCGCTTCCCCCCGGGCCCGCCGACCTGCTCGGCCCCCACGGGGTGACCGGCGACGGGCAGCCCGGCGGCCGGAAGCCCCGCCCCGGGCTTGCCGACCGGCTTCGCGTCCGGCTTGGACACGGGGTTGGTGACCGGCTTGGCGACCGGGCTCGTCACCGGCTTGGCGACGGGGTTGGTGAGAGGGTTCGTGACCGGCTTGGGCTCCTTGGGCTCCTTGGGCTCCTTCGCGGACGGCCAGGCGGGCTGGCCCCCCGGCAACGGCAGCGGAGCGCCCGGCCTGGGCGGCTGTCCCTTGCGATGCTGCAACCGCGCCTCGTCCGGAACCTGCTCCCCCGGCGCCTCGGGCAGCGGCGGACCTTGAACAGCGTCGCCCTGTGCGGCACCCGGGTCCGCGGTGGCCGCGAGCCGCCGCAACCTGCGCAACGCCTCGGCATCGATCGGCTTCCCCGCCGCGACGCCCTTCTCCGGTACGCGCCCAGCCCCGGCAACCTCGCGCCCCGTCCCAGCAACCTCGGGACCGGTCCCAGCAACCTCGGGGCCAGCCACATCCTGGCCAGACGCCCCAGCCGCTGTGGTGTCCTCCCGCACCCCCTCCAGCCGCACCGCCTCCGGGCGGGCCGCTTCAGGGCGTGCCGCTTCAGGGCGTGCCGTTTCGGGATGGGCAGCTTCAGGGCGGGCCGCTTCGGAGTGGGCAGGGTCGACGCGGGCCGTCTCGGCGTCCGCCGCCTGCGGACGGACCCCCTCCAGGCGCACCGGTTCCAGCCGCCCCGCCTCCGGTCGCACCATCTCCGGGCGTACCGGATCCGGGCGTACCGGATCCGGGTGTGCCTGTTCGGGGTGGGGTTGCTCGAAGGGGTCGGCGTGCCGTACCGGAATCTCGGCGGGGCGCTTGGTGGCGCGTCTCGACCCGGGCGCGCGCTGGGGCTCTTCGGCCCGCACGGGCGGGTCGGCGACCGGCTCGGCGGGAGAGAGCTGGGCGGTGGCCAGGGCCGGGGCGGTGCCGCGGCGGCCCGGTGTCGCGGCGCCCCAGCGGGTGGGCGGGGTGGCGACCGGCGCGGACGTCGCGGCGGCGGCCGCCGCGGCCACGGCGGGGCGGACGGAACGGACGGAGGGCGCGGGGGCCGTGGCGGGCTTGCGCATCGCGTGGCGGGCCTTCTTGGGCGCCTTCGCCCGGACGGGCAGCACCCGCCACACCCGGCCGGAGAACGTCACCGCCTCCGGCTCGGCGGCCGGAGCCATGCGGGTCCAGGCGCGCGGCTCGCCCATGTAGCGCAGCTGCGACTGCATGACCTCGGTCAGGCGCTTGTTCTCGATGACGGGGCGGGTGGACAGCCAGGTGACGATGCCGGGAGGCACGAGGTAGACCACGTGCCACGGAGTCTCGAACGGCAGGCCGACGATGTAGAGCAGGAACGACCACGGGGCCAGGACACCGGCGAAGATCCCGATCCAGACGATGGGGAGCGGCGTCGGCAGCCGTAGGTCGTACAGCTTGTAGAGCCGCTTCTCAATTCGCCAGATATTGGTATACGTGGGCAGGTCCACGCGGTCCTCCTCTCCACCCGCTCGCTCGTTCAATGACCGCCAGGGCCCGGGTTCAACCCTTACTTGATACCCAGAGCCCCAGCGATCGCCTTGGCCGTGACTTCGATGATGTTGGGAACGTAGAAGATCACGCCGATCCCCACAGCCAAGATCAGGAATTGCACGAATCTCGTGATCTCGCGGGTGAAGAGGAAGAAGAGCGCGACCACGGAGACGACGACGAGGAAGAGCGGGGCGAAGAAGCCGCGCAGGAAGTTGGCGAGCCCCGAGGTGTCGGGGCCCGTCGGTGCGGGCGAGGGCGTGAGCGCCGCCGCCAGGTCGATCAAGTTGAGCACTACGGTCTTCAAGATCACTTCTTGTCCTCCCGGGGGGTGCCGATCAGCAACGCGAGTGTGTGCGTCTATCCAACGGCCCGACCGGCGCCACGGATGTCCTGGACGTACCACTTGTCGCCCTGCTTCACGACAGTGAGGCGATAGGCCTGCTCGAGACGGCCGCCGACCGCGTTGGGGTCGGCGGTCGGTTCGGCCGACGGCGTCGCACCGGTCGGCACGACCCACACCACCTCGGCCTTGATCTCTCTGGTGGCACCCCCCACAGGCACCACGACACTCTTGAGCTCGCCGAAGGACAGCGCCCCGCCCAGGTCGGGCAGGGTCTCCCCCGCGACGAAGTAGCGCTTGAGCGACTGGGTGTCGCCCTGCGCGTAGGCCTTGAAGAAGGCTTCGAGCTGAGGCTTGAGCTCCGTCTGCGCCGCCTCGTCGCCCTCGGGCCCGGCCACCTGAGGCAGGTCGGCCGCGCCGGGAGCGGGCAGCAGGGCGGGCCTGCCGGAGACGACGAACTTCCGCCCGCCGTCGTCACCCGAGTAGTAGACCGGCACGGACAGCAGCAATCTGCGGTTGCCCGTCTGGAAGACCACCGAGACCACCGCGTTCTTCGCGTCGGTGACCTCGATGGTGTACGGCTGGATGCCGACCGCGCCGAGGCGGCCATAGCTGTCCCAGCCGAACTGCGGGTCGGCGCCGTCGGGCAGGAAGGCCGCGAGCTTGCCCGCCCTGCTCGCCGCCTCCGCCGCGGTGAAATTCAGGTAAACGCCGGCGAACTGCGCGGCGAAGGCGGAGGCCTGGTCGCTGGGGAATCCCTGCGCGACCTGCGAGGTCTCATTCGCGGCCGGGGTATTCGACTGGGTGGCCCGCTCGAATAGGGCACGAACCCCATTCACCACGATAACCACAATAAGCGCCCAGAGAATGGCGCGGCCGGCCCAGACCAGCCAGCGTCCGCCACCGCCCGACCAGCGGCCACGCCGCGGCCTGGTGGCCGGCGCGCCGAAGTCAGCCGTTTCAGGGCGCGCGGAAAGGTCAGGGTCGCCAGAGGTCCGAGGACCGTGCTGGACGGTTGACCTACGAGCCATCACGCCTCCGCTCGCGCCCGTCCCCCCGGCTGGCGCGGTGTCGTCCGTTGCCGATCCCCATCATCCGTGGTGAAGGTGTCACCTTATCCGGTCCCGCCAATTGTTCCAGGAAAGCCACGCCCATGCTGCAGGCATCGCCGCTCGGGGGCAAACCGAGTCCGTATGACAGGACGGAGTGCCGCCTCCTGTCCCTTTCCTGTGGAATTGGCATTCGACCAGGCCTGATGGGCGCCGCCCATTACCCAACGGCCAGAGATTGCTGTCCAAATGGCGCGGGGACTGTCCCGATCTGCGCATTTGGTATAAGACGCGACAAACCGCACCCCGAGCGGAGTGCGGTCTGACGATCTTCGCGCTGGTCAGGCGGGCTCAGGATCCTCCGCCTGGCGACGCCCGTGCAACTCGACGACGTTGCGGCCACGAAGGTCGATGACATTGCGCCGGGAGCCCCGGTCGATGGCCCGGTCGATGGCTCTGTGCCGGGGCAGCGCGCGCTCCAGCGAGTCGCGCAGCCCGGCAAGGATGTCCGCGGCGTCCGCGCCGTGCAGGCGGGCGGCGGCCTCGGCCCGCTCATCGACCTTCCTGCGCAGATAGGCCTCGCGGTTGACCCGCAGGCCGTACATGAGCTCAACCCTGAGCAAGGCGAGCTCCTCCTCCGTGCTGATGCCGGTCAGCGACGGCGTGGGGCGTCGTTTGCGAAGTATGCGACGGATCATCAGGCCCTCCCGAGTCAGCGTGAACGCCGTGACGATTCGACGCATGAGCGCCGGGAGGGGTTGACGTAGATGGTCAAACGTTGAAGCGAAACTCGACGACATCACCATCGCGCATGACGTAGTCCTTACCTTCGATCCGGGCCTTCCCCGCCGACCGGGCATTGGCGATCGAACCCGCACCGACCAGGTCACCGAAGGAGACGATCTCGGCCTTGATGAAGCCGCGCTGGAAGTCGGTGTGGATCACTCCGGCCGCCTCTGGGGCGGTGGCGCCCTTCTTGATCGTCCAGGCCCGCGTCTCCTTGGGACCGGCCGTCAGGTACGTCTGCAGACCCAGCGTCTCGAAGCCCACCCGAGCGAGCTGCGACAGTCCGGACTCCTCCTGGCCGACCGACTGGAGCAGCTCCAGGGCCTCCTCGTCGTCCAGCTCGACCAGCTCGGACTCGATCTTGGCGTCGAGGAAGACCGCTTCGGCCGGAGCCACCAGCGCGGACAGCTGCTCGCGCAGGGCGGGGTCGACGAGCTCGTCGGCGTCGAGGTTGAACACGTAGAGGAACGGCTTGGCCGTCAGCAGGTGCAGCTCGCGCAGCCCCTCCAGGTCCAGCCCGCTCTCGAAGACGGTCTTGCCGGTCTCCAGCACCTTGGCCGCGGCCTCCGCCGCCTCCAGCGCGCTCTTCTTGTCCTTGTTGGTACGCGCCTCCTTCTGCAGGCGCGGGATCGCCTTCTCCACGGTCTGCAGGTCGGCGTAGATGAGCTCGGTGTTGATCGTCTCGATGTCGCGCTTGGGAGAGATCTCGCCGTCGACGTGGGTCACGTCGGGATCGGCGAAGACCCGGATGACCTGGCAGATCGCGTCGGTGTCGCGGATGTTGGCGAGGAACTGGTTACCCCTGCCCTGCCCCTCGGAGGCGCCCCGCACCAGGCCCGCGATGTCGACGAACTCGACCTTCGCCGGGAGGATCCTGGCCGAGCCGAAGATCTCGGCCAGCTTGGGCAGCCGGTCGTCGGGCACGCCCACGATGCCCACGTTGGGCTCGATGGTGGCGAACGGGTAGTTGGCCGCCAGCGCGTTGCCGGTCTTGGTCAGCGCGTTGAAGAGCGTGGACTTACCGACGTTGGGCAGGCCGACGATGCCGATTGAGAGGCTCACGTCGGGTGAGTTTACTTGCTCACAAGGTGCAAGCAGGTCACCGGGCGAAAGGCGCCGCGAGCGCGCAGATAGCGGTCCGAGCCTTGGGGGCAGCCCCGGGCCGAGGTCCCGAACGAGGTGACGCGGGCCCAGGCGCGCGGCGACGAGCACGGTACGCCCGCGATGGCCGACCGCATGACCACGCCCTTGCCCGGCTTGGCCACGCACATCCCTTCGGCCAGGACGTTCCCGCCCCTGCCGAGGCAGACGACGCCGTCCCTGAGCGCCAGGGCGTCGAGGGTGGCCGCCGGGCAGGCGTCCGCTTCGCCGGTTATGGCGACGGCTCTGCCGTACCAGCTGGAGCTTGTGCAGGGACGCTCGCGGCCGTCCAAGGCCACGCAGTCGCCCGCGCGCAGCACGCCGCCGCCCGCGCCCGCGCGGCCGGGGTGGGGCTCCAGGAACGCGCGCACGCAGGCGGTACGGCCCCGCCCCACCCGCACCACCTCGTCGGTGTCGTCGGGACACCGGCCGCGGCCGGGCGGGTCGGCGGCGAGCGTGAGGACCTCGGCCTCGCCCCTGACGCACGGGGCCAGCGCGAAGCGGGCGCCGTCGCGGCTCACGCAGGCGCCGGGCGACCACATCAGCGTCTGGCGGGGCGGCTGGGCGAGTGGGGGCGGCGCGGGCCCGGAGCGGCCCGCGATGACCGTGCTCGCCGCGGCGAGCACGACGGCGGCCACCGCGACGGTGGCGGCGAGCGAGACGATCATCCGCGATCCGGTAGCCATATGGGTACTCTGAGTGACGCGAGATGTACCGCACAAGCGGAATGCACAAGCGTGTCGGGAAGATCCACTGCCCGATGTCATGCGACCATGCGTGGAGTGGATGTCGTCTCGCTTCTCATCGGACTGGCCGTCGGGGTCGCCATCGGGTTCCTGCTGGCGCGGACCAGGATGGCGGTACGGGTGGCCGAGGCCGACGCGAGGGCGAAGGCGTCCGCCGACAAGCTCGCCTACGTCGAGGGGCAGCTCGCGGAGCGGTTCCAGGCGCTGTCGACCCGCGCGCTCGACGTCAACAACATCCGCTTCCTCGAACTCGCCGAGACCCGCTTCGCCGCCACCCGCGCCGAGGCAAGCGGCGAGCTGGAACAGCGCAAGCAGGCCGTCGAGCACCTGGTGGAGCCACTGAAGGACCTGCTGGCCCGGGTCGAGACGCAGCTGCGCGACAGCGAGACGGGCGCGCGCGCCGCCCGCGCCGAGCTGTCACAGCAGATGGAGTTCGTACGGCAGAGCAACGAACAACTCCGCTCCCAGACGACGACGCTCGTGCGCGCATTGCAGCGGCCGGAGGCGCGCGGACGCTGGGGCGAACTGCAGCTGCGCCGCGTGGCCGAGATCGCCGGCATGCAGCGCCACTGCGACTTCGACGAGCAGGTCACCGAGGGCGCCCAGCGCCCCGACATGGTCGTACGGCTGGCCGGCGGCAAGAACATCGTGGTCGACTCCAAGGTCTCCCTCGCCGCCTACCTGGAGGCCGCGGAGGCCGGGGACGAGTCCCTGGCATCGGTACGCCTCGACGCCCACGCCAAGCACGTACGCCAGCACGTCGACCAGCTCGCCTCGAAGGCGTACTGGCAGGGGTTCAACCCGTCGCCCGAGTTCGTGGTGCTGTTCATCCCGGGCGAGGCGTTCCTGGCGCCGGCGTTGGAACGTGACCCGGGGCTGCTGGAGTACGCGATGGTCAGGCGGGTGCACATCGCCACCCCGACCACGCTGATCACGATGCTGCGCACCGCGCACTACGCCTGGCAGCAGGCGGCGCTGAGCGAGAACGCGCGGGCGGTGTTCGAGCTGGGCAAGGAACTGTACGAGCGGCTGTCGTCGCTGGGGCGTAACGTGGACGCGCTGGGCAAGGCTCTGACGCGGTCCGTGGAGGCGTACAACAAGACGGTCGGTTCGCTCGAAAGCCGTGTTCTGGTCACGGCGCGCAAGCTTCACGATCTCGGCGTCGTCGACGGCGACCTCGACGCGCCCGAGATGCTCGAGGGGCTGCCCAGGCCCCTCGCCTCCCCCGAACTACTGGAAACCTCGTCTCTGCTTTCGCAGGCGAACGGTAAGTTGGCCAACGGGTCGCAGTAAGGGGGGCGGGACCGGTGAGTGGGAAAGGCAGGCGTTCGGCTGTGAAGCTGACCGCCCGGGGCGCGGTCGCGCTCGCCTTCGTGGCCACCGTGGCGGGATATGTCCTGGCATCGGTGTTCGGGCTGGGGTTCCTGATGGGACTGGTCTTCATCGCGGGGAACCTGTTCGGGGCGATGCTCGTCAACCGGCGCGAACTGTTGTCGCTGGTGGTGACGCCGCCTCTGGTGTTCTTCTGCGCCACGTTCATCGTCGAGCTGCTGCGGGCCTTCAGCTCCGCGTCGGTGCTCGGCTCACTCGCGCTCGGCCTCTACACCTCGATGTCGGCGGGCGCGCCCTGGCTGTTCGCGGGGTCGGCGATCGTGCTGGCCGTCGCCTGGCGGCGCGGCCTGCGCGACAACGTGCGCGACCTGCGCGAGGAGCTGCGGTCGGTGACGGACGTGCCGCGCCCGCGCAGGGAGCAGGCCTTCGCGCCCGAACCCGAGGGCTACTTCGAGCCTCGCGTGTACGGCACCGCCCGCCGCGACGAGCCCTGACCACCCTTTGCCGGGGGCCCACCAGGGCCTTCGTCCCTCGCGGCGGGTCCATCTGGGCTCAGGAGGCGCGCAGGTCCTTGCGCAGCTCGTGGGGCAGGGCGAAGCGCACGCGCTCGTCCACCGGCTGCACTTCGCGCACGTCGTCGAAGCCGTGCTTGGCCAGGCGGACCAGCACCTCCTCGACCAGTTCCTCGGGAACCGAGGCGCCGCTGGTCACGCCGACTGTGTCGACGCCCTCCAGCCACTCGTCCCGGATGTCGGCGGCGTAGTCGACCAGGTAGGAGGCGTCGGCGCCGTAGTCCTTGGCCACCTCGACCAGGCGCTTGGAGTTGGAGGAGTTCTCCGAGCCGACCACGATGACGAGCTGTGACTCCGCGGCGATCTCCTTCACCGCGACCTGGCGGTTCTGGGTGGCGTAGCAGATGTCGTCGCTCGGCGGGTCGAGCAGCGTCGGGAAGCGCTCCTTCAGGCGGTTGACCGTCTCGACGGTCTCGTCGACCGACAGGGTCGTCTGCGAGAGCCAGACCAGCCGGCTCGGGTCCTTGACCTGGATGCGCTCGACCGAGTCGAGGCCGTCGACGAGCTGGATGTGCTCCGGGGCCTCGCCCGCGGTGCCTTCCACCTCTTCGTGGCCCTCGTGGCCGATGAGCAGGATGTCGTAGTCCTGGCCGGCGAAGCGCTTGGCCTCGTTGTGGACCTTCGTCACCAGCGGGCAGGTGGCGTCGATCGTGCGCAGCTGCCGGTTGCGGGCCTCCTCGTGGACCGCCGGGCTCACGCCGTGGGCGGAGAAGACCACGATCTCGCCTTCGGGGACCTCCTCGGTCTCCTCGACGAAAATGGCGCCCCTGGCCTCCAGGGTCTTGACCACGTGGGTGTTGTGGACGATCTGCTTGCGCACGTAAATGGGGGCGCCGTACTGCTCCAAAGCCTTCTCGACCGCGACCACGGCTCGATCGACTCCGGCGCAGTAGCCGCGGGGCTTGGCCACGAGGACGCGTCGGCTGGTGGGGGTCTTCGGCTCCATGCTCCCTATGCTACGTGGAGCGGCGAACCGGCCGGCGCGTGCGTGCCCGTTACGCGTTTGCCAGACTAGCCGTCCAATACGGGCCCCCCGCCCCGCGTAAACCAGGGAGTCCTCATGTCCCTCAGCGACGTGATACGGAACATCGCCAAGACCATCACCAACAAGGAAAAGGCCAAGGAGCTGCCACTCGTCGTCATCCAGTCCACCTTGAGCGCCGCCGGGCAGGCGTTGCTGCTCGTGGACCGGGTCAAGAACTCGATCAAGGGGCTGGCCTCACGGGAAGAGGCGGAGGAGACCAAGCGTCCCGCCACCGAACAGCTGGCCGAGAGCACGGAGGACAAGCCCGCGCGCCGGGAGCCGGTCATCTTCGCGCCCCGTCCGAGCGCCACGGGCGCCGCCGAGCCGAACGGCACCGCCCCGAAGGCCAAGGCGGACCCGGTCATCTTCACCCCGTCCGCCAAGCCGGACCCCACCCCCTCGGCCACCGAGCCCACCCCGCCCGCATCCCCGGCGACCGAGGCCACCACCGCGGCCGAGGCTGTTTCCGCCACTGAGGCTGTCGAGGTCAAGCCGGTTGTCGTGGAGGAACCGGCTCCCAAGAAGCCCACCGCCACCGATGCCGCCACCACCGAGCCCGTCGCCAAGGAGGCCGTCACCACCGAGGCCGTCGCCGAGGAGCCCGTCAGCGCGGAGCCCGTCGCCAAGGACGCCGTCATCGAGGCGGTTGTCGTCGAGTCGGCCGAGCCTGTGGCCAAGCGCACGACCGCCAAGCGCGCGAGCGCCAAGCCGAAGACCGCGGCTCCGAAGGCCGCGACCCCGGAGGCCGCCACCACGGCTACCGCTTCCGAAGCCGCGATCGGGACCGAGGCCGAGGCGCCGGTCAAGAAGCCCGCGCGGAAGGCGCCTGCCAGGACCGCCACCGCGAAGCCCGCCGCCGCGAAGCCCGCCGCCTCCAAGCCCGCCGCTTCCAAGCCCGCCGCTTCCAAGGCCCCCGCTTCAAGGGCCGCTGCTTCCAAGCCCGCCGCCAAGAAGGCTGTTGCCGAGCCGGGTGCCGGGGAGGCTGTTCAGGGGGCGGGAGCCGTACCTGGGGAGCCTTTGGTGGGGTATGGGGAGCTGACGGTTGCTTCGCTCCGCGCGCGGATGCGTGGGAAGAGCGCGGCGCAGATCGGTGAGCTGCTCGCCTACGAGCGGGCCACGCAGGGGCGGCCGGAGGTCGTGAAGATGTACGAGAACCGCCTGGCCAAGCTCGAAGCCGGAGAATAGTCGGCCGGGCACCGTAGTCTGCCGCCATGAGCTCGAAGACCTCTCCCGAGTCGCCCTTGCCGATCCGTACGGTCCTGCAGATGGTCGGCGGGTGGATCGGCAAGCTCGGCACGGTCTGGGTCGAGGGCCAGATCACCGACCTGAGCGCGCGCGGCGGCACGGTCTTCCTGACCCTGCGCGACCCGGTGGCCAACGTCAGCGCGCGGGTCACCGCGCCGCGCGGCGTCTACGAGGCGACCGTGCCGAGGCCGACCGACGGCGCCAGGGTCGTCGTGCACGTCAAGCCGGACTTCTGGGTCAACAGGGGATCGTTCGCGTTCACCGCCCTGGAGATCCGGCCGGTCGGTGTGGGCGAACTGCTGGCCAGGCTGGAGCGGTTGCGGCAGTTGCTGGCCGCCGAAGGGCTGTTCAACGCCGACCGCAAGCGCAGGCTGCCGTTCCTGCCGGGCACGATCGGGCTGATCTGCGGCCGTGACTCGGCGGCCGAGCGCGACGTGCTGGAGAACTCGCGGCGCCGCTGGCCGGCGGTGCGGTTCAAGGTCGAGGAGGTGGCCGTCCAGGGGCCTTACGCCGTGGGCGAGGTCACCGAGGCGCTCGGCAAGCTCGACGCCGACCGCGAGGTCGACGTGATCGTGGTCGCGCGGGGCGGGGGTTCGCTGGAGGACCTGCTGCCGTTCTCGGACGAGAGCCTGGTCAGGGCGGTGGCGGCCTGCCGTACCCCGGTGGTGAGCGCGATCGGCCACGAGCAGGACAGTCCGCTGCTCGACCTGGTGGCCGACGTGCGCGCCTCCACGCCGACGGACGCGGCCAAGAAGGTCGTGCCGGACGTCGGCGAGCAGCTGACGCTGGTGCGGCAACTGCGTGACCGGGGGCGCCGGGTGGTGGGCGGCTGGCTCGACCGCGAGATGTCGTGGCTGACGTCGGTGCGTTCGCGCCCGTCGCTGGCGGATCCGGTACGCGAGCTCGAACGCAGGGCCGAGCAGGTCGACGCGCTGCGGGATCGCACGCGGCGCAGCCTGACGGGTTCGCTGGACCGGGCCGCCGACTCGCTGTCGCACCTGCGGGCCCAGCTCGTGGCCCTGTCTCCGGCGGCGACGTTGGAGCGGGGGTATGCGATCGTGCAGCGTCCCGACGGGGACGTGGTACGGCTGGCCAAGGATGTGGCGCCGGGCGACGTGCTGACGATCCGGCTGAGCGACGACCGGCTGGCCGTACGGGCCGAGGGCGGCACCGGTTCTGGGGGTGACGCGGCGCCGAAGCCTGCCAGGAAGCCGCGCAAGAAGGCCGCGCCCGAGCAGCCCGCCCTCGACGAGTCCTAGGCGAACCAGGTCAGGGCCGGGTACGGCCATCGGCGGGCCAGGGCGCGATTGTCGGTCTCTGACTCTAGGGTGGGTCGCGTGGCAGATGAGAACGCACCCGGGGCCTCCTCCGACAGGACACCGTCGTACGAGCAGGCTCGGGAGGAGCTGACCGAGGTGGTGCGCCGCCTGGAGACGGGCGGGCTGACCTTGGAGCAGTCGATCGAGCTGTGGGAGCGGGGGGAGAAGCTGGCCGCGGTGTGCGAGGAGTGGCTGCAGGGGGCCCGCGTCAAACTCGCCGCCGCCATGGCCCGCCGCACCGAACCCACCGACGACACCCCGTTCTAGCACCACGCCACGGGGTTCGGAACCGGCGGTCCGCGCCTGGTTCCGGCCGGCGAACCCGCCGCGTGGGCTCGGGGTTGGCGGTGAGCGCGGGGTCGGGGTTGGTGGGCTGCCGCGTGGTCGGACCCGTGGACCACGCGGGTGGCCGGCGGGGCGGTCGTTACGGTGGCCCGCCACGCAC
The DNA here is from genome assembly GCF_042740095.1 of Nonomuraea sp. NPDC059023. Taxonomy (NCBI): domain Bacteria; kingdom Bacillati; phylum Actinomycetota; class Actinomycetes; order Streptosporangiales; family Streptosporangiaceae; genus Nonomuraea; species Nonomuraea sp. NPDC059023. Next base: position 120,435 of record NZ_JBHYIO010000038.1, on the reverse strand, counting down.
GCTGGACGACCGTTCCCCTGGACGGGGCCCAGCCACGGACGGCGGGTGGGGCTCACTTGGCTGGGCCGTAAATGCTGGGCGGGGTTGAAGCAGTTTGAAGGGGTTTGGGCGTGCGCGCGAGACGCCCAAGGCGCGCAGGAAGCGTGAAGAGAGATATCAGGTGCGGTGGAGGGAGAGGACGGGGATGCGGCGCGTGGTTTTGGCCTCGTATTCGGCGAAGCCGGGGGCGATGGCGACCATGCGGGCGTAGAGCTCGTCGCGTTCCTTGCCGTCGATCTGCTGGGCCTTGGCGGAGAACGTCTCGGTGCCGATCTCGGCGGTCAACTCCGGGTTGGCCAGCAGGTTGTGGTACCAGGCCGGGTGGTTGTCGGCGCCGGCGTTCGAGGCGATGATCACGTAGCGGTCGCCGTCCGGGAGGTACATCACCGGCGAGGTCGTCTCGTTGCCGGTCTTGGCGCCCTTGGTGGTGAGAAGGACGAGGTCGTGACCTTCGAAGTATCCGCCGACCTTTCCGGCGTTGGCCCGGAACTCCTCGATCACCTTCTGGTTGAAGTCGTTCGGCATTGCCACTCCCAAAACATATAAACGGAGAACTCTCCGCATCAGACTAACCGGAGAAGTCTCCGTTTCCAAGTGGCTATGCTCAAGCTGTGTGCGAACGCCAGCTCCTCCCCGTTCTCGGGCAACCTCCTCCCGAACGCGCCGATGCCGCACGCAACCGGCAGAAGATCGTCGACTGCGCCGCCCGCATGATCGCCGAACGCGGCGCCGAGCAGCTCTCGCTCGACGAGGTGGCGCGTGAGGCCTGCGTGGGAGTCGGGACCGTCTACCGCCGCTTCGGCGACCGCGCGGGGCTGCTCTACGCGCTCATCGACGAGCGGGAACGGCACTTCCAGGCGGCGTTCCTGAGCGGTCCCTCACCGCTGGGGCCGGGGGGCACGCCCGGCGAGCGGATCTCCGCGTTCCTGCGCGCCCTCGTCGACCACTTCTTCGGGCAGGAAGAACTCTTTCTGCTCCTGGAGAAGAGTTCGCCGAAGGCCCGCTTCACCGGCCCGTACCACGTCTACCACGCCCACCTGACCGCGCTGCTCGCCCAGCTCCGGCCGGGCGCCGACCAGCGTTTCCTGGCCGACGTACTGCTCGCGCCCGTCAACGTGGGCCTGCTCAGCTTCCAGCGCACCGAGCGCGGGTTCACGGTCGAGCAGATCAAGGACGGGCTCGACGCGCTGGTCGGGGCGATCGCGCGGTAGCTCAGGCGGCGGGCTTGGGGACTTCCTTGAGGGCGGCGGCCAGCTGGGCGAGTTCGGGCCAGTCGGCCGTGCCGGTGACCACGAGGGTGACTCCGGGCAGCGTTCTGATCAGGGTCCGCTGGTTCTTGTCCTCGCGGAAGCGCTTGTCCCAGGGCTGGCCGTTGACCTGCTCGGTGCCGACGGACTTGTCGCTGTTGGCCATGCGGTTGCCGAACCCGGCGCTCGGCTGCTCACCCGACTGGGCGAACATGGCATGCTCGCGCTTCGCGGTCGCGTACCCCAGATAGAGGACCTTCGCGCCGTTCGCGCCGTCGGCGATGCGGTTGCTGTTGGGGACCCAGCCGCCGGGGTCCTGGGCGGGGCCCCACACCTTGTACGGCACGGCCCGGTTGAAGTTGGCCAGCGTGATCGAGTAGTCCCGCTTGGGGATGCGCTCTGTCCTGCTCTGGGGCGTCATCAGCAGGAACAGGCCCACCGCCGCCAGGCAGACGAGCAGGGCCACCACGTAGGAGTAGAAAGTTCGGGTCAACCGCACAACTGATGAGGCTACCCTGCCGGGGCGACGGGTCGGAGTTGGCCGATGATGGCGAGGACGTCGTCGGCCAGCTTGCGGTCGCCGGAGAGCGTGACCTCGTTCACGGCCGCGGCCAGCGCGCCGGTGATGGCGATCACCAGGGCGGGCTGTCCCTCGAACAGGGCGGCGTTGCGCGAGGCCCACGTGCGGAGCCGATCGCGCATGACGACCTCGAATCCGGGCGGCCCGTCCCCGCGCAGGAACAGCGCGGCCAGCTCGCGCTCTTCCAGGCAGCCGTCGAGGTAGGCGCGGGCGGCGCGCAGGAAGACGCGCATCGGGTCCTGGTCGCCCGTCTCGCGGGCCTCGCGGGCGGCCCGCTTGGTCCGCTGCGTCTGTCTGCCCTGGAAGTCCTCGAACAGCGTGAGGTAGAGATCGGCCTTGCCGGAGAAGTGGTGGTAGAGGCTGCCGACGCTTGCGTTGGCGCGCGCCACCACATCGGTCACGCCCGCCTCCGCGAAACCCTTCGAGACGAAGACCTCTTTGGCCGCCGTGAGAAGGCCGACACGGGTGGCCGCGCCCCGGCCCGTCACCGCCCGTTCCACATCGCTGCTCATGAGAGGCACATTATCCTCCGCTGACCGGGGATAGAGGGGCAACTACGATCGAGGCAGTTGTCCACGAGGAGGCCCCACCATCATGTCCGATCAGACGTCTGTACCCGCAGCGCTGGCCACGGGCGAGCACGCCCCTGATCGAAACCTCGCCATGGAGCTCGTCCGCGTCACCGAGGCGGCCGCGATGGCCGCCGCGCGCTGGGTGGGCAGAGGCGACAAGAACGGCGCGGACGGCGCCGCCGTCAACGCGATGCGCCAGCTCATCAACACCGTGTCCATGAACGGTGTCGTCGTGATCGGCGAGGGCGAGAAGGACCACGCGCCCATGTTGTTCAACGGCGAGCAGGTCGGTGACGGGAGCGGTCCCGAGTGCGACGTGGCCGTCGACCCGATCGACGGCACCCGGCTCACGGCGCTCGGCATGCCGGACGCGGTCTCGGTGATCGCGGTGAGCGAGCGGGGCTCGATGTTCGACCCGTCGGCCGTGTTCTACATGGAGAAGCTCGTCACCGGCCCGGAAGCGGCCGACGTGGTGGACATCGAAGCCCCCGTGGCGGCGAACATCCAGGCCGTCGCCCGCGCCAAGGGCTCCTCCCCCGCCGACGTCACCGTGGTCATCCTCGACCGCCCGCGGCACGACCAGATCGTCAAGGAGATCAGGGAGACGGGCGCGCGGATCAAGTTCATCCCCGACGGCGACGTGGCCGGCGCCATCATGGCCGCGCGCGCCGGCACGGGCATCGACCTGATGCTCGGCATCGGCGGCACCCCGGAAGGCATCGTGGCCGCCTGCGCGCTGAAGTGCCTGGGCGGCGTCATCCAGGGCAAGCTGTGGCCGCGTGACGAGGCCGAGCGGCGCAAGGCGCTCGACGCCGGCCTGAACCTCGGCCAGGTCCTCACCACCAACGACCTCGTCCGCTCCGACGACGTCTTCTTCGCCGCGACCGGGATCACGCAGGGCGAGCTCATGCAGGGTGTGCGCTTCCGCGGTGGCGTGGCGGTGACGCACTCGCTGGTGATGCGCGGCCGTTCGGGAACGATCAGGAAGATCGAGAGCGAGCACCAGCTCTGGAAGCTGCGCGCCTACTCCGCGATCAACTTCGACACCGCGGGCTGAGCCCGCTTTTCCGGCTTCCGGTACGGCGGGCCGTACCGGAAGTCAGCGACGGCGCTTACGGCGAGGCGGCTCCTTGACCTTGACGTCGCCCATGAAGTTGGTGGTGCGGACCTCGACCACCGGCCCGTCGGGCTCGGTGGGCTGCTTGGTGAGGCGCACGGTCTTGTCCTTGGACACGCGGATCACCTCAAGCCCCTCGGGCACGTGGATCTCCAGCCCGCCGAGTACCAGCGTCGCGTTGATGATGACGCGCCGGTTCTGCAGGATCGCGTCGCGCAGGTCGAGTTTGGTCGTCCCGAACATCGCGGTCACGGCGAGCTCCGCCGGAACCACCCAGCGGCCGCCGCGCTCCTCCTTCTTGAAGATCGCCGCGACCGGCCGCCCGTCCAGGAGCAGCGGCTGCTCGTCGGCGGGGAGCAGGTCGACGGTGAGGCCGGCCAGGTCGCCGAGGGTGCGGGCGGAGTAGAGGACGCCGAGGCGTTCCTCCAGCTCGTCGAGGGTGATGCGGCCGTCGGCGTGGGCGTCCTGGAGCACTTGGGCGACGCGCTCGCGGTCGGCGTCGGAGGCGCGCAGTTCGTGCGGCTGGGGCAGGTCGCTCGCGCGCTGCTGGCCGCGCGCCGACTGCCATTCCTCGGCCAGCCGCTCGCCCACCTCGGCGAGTTTCGGCAGCCAGGATCCGGGACGTTCATTCACACTTCGACGATATCCGGCGCGCGGCGGAAACTGTCGGTGCCGACGCCTAACGTTTCGGCTCAATGAAGGGTGGGGCCGCTCACGTCCAGGGTGGTGAGCACCTCGCCGTCCTCGCCGAGCGCCTCCACCGCGGGTGCCCGGCGGGCCGACCAGACCACGATCAGGAAGCCGTGGAAGGGGACTTCGATGAGGCGTCCGCGCACCCGCACCCGCCGTACCTCGGCCGAGGCGGTCAGCTCGGCGTGCCGTAGATACCAGCCGGTCCAGGGCAGCCGGTGCTCCGGGTTCATCAGCACCCCGCCGTTACCCGGGCACCGCAGGTAGTCCTCGGGCCCCTTCGCCGGCACGCGGCCGACCAGCGGATACTCGATCGTCCCGCCTCCGCCGCCGCCCCGGTGCTCCCAGTCGCCACCCCGCTTCTTGAACAGGTGGACCATGATCATGGGCCCGCCGTTGCGGTCGGACAGCACCGCCACCGCCCCGCCCTCACCCGATCTGTCCATGGCCAGCGGCAGGTAGCCCCGATCGGCGTCGAACGCCGTGCGGACCTCTTGCGGCATGCCGTGATCGAGCAGGTGACGGCATTCGGCAAGCATCCCCTTGTCCATCTTCCGAACGTAACCCAGCCCCTCCACGTTTCCACCCGGAATCGGGCCGGGATCGCGGCCGTTGTCTTCTGCATGGAGAGAGCGGCACGGGCGGGGCTCGGGGCGGTCGTGGCCGGGGTGGCGGTGATCATCGGGCTGGATCTCGCCTACCTGGGCGAGGTCAACCCCCTGCGCCGCACGATCAGCGAGCACGGCCTGGGCGACCAGGGATGGATCTTCGGACTCGGCGTGGGCACGCTGGCCCTCGGCTCGGCGGCGATCGGGCTGTCACTGGCCAGGCGGCGCATCGCCGGCTGGTTCGGGACCGTCGCACTGCTGGCCTGGAGCGTGGGGCTGCTGATCACGGCGTCGTTCCCCAAGCACGACTGGGCGGTCGGGCCGAGCCTGAGCGGCAGCATCCACCGGGTGGGCAGCTTCATCGCCTTCCTGAGCCTGCCGATCGCGGCGCTGGTCATCGCGCGGCCGTGGCGGCATCGGCACGGGATGTCCTGGGTGACGTTCCTGCTCGGGCTCGGGTCGGTGATGTGGGTGGCGGGCATCGGCGCGGCCATCGTGCTGGCCACCCGCAACGGGCTCGCGTGGTGGCAGGTCATGCCGCTCGGCCTGGTCGAACGCGGCATGGCCGCCACGGAGGTGGCCGCGGTCATCGCCCTGGGCGCCTGGGCCGGCCTCAGGGGTCCCGAACGGGCTCCAGCCGTCGCTCCGGTCCGGGAGGCGGCCTCCGGTTGAGCGGGGTCAGGATGTGCGGCGCGTGGTCAGGGCTCGCGGAGGGCGGCGGCCAGGTCGGTGACGTAGCCGCGGAAGATCGCCGGCATGTCCACGCGGTCCGGGTCGAGGAGCCACTGGGTCTGCAGGCCGTCCATCATGGCGATGAGGCGGTCGGCGTGGGCCTCGGCGTCGAGGTCGGCGCGGAACTGGCCGCTCTCGGCGCTGCGGCGCAGGGCGGCGGCGACGCCTTCGCGCAGGCGGTGGTAACGGTTCCTGGCCCACTCGTGGCCGGGGTGGTCGGCCGTCACGGCCTCGCCGCTGATGACGGAGAACAGTTGCACGAGGCCGGGCACGCGGGAGTTGTACTCGACCACGTCCACCAGCACCTTCAGCATCTCCGGCCCGTCGCTGGCGTCGAAGCCGTAGCGGCGCATGTCCATCTCGTCCCGGTAGTCGAGGACGGCCAGGAGCAGGCGTTCCTTGCTCTTGAAGTGGTGGAGCAGGCCGGCCTGGGTGAGCTCCGCGCGTTCGGCTATGCGGGCCAGTGAGGCGCCGCGGTAGCCGTTCTCGGCGAACTCGAGCAGGGCGATGGCGAGGATGCGCTCGCGCCGTGCCTCCCCAGTGGCGTATCCCCGGCGTTTCACCCCGGCACCTTACCAGGTCACATAATTGCAACAAACCTACCGAGCATTAAGGGGTTCGCCTATCTTCCCCGGCATGGAAATCCGCCCCCGCTGGACGCTCGCGTGCGGCCTCGTCCTTCTCGCCCTGGGCGCCGTCTTCACCGGGATCATGCTGGCCGACCCGGCGGCGCCGTTCACGCAAGGCTTCGACACCGCGTGGCACGAGGCCATGCTCGGCACCCGCAACGACGCGCTCACCCTGCTGTCGCACCTGCTCAACCTCAGCGGCGGGCGGGGCAGTGTGGTGATCATGGTGGTCCTGATGGCCTGGTGGCTGGCGACGGGGCGGCGCTGGGGCGCGGTGCTGCTGCTCACCGCCGCCGCTGCCACCACCGTCGTGGCGCAGGGCGTCAAGCGGCTGGTGCTGCGCGAGCGGCCGGCCGATCCGATGGTGAGCGTGGACATCGGCTCGTTCCCTTCTGGGCACGTGGTGACGGCGGTGGCGTTCTGCCTGGTCATCGTGGCCGTGATGGCCGCCGGGAATCTGCGGGCCGGGCTGACGGCGAGCGCCGTCTTCACGGTCCTGATGGTCTGGGACCGCACCTACCTCAGCGCCCACTGGTTCTCCGACACGATCGGCGGCGTACTGCTGGGCGGGGGCACGACGCTGCTGCTGTGGTGGGGGTTCGCGCCGCTGCTGCGGCAGGACCTGGTCAGGAGAGAGGCCAAGGCACTAACCTGACGCCACCTCATGTTTACTGCAGGAGGCACGCGGTGAAGACCCCCCGAAACCGCCTGGCCCGCTCCGGCACGTTCGCCGTGTTCGCGGTGCAAGGACTCTCCTTCGCCACCCTGCTCACGCAGGTCGCCGCCATTCAGGGCCGGCATCGGCTCGACGAAGGCGAACTGACCCTCCTGTTGCTGATCGTCCCGGTATTGGCCGGGGTCGGCAGCGTCGGCGCGGGCACGCTGGCCGCGCGCCTGGGCAGCAAGTGGCTGCTCCGCCTGGCCCAGCCGCTGGTCGCCGCCGCCGTCGTCCTCACCGGCCTGGCGCCCAACGTGCCCGTCCTGCTCGTGGCCCTGCTCCTGTTCGGGCTGGGCGTCGGCGCGGTCGACGCCGGCATGAACATGCAGGGCGTCGCCGTCGAGCGCCGGTACGGCCGGCCGCTGCTCAACGGCTTCCACTGCGTATGGAGCGTCGCCAGCCTGCTCGGCGCGCTGTGGGCGTCGGCCATGGCCGCCGTCCTCCCTCTGTCGCTGACGATGGCCCTGCCCATGGTGCTGGCCGTCGCGGGCTCACTGATCGCCGGGCCGCTGCTCTGCACGATCGAGGAGGAGAAGACCGAGCAGACCGCGCCCGCCGCCGCCCGCTTCCCGTGGAAGCCGATCATCCCGCTCTGCCTGGCGATGGCCTTCCTGTACGTCGGGGACGCCGCCATCTCCAACTTCTCCACCGTCTACATGAAGGACGTCCTGGCCGCCGGCGCCTCGGTCATCCCGCTGGCCTACGCCGCGTACCAGGCGACCACGCTGCTCGTGCGCCTCGGCGGCGACTTCGCCGTCAGAAGGTACGGCCCCGCGGCCATCGTGCGGATCGGCGGCGCGATCGCCGCCCTGGGCTTCCTGGGCATCGTCCTGGCCCCGAACCAGCCGCTCGCCATCGTCGCCTTCGGCCTGACCGGGGTGGGACTGTCGGTGGTGGCGCCCCAGTCGTTCTCGGCCGCCGGACGCCTGGACCCGGCGGGCACGGGGGTGGCGATCGCCCGCGTGAACCTCTTCAACTACGTGGGCTTCATCGTGGGCGCCGCACTGGTCGGCGGCATCGCGGACGCGGCCGGGATGCAGGTGGCGTTCGCGGCACCCCTGGTCCTGGCGGCCGCCATCATCGCCCTGGCCCCCGGCTTCCACCCCAAACTCCCCGCCCAGACCTCCTGACCCGGTTCAGGCGCGAGCAACCGAACCCCACAGGCGCCACCCACCCCGCACCGCACCGGGCCCGCCCAGCGGCCTGCCCCGCAGAGGGTGGCCGGCGGGCTGCGGGCGGTCCAAGAGAGGGCGGTTGCGGGCAGATGGCAGTGGGGAGCGGAGGATCCCGGGGCGGGTGGTCTCTGTGGCTAGTGGCGCAAAATCTCGGTAAAACGCGAAATATCGGGACACCAGGTGCCTTCCTCCCGGCGTTTCATCCGGTAAGAGGAGGGAGGCCGCCATGGAAGTCGGATACATCGTCGTCATGGCCATCGGCCTGCTCGTCGTGGGCGGCATCGGGGTCGCCACCGTGTTCATCGTGCTGAGCGGCATCAAGAGCGGACAGTGGCCGACGCTGAAACGCTAGCCGCGGAGGGCCCGCGCCGAGCGGTGAGCCCGGCCACGATGCCGACGATCACCAGCCCGGCACCCAGCAGGTCGTAGGCGGAGGGTGTGGCGACGCCGAGCAGCATCCCGGTCACGATCGCACCGACCGGGATCATCCCGGCGAACAATCCCGCCCGCCCCGCCCCGAGCCTGGGCAACGCCGAGTACCAGAGGAAGAACGCCACCACCGTCACCACAACGGCCAGGTAGAGCAGCCCGAGCGCCTCCGGCATCGTGGGCGCCCGGAGCATCGACGTGCCCTCGACCGCCACCCCCGCCACGGCCAGCATGGGCACCGCCAGCGCCGTCGAGTAGGCCGACACCCGGATCGCCCCCAGCTTCGGCAGCAGCGGAATGGCCAGGAGCGAGAAGCTCACCTCGCCCACCAGCGCGCCGAGCGCCCACAGCAGCCCGCCGGTGCTCCCCGTCCCGAGCCCGGTGGCCAGCGTCGCGCCCGCCACGACGACGACCGCCCCCGCCAGCAGCCGCGGCGCCGGTCGGCCGCTGACCAGCGCGAGCACCAGCGGTACGGTCCCCAGTACGGTGCCGACCAGCGCCGGGCCGGAGTCGCGCGTGGACTCGATCACGCAGATGTTGAACACGACCAGCCCCAGTACGGCCAGCCCCACCAGGCAACCGGTCTCCCGGAGCGTCAGCCGGACGAACCGCAGCCCGAGCGCCCTGGTCACCACCAGCAGGACCGCCGCGGCAAGGAGGTAGCGCACGGCCTGCCCGCCGTACACCGGATAGTCCTTGATCAGGCCGGATACGGCGGCGAGCGTTCCCACCATGAACATGGCCGTGGCCGCGCCGAGGGCTCCGTTTCTCATGGTCAGCATGCTAGAAAGACAATGGCTTGCCGAAACAGTCCAATATCCCGCGATAAACGGGGACCAATGTGACCGATCTTCATGTTCCGCTCGATCGGGAGCGGGGCGGGCTGGCCGCGCAGATCGCCGCCGAGCTGCGCGGGTCGATCCGCGACGGCCGCCTCGCGCCCGGTACGCGCCTGCCCGCCAGCCGGGACCTCGCCGCCGATCTGGCCGTGTCGCGAGGCGTGGTGGTCGAGGCGTATGAGCAGCTGGTCGCGGAGGGGTTCCTGGTCTCGCGGGTGGGCAAGGGCACGCACGTGGCCGCCGCCGTCGCCGCGCCGCGCCAGGCGCCGCCGCCGCGCCAGGACACCGTCTGCGCCCCCTTCTACGGCCATCGCCCCACCTCGCCCGACCTCAGCGGTTTCCCGCGCGAGCGCTGGCTGGCCTCGGTCAGGCACGTGCTGGCCACGCTGCCCTCCGACGCGTTCGACTACGGCGACCCGGGCGGCGTGCCGGAGCTCAGGCAGGAGCTGGCCGGCTACCTCAAGCGGGTCAGGGCCGCCGACGTGCGCCCGGAGAACCTCATCATCGTCGGCGGCGTGGCGCAGGGACTCAGCCTGAGCCTGCTCGTACTCGGCGTCGAACGGCTGGCCATCGAGGACCCCAGCAGCCCGCGCCAGGTCCCGCTGGTCAGGAGGGCGGGCGCGACGCCGGTACCGGTGCCCAGCGACGACGAGGGCCTGAACGTGAAGGCGCTGGCAGCCAGCGGGGCGGACACGGTGTTGCTCACACCGGCCCACCACTACCCGACCGGCGTCGTGCTCTCCCCCGGCCGCCGCGCCGAGCTCATCGAGTGGGGCGGGATCGTCCTGGAGGACGACTACGACGCCGAGTTCCGCTTCGACCGCGACCCCGTCGGCTGCCTGCAGGGGCTCGCGCCCGACCGGGTGATCCTCTCCGGCAGCGTGAGCAAGTCGCTGGCGCCGGGCCTGCGGCTGGGCTGGGTGGCCGCGCCGGAAGACCTCGCCGCCGCCGTACGGCGGGCGCGCGGCGAACTCGACCTCGGCTCCCCGGTGATCGAGCAGTACGCGCTGGCCCACTTCCTGCGCACCGGCGGCTACGACCGGCACCTGCGGCGCACCCGCAGGGAGTACAGGAGGCGCAGGGACGCCCTGGTCACCGCGCTGAACGAGGAACTGCCCGAGATCCGGGTGCGGGGCATCGAGGCCGGGCTGCACATGTACCTGGAGCTGCCCGAGGACTGGGACGAGGCGGCCGCGGCCGCCGCCGCGCAGGCGCTCGGGCTGGCCGCCGAGCCGGTGGGGCCGATGCGGTTCAGCCCGGGGCCGCCGGCGATGGTGGTCGGCTTCGCGCGGGTGCCGGTGCATCGGGCGGCGGGAGCCGTACAGGAGCTAAAGGTCAGAATGTCAGGACAAAGTCTTGACTGAGGCAGAGGCGTCGCCTAGAAAGAAAGCCGACACCCTTGGAGGCGCGATGCGCGTCGGACTGCTCGGCCTGGGCAGGATCGGAGCCTTCCACGCGGCCACGCTGGCCGCCCACCCGCTCGTCGAGGAACTGATCGTCGCCGACCCGGTGCGCACGTCGCCGCACGGGCGGCCGGGTGACCCGTTCACCTGCGACGCGCTGGTCATCGCCACGCCGACCGGAACGCACGCCGAACTGCTGAGGACGGCCATCGAGCGTGGCATCCCGGCCTTCTGCGAGAAGCCGGTCGCCGCGACCGTCGAGGAGACCCGCGCGCTGGCCGAACTGGCCGCCAAGAAGGGCGCGCACGTGCAGATCGGCTTCCAGCGCCGCTTCGACCCCGGTTTCGCCGAAGCCGCTCGGGCGCTGCGCGCGGGTGAGCTGGGCGAACCACACCGGCTCCACCTCATCACCGCGGACCCGGCTCCGCCGTCCGCCGAGTACATCGCCACCTCGGGCGGGATCTTCCGCGACTGCCACATCCACGACTTCGACCTCGTGCGCTGGATCACCGGCCGCGAGGTGGCCACCGTCTACGCCACCGGCTCGAACCTGGGCCCGGCGGACTTCTTCGCCGCCGCGGGGGACGTGGACACCAGCGCCGCGCTGCTCACACTCGACGACGGCACGCTGGCCACCGTACAGGGCTCGCGCTACAACGGCGCCGGCTACGACGTGCGGATGGAACTGGCCGGGAGCAAGGCCACCCACGTGGTCGGGCTGGGCCCGCGCGCGCCGATCAGCGGGTTCGACGGGCCGCCGTGGCCGGACTTCGTGACCCGGTTCGCCGAGGCGTACGCGCTGGAGATCGATGCCTTTCTGCGCGGCTCGACCGGTCAGTGCACGATCGGGGACGCGCTGGCCGCCCTCTACGTGGCCGAGGCGGCGGAGCTGTCGCGGCGCGAGCGGCGTCCTGTCGAAATCACTGAGATGGTGGGCATTGGCTGACTACCGCGAGATCAGGCAGATCAGGGCCCTGTATCCGGAGCGCATCGCGGACGCGGCGGCCTCGCGGCGGCGCCGTCCCGCCACCGGCGCGCGCGGCCAGCTCATGATCATCGCGGCCGACCATCCCGCGCGCGGCGCGCTGAGGGCGGGCCCGCGCCCGCTGGCGATGGGCAGCCGGGTGGAGCTGCTCGACCGCCTGGTGACCGCGCTGGCCAGGCCGGGCGTGGACGGGCTGCTGGCCACGCCGGACGTCATCGAGGACCTGTTGCTGCTCGGCGCCCTGCACGGCAAGATCGTGATCGGCTCCATGAACCGGGGCGGCATCCAGGGAGCGGTCTTCGAGTTCGACGACCGCTTCACCGCCTACGACGTGCCGACGATCGCCCGGATGCGGCTCGACGGCGGCAAGATGCTCTGCCGCATCGCCCTCGACGAGCCGGGCACCGCCGCCACGCTGGAATCCTGCGGCAGGGCGGTGACCGAACTCGCCGCCGGTGGCCTGATCGCCATGGTCGAGCCGTTCTGGTCGGCGCGCTCCGGCCACGACCTGTCGCCCGAGGGCGTCATCAAGGCCGTCAACGTCGCCCAGGGCCTCGGCGCGACCTCGGCCAGGACCTGGCTGAAGATCCCGGTCGTGGCGGACATGGAGCGCGTCATGGCCGCCACCACCCTGCCCACGCTTCTGCTGGGCGGCGATCCCGGTGACGCGCCCGACCTGGCGTACGCGGCGTGGCGCAAGGCCCTGCAGTTGCCCGGTGTGCGCGGGCTGGTCGTGGGCCGGGCACTGCTGTACCCGCAGGACGACGACGTGGCCGGGGCCGTGGACACCGCCGTCTCCATGCTCACGCCGTGAGCCCGGGAGCGGGCACCGCCTTCTCGGCGGCCCGGCTGACCTCCTCCCAGGCGGCCCACGTCTCCATGCGCTGCTGGGAGACGCTGAACGCCAGGTCGTAGACCAGGCTGCCGAGCAGGAGCCGCAGCGGCGGGTTCGGGCTGTCGACCAGCTTCAGCATGGCCTCGGCGGCCAGGCGCGGCTCGCTGTCCACCGAACCCTCCGCCCACTGCTTGGCCAGTTCGGCCCGCAGTTCGGCGTACTCCGGGCGCGGCTCGGCCGTGGCCATGCTCGTGTACAGATCGGTCCAGTAGCCGCCCGGCTGGACCATCGTGAGCTTGACCCCGAACTGGGCGGCCTCCATGGCCAGCGCCTCGCTCATGCCCTCAAGCGCGAACTTGCTCGCGCTGTACAGGCCGGTCGTGGGGAACGCGCCGAGCGCCCCGATGCTGGAGATCTGCACGATGTGCCCCGACCTCTGCTCTCTCAGGTACGGCATCGCCGCCTGAGCCACCCACAACGCCCCGAAGAAGTTGACCTCGAACTGCGCCCTGGCCTCCTGCTCGGTGAACTCCTCGATCATGCCGGAGGACATGGTCCCGGCGTTGTTGACCACGATGTCCAGGCGGCCGAAGTGCTCGTGCGCGGCCTTCACGGCGGCGAACACCGCGTCCCGGTCGGTCACGTCGAGCACCTGGACCAGCAGCCCGTCCGGGTACTTCTCCTGCAGCTCACGCAAGGAACCGACGTTCCTGGCCACGGCCGCCACCCGGTCACCGCGCTCCAGCGCGGCCTCAGTGAACGCGCGGCCGAGGCCGCGGCTGGCACCGGTGATGAACCACGTTTGGGCGGTACGCATACTGTGTCTCCTCAGAAAGTGAACCGAGACGGTTCGTCTCGCTTCGAGAAGTATGCGGTCGCGCTCCATCCATGTCAAGACGGACCGTCTCGTCTCATTCAGAAGGCGGCGATACTCCCCGGCGAACGCTCGGCCCGAGACAGCGCCCGCAACACCTCAGTCCCCCCATGACGCCGTACGGCCAGCCGCGCCAGCAGGTCGATCACCGTCTCCATCACCGCGTCGGGCAGCACCGGAGTCGCCACCCCCACGCTCACGGCCAGATCGTCGCTGTGCACCGCCAGCTCCATCATCCGCGTACGGAGAAAGTCGGACAGCGACAGCGACCACGGCCCCCACAACGGGATGCGCACCGCCCGCTCCGGCACCACGGCCAGCGTCCGCGTCAGCTCGTCCACCGCCGCGTCGAGCGCACCGGCCAGGGCGTCCGCGCCCTCCGCCGCGACCTGCTCGCCGCCGTCCCTGATCCGGACGTTCACCGGGTCGTCGGGAGCCGATCCGATCCACTCCACGCGCGCGTAGTGGCCGAGCAGGGTGACCGTCTCCTCCTCCGGAACCGGGTCGGCCAGCGCGTGCCGTACACCCAGAACCTGATAGGCGAGATGCCCGGCGAGGCCGGACACGCTGAAGCCGGCGAGCGCGCTCGGACCGTCCCAGGCGGCGGCCACCTCCGGCGCGCGCAGCAGCCCCGCCGCCGAGCGGGCGGCGGCGAGGAAGTCATCCCTGACCATGCTGGAACACCCCTTTCCCCGTGCACGAGACTCTGAGCATGACCGATCACAAGGCGCAGCTCCACCGCTACCTGCGCGACGCCCGCGCGCCCACGCCGACGCCACCATCGAGGAACTGGACGCCGGAGCAACGACGACCTCCCCTCCGGCGAGGCCGCGTGGTGGGAGAGACACCTCGCCCGGGTGCAGGCCGCCGCCCGGCAGGCGGGCGGGCACTGACCTCCGGTGGGCGTACCCTCTATGGGGACCGAAAGGATCGAGAGAATGCCCGAGTTCGACTACACCGACCTGCTTCCGCTTGGCGCAGACGAGACCGAGTACCGGCTCATCACCACGGAGGGGGTGCGGAAGGTCGAGGCGGCCGGGCGGACGTTCCTCGAAGTCGACCCCGAGGTGCTGCGGTCGCTGACCGAGACCGCGATCCACGACATCTCCCACTACCTGCGGCCCAGCCACCTGGCCCAGCTACGGAAGATCGTCGATGACCCCGAGTCGAGCGGCAACGACCGCTTCGTCGCGCTCGACCTGCTCAAGAACGCGTCGATCTCGGCCGGCGGCGTGCTGCCCATGTGCCAGGACACCGGCACCGCGATCGTCATGGGCAAGCGCGGGCGCCACGTGCTCACCGACGGACGCGACGCCGAGCACATCTCCCGCGGCGTCTACGACGCCTACACCAAGCTCAACCTCCGCTACTCGCAGATGGCGCCGCTGACGATGTGGGAGGAGAAGAACACCGGCAGCAACCTGCCCGCCCAGATCGAGCTGTACGCCGAGGGCGACGACAGCTACAAGCTGCTCTTCATGGCCAAGGGCGGCGGGTCGGCCAACAAGTCGTTCCTGTACCAGGAGACCAAGGCG
This sequence comes from Nonomuraea sp. NPDC059023, assembly GCF_042740095.1. Lineage (NCBI taxonomy): Bacteria > Bacillati > Actinomycetota > Actinomycetes > Streptosporangiales > Streptosporangiaceae > Nonomuraea > Nonomuraea sp. NPDC059023. The sequence continues at coordinate 105,428 of NZ_JBHYIO010000038.1, read as the reverse complement.
GTGCTCAACGAGAAGCGCATGCTGGCGTTCCTGGAGGAGAAGATCCGCTCACTCGGTACGGCGGCCTGCCCGCCGTACCATCTGGCGGTGGTCGTGGGCGGCACCAGCGCGGAGTACGCGCTGAAGACGGCCAAGTACGCCAGCGCCCGCTACCTCGACGCGCTGCCCACGGAGGGGTCGGCGGCCGGGCACGGCTTCCGTGACGTGGAGCTGGAGCAGAAGGTGTTCGAGCTGACCCAGAAGCTCGGCATCGGGGCGCAGTTCGGCGGCAAGTACTTCTGCCACGACGTGCGGGTGATCAGGCTGCCGCGGCACGGGGCGTCCTGCCCGGTGGCGATCGCGGTGTCGTGCTCGGCGGACCGGCAGGCGCTGGCGAAGATCACGCCGGAGGGCGTCTTCCTGGAGAAGCTGGAGACCGACCCGGCCCGCTTCCTGCCGGAGACCACGGACGAGCACCTGTCCGACGACGTGGTGGAGATCAACCTCAACCGCCCCATGCAGGAGATCCTCGCCGAGCTCACGAAGTATCCGGTCAAGACGCGGCTGTCGCTCACCGGCCCGCTCGTCGTCGCCCGCGACATCGCCCACGCGAAGATCGGCGAACTGCTCGACAACGGCGGCGAGATGCCGCAGTACCTGAAGGACCACGCGGTCTACTACGCCGGCCCCGCCAAGACGCCCGAGGGATACGCCTCCGGCTCCTTCGGGCCGACGACCGCGGGCCGGATGGACTCCTACGTCGAACGGTTCCAGGCCGCGGGCGGATCCATGGTGATGCTGGCCAAGGGCAACCGGTCCAAGCAGGTGACCGAGGCGTGCGCGGCGTACGGCGGGTTCTACCTCGGCTCCATCGGCGGACCGGCGGCGAGGCTGGCACAGGACTGCATCAAGAAGGTCGAGGTGCTGGAGTATCCCGAGCTGGGGATGGAGGCCGTGTGGAAGATCGAGGTGGCGGACTTCCCGGCGTTCATCGTGGTCGATGACAAGGGCGAAGACTTCTTCACCGATAGAACCGGCCCCGTCCTGTCGATCACCCGCCCGCCGCGCTAGATAGATCTCCCGCCGGCCTCGGACTTGGCGTGTGCGAAGTCCGAGGCTTCTCGTCGTTCCGGGGTGATCCATCGTTGTCAGCACCAGCGCTGATGTTGTATTGACGCCGGCCGTTTGAGAGTTCAGGCTCGCAAGTGCGCAAGGAATCGCAAGCCCCAAACGTAGGAGATCGCCATGGCGCTAGCGTTCTACGGCAAGGATCCCGACAACCCAGGCAACAACTGCCCGGCCGTCTTCAGGGATTCCGTCACGGGTGACTTCCTCTTCCAAGGCGCGACCATAACGGACTCGGAGCTACTCGCATGGGTCAATGACAAGAGCCCGATTCTGGACAGCGAATCGGTGGTGCGCCTTCCGGCGCGCATGATCGAGATCATCATGGAGGCGTGCCATGGCGAACTTCAGCGAACTCCTGGCGACGTGTGAGCATACGGCGTTCAAGCTGGAGATGCGCGACCAGTACATGACCGGAGACCCTGGCTATCTGGCCTGGGAAGCTGGAGATCTCAGTGAGGCTGTCCGCCAGTACTCGGACTGGACGGCTACGGCGCGGACTGCTGTCAGGCGGCGCGTGGCCATGCATCGAGTCCGCATCGTGTCGGAGCCTGTCAGCACCTATATCGCCTTCGAGCACGCAGTTACTCCCGGCGTCAACCTTGCCGCCGGGGAAGTGATCAGGTGGCTCCCTCGGCGTCTGGCGTCTGACCTGGCTCTGCCGGGAAACGATGTGTGGATCTTCGATGACAGGTTGGTGCAGTTCTGTCATTTCGCCGGGGACGGCACGTGGATCTCCAACGACGAAACCGACGACGCAACCACGGTGAAGCACTGTGCCGCCGCCTTCGCGGCGGCATGGGAACGGGCGATCAATCATTCGGAGTATCGGATCTGAGCGCCCTGCTGATCGCACCGGTCGCATAGATCCATGCGCAGTTCGCACTCGCCCAGTTCCAGCGCCCAGGCGGCCAGGCAGGCGCTTGCGTTGCGGCTACGCGAAATCCGCCTTGATGCCGGCCTGAACGCCAGGGCGCTCGCAGCCCTTGCCGGTTGGCACGAGTCCAAGACGTCTCGGATCGAGAACGCCAAGAAGCAACCGTCCGAAAACGATCTTGCCGCTTGGGTGCAAGCGTGTGGAGTGCCTGGCCTACTGCCTGAGTTGATCGCTGAGCTACGTGCGGTGGACTCGGCATGGCTGGACTGGCGACGGGCGGAAAAGACTGGCCTCACCCATCTGAACGTCGCGGTGCGCGCGTTGTACGAACGTACCCGTCTCTATCGGTCGTACTGCCAGGACGTCATTCCAGGTCTCCTTCAGACAGCCGGATACACCACAGCGACGTTGGCGGCCATCCGCGACGGCAGAAAGGTGCCAGTGGATGATGTCGCCGATGCCGTCGCAGAGCGCATGGCCCGTCAGCACATCCTCTACGAGGGTAATCATCGGTTTGTCTTCATCTTGGAGACAGCGGCGCTCACCTATCGGCGTGGTGGGCCTGAGGTGATGATCGGACAGCTCGGTTACCTGCTGGAGGCAATGGCGTTGCCATCGGTGTCGCTGGCTGTGATCCCGCCCGACACGGAGCGCGCGGGCCGCTGGCCTGTCGAGAACTTCTACATCTTCGATGACGCGCAGGCCAACGTGGAGTTGGTATCGGGCTTCCTTACGATCACGCAACCGCGAGAGATCGGGATGTACGCCGAGACGTTCATGCGGTTCCACGAAATAGCCGTTTTCGGGCGAGAAGCCCGAGCCCTAATCAAGCGAGCGATGGACTCCCTCGAGTAGGCGCCCGCAAGTGTCCGCAAGTTTGTGGAGCCGTCGAAACGCTCCCTCCTACCGTCGACGCATGACCCGCACACACAGCACATCATCGGCTGATGACCTGCTATGCCAGCCGATACCGGAGGACGAAGCGGCAGCGCAGAACGCGGCTCTTGACCGGGTTCTTGAGTATCTGACGGCAGCGTGCATCCATGCCCAACTGATCAAGCGGATTGCCGACCGATGCGCGATCAAGCTCTACTCCACTGGCGAGACCCTTTGGCACCCTCCCAAGCTCATCATCTACGCGAACGCCGGATGGAGAATCGCCACAGTCACCGTCGGCCCTCGCTCCGGTAGTTACGCCGTCGAGTTGGCGCGCGGCGGCCCGGACAACGAGCCTCGGCACAGCCGAATCGAGATGGTGCCAAGCGACTACCCGGACCGCGTCGGCCTGCTGGTCACGCAGAACGCCGGAGCGTCGGCATGACAACGGCCACGGCAAGCGAGCGAGCGTTCCGCTGTCCGTACGTGATCGGGTGGACAGGAGAGGCTCAGAACCCTCCGCTGAAGTGGGTACCCGACCACGGCGGGTTGCGACTGAGCTACGCGGTGCCGCAACGAGACGACTTCCGCAACGGTGTCCTCCTGCTGCGGCAGAGCCAGAACCGCACGGGCCGGCCTGACTTCAAGTCGGTCAACACGCTGAGGCAATGGCGCTGCATGGACAAGCGGCTGTGCCAGGTGTGCGCGCGGTCCGCTGTAGATCGGGAGACGGGTCGGATTTGGTGGCTGTTGTCGTCCGGCAACGGCGGTGATGGCGACGGCTATACCAACGCACCGCCGACGTGCCCGGCGTGCATCCCGGAAGCGATCTCACGATGTTCTCACCTACGGCTCAACGCCGCCGTCTTCACCGTGGGCGACTGCTCCCCTTTCGGAGTGCGGGCGGATTTGTTCGCTTATTACTTGCCGCCGGTGGTTCCGGTCGAACGCAACGCCATCCTCAGGTTCGATGAGGATGAGTACGACATGCAGCACGTGGTGGCTCGTGAGCTGCTTGTGCGGCTGGACGACGTGCAAGCGGGCGTGACGGTCCGAGACGCCAGTCACTCCGCATGAAGCCGGACAAGGTCAACTACACAGTGCACGATGGGCTCGGGCAAGACTCGGAGTCCGGTGGAAGCCGCACGCCGACCGTCTGCTCAAGGGGTTCATGAGGGACTTCCTGGCAAGTGCGCCGACCGCCGAGCCCTCGGCCGGGAGCGCTGCCAAGGAGATATCGTGATCACGGGTTTCGAACCGGCGGCCGCTCTTCTGCCGGTCCTACTACACCTGATATCCACTCGACTACGCCTGACCTGCCGGAGGAGGCTGACCAGGTGGACGAGCAGCCCGGCACGCATGAATGCGACCGGCCTGTCGCCTTAGCAGGGAACCCCTCGCCATGGCGGTGTCCAGCGTGCGGGCAGGTGTGGGAACTGCTCCCCGCCGAAGGCGTGCACGTCGGCCAACGGCGGTCCATCGGCATCACGGACCGGGTCGTGCTCATGCTGATGTTCGCGGGAGCGATCACAGTGGGCGGGATGAGCGCCTGGGCCCCAGAACTGCTGCTGTCCGCAGGTGGCGTCGCGGTGATGGTCGGCCTGCTGCTCGCTGCCGTCGTGGCCGCTATCTGGCAGAACAGGCTGCGACGGGGACAGTGGCCGGACCTGTATGAGGAGCCGGCATGGCGGCGGCGTGCCGACGAGACGGACGGAAATTAGGCGATCTTGTCCAGGCTCCCCGCCGGAGACATCCAAGCCCCAACCGCGGAAGGCGTCCAGCCGGGATTGAGCGTCTCGTCCTGACCCTGGGGCGCCAGCGGTGGGCGCCGGAGGCGCGCCCGGGGGGGAAGGGCCGGGCCGAGCGGAGAACCCCAAGGGTAGAGCATGAGCTGGTCGGGGA
>NZ_JBHYIO010000038.1:99869-100659 GCF_042740095.1 Nonomuraea sp. NPDC059023 | reverse complement strand
TTCGTCCCGGGGGGGCGCTTGGGGGGGGCGCCTCGGGGGGGTCTTGGGGATAAGGCCGTTGGGTTGCTCGCCCCGACAGGGGTCGAGCTTCAGCTCGACTGGAAGAACGCCCGGAACCTCCCACGCGCGAAGCGCGCCAAAGTGAAGGACCTTGCCTTTCAGGCGGCGACCGGCTCCCGATGAGGAGCGACGACGGTGCCGTCCGGCAGCAGCAACCCGGTGTCCTCGAACAGCACCACGCCATTGCACAGCAAGCTCCAGCCCTGGTCAGGGTGGGCCGAGATCACGTGCGACGCCTCACGGTCGGCGGAGTAGGCAGTGGGGCAGATCGGCTGGTGACTGCACATCGTGCACCTCTCAGGTGACTCCTGGAAAAGCTTGTGGTTTTCAGAAGGGCAGCTTGCGCCCTGACGGAGTGCGGAGGTCCAGCGCGGTCCCGGCGGGCTTCTTCGGACGGGGCCTGATCTGGGTCTGGCGCATCTTCATCACGTCCCTAAGGTCTGGGCGCTTGCCCTCATTCTGACGATCGGGACCGACAGTTTCGGGGGCTGCCTGCCTGCTTCATGGCTTCACTCTGCGCCGTACCTCTTACCGCACACCTACAACCCACTGACAAGACGCGACAAGGGTTTCGTAAGCGGGTTCAGGGGTCCCCCTACAACGGGAGTTGGGGACGAACCGGCCGGGGCCAGAAACGGCGGTGGGGGGGGGCGGGGGGCGCGCCCCCCCCCCCCCCCGACCCAAAAAAAGATATGCCGGGTGTTTTTGTTTTGGTTTTTTTTGAAGAAAA
>NZ_JBHYIO010000038.1:0-99859 GCF_042740095.1 Nonomuraea sp. NPDC059023 | reverse complement strand
GGGTCCCCCTCCAGTGGTTTTTGGGCACGACCGGGCCGGGGCATGAAAGGGGGGGGCGGGCTAACTTAGACCGCTCGCCCGCACGACCAGGACCTAACTGACTCTTGCCATGATGTCTTAGTTGCGAATAGTTCGCAAGAAGAGCTGGACCTAGGTCGCAGGTCTGATGCAGTTGCGTGATAGTTGCAATAGTGTCGGATGCCAGTGATCGACTAGGAGGACACATGGGGGAGTACACCCTTCCTGACATGCCTTACGACTACGCGGCGCTGGAGCCCGCCATCACCGGCGAGATCCTGGAACTGCACCACGCCAAGCACCACGCGGCGTACGTCAAGGGCGCCAACGACACCCTGGAGCGCCTCGCCGAGGCCCGCGACAAGGGCGAGTTCGGCGGGCTGGTCGGACTGGAGAAGACGTTCGCGTTCAACCTCTCCGGCCACGTGCTGCACTCGATCTTCTGGGAGAACCTCTCCCCCGACGGCGGCGACCGCCCCGACGGCGCGCTGCGGGCGGCCATCGACGAGCACTTCGGCACGTTCGAGGCCTTCCAGAAGCAGTTGACGACGGCCACCGCCGGGGTGCAGGGTTCCGGTTGGGGAATCCTGGCCTGGGAACCGCTCGGCAAGCGCCTGATCGTCGAGCAGGTCTACGACCACCATGGCAACGTCGGCATGAACAGCACGCCGCTCCTGGTCTTCGACGCCTGGGAGCACGCGTACTACCTGCAGTACCGCAACGTCCGCCCGGACTACGTGGAGAAGCTGTGGAGCCTGATCAACTGGGACGACGTAACGCGTAGGTTCGCTGACGTCACAAGTCAAGCGAGTTGACCAAAGTTCGCAACTTTTTATCGGCCCGGCCTCTACTGGTCGGTTTACACAAATAGGTAAGCTGCCTGCCATGCGTGCGCCCGCCGGTTACCTCCTCGCCGCGCGCTACCGGTTGTTGGAGCCGGTCGGCCGCGGTGGCATGGGCACCGTTTGGCGAGCGCATGACGAGTTGCTTGACCGGCACGTGGCGGTCAAGGAAGTGCGGCTGCCCGCCGTACTCGATGAAGAGTTGCGCGCGGAGTTGTGCGCCCGCACCGAGCGCGAGGGCCGGGCCACCGCGATGGTCGCCCACCCCTCGGTCATCACCGTCTTCGACGTGGTCACCGAGGACGATCGGCCGTGGATCGTGATGGAGCTGCTCCAGGCCAAGTCCCTGGAGCAGCTCATCCTTGAGGACGGACCGCTCCACCCGCGCAAGGCCGCCGAGATCGGCCGCCAGATCCTGGGCGCGCTGCGCGCCGTCCACGCCAAGGGCATCCTGCACCGCGACGTGAAGCCCAGCAACGTGCTCGTGACCGAGGACCGCGCGGTGCTCACCGACTTCGGCCTGGCCGCGCTGGAAGGTGACGTCTCGATCACCCAGGCGGGCATCGTGCTGGGGTCCGCGGGTTACATCGCGCCCGAGCGGGTGCTCGGCGCCAAGGCCAGCCCCGCCGCCGACCTGTGGTCGCTCGGCGCGACCCTCTACACCGCCGCCGAGGGCAGAGGTCTCCATGGCCGGCGTACGGCTGCCGCCGCCCTGGCCGCCCTGACCAGCGGTGAGCCGATCCCGATGGCCAAGGCGGGCCCGCTGGCGCCCGTGCTCGACGCCCTGCTGCGCATCGACCCGGAGACCCGGCTCGACTCGGTGCGCGCCTCGCTGATGCTGGCCCGCGTGGCGGCGGGCGGTTCGGCCGAGGAACCGCTGCCGGTGAAAAGGGGCGCGCGGCCGACGCCGGTGATCACCACCCCGTCTTTCGCGCGCAGGCCCGCGCATCGCGGGCTGCATCGGGCGGAGGCCACGGCGGCGGCGCTGGCCGTACCGGGGCCCAGGATGGAACGTCGACAGGGCGAGGGCGTGCACCGCAAGCGCGTGGAACCACGTCCCACTCTGTCGGCTTATGCCCGATTTAAAGCTGCGGTGATAAAGTTGTGCCTTCCTCGTCGCTTCTGGCCACGAGAACTTCGCAAGCGAGGGTAAAGCACTTCCTAAGCGAGAATCGATATCTTCTACCCATGCCGGAACAGCACACACGCCTGCTCGCGGAGCGCTACGAGCTGATAGCCCCGCTTGGCCGGGGCACCATGGGCACCGTGTGGCGCGCCCGTGATCGCGCCCTCGGCCGGGACGTGGCGGTCAAGGAGATTCGCCAGGATCCCGGGCTCAGCGAGGAGCAGCGTGCCGAGCTGCGCGAGCGCATGGTCAGGGAAGGCCGTACCGCCTCCAGGATCAACCACCCCTCGGTCGCCTCGATCCACGACGTCATCATCGAGGACAACAGCCCGTGGATCATCATGGAGCTGGTCGAGGCCCGCTCGCTGGAGCAGGTCATCGACGAGGAGGGCCCGCTGCCGCCGCGGCTCGTGGCCGAGATCGGCGTCGACCTGCTGGGCGCGCTGCGCGCCGCGCACGCCCAGGGCATCACCCACCGTGACGTCAAGCCCGGGAACGTTCTCGTCACCGCGAGCGGGCGGGTGGTGCTGACCGACTTCGGCATCGCCAAGCAGGAGGGCGACAGCAAGCTCACCAAGACCGGCATGGTGATCGGCTCGCCCGGCTACACGGCTCCGGAACGCGCCAGAGGCGAATACACCGGGCCGGAATCGGACATCTGGTCGCTCGGCGCGACCCTGTACTTCGCGGTCGAGGGACGGCCGGCGTACGAGCGCTCGTCGATCGCCGAGACGCTGGCGGCGCTGCTCAGCGAGAACGCGGACCTGCCCACGCAGGCCGGGCCGTTGCGCCCGGCGCTGACCGGGCTGCTGAACAAGGACTACAAGCAGCGGCTGAGCGCGGCGCAGGCCGAGACCATGCTCAGGATGGTCGCCGACACGCCCACCAGCGAGATCCCGATCATCAAGGACGAACCGCCGAAGGCGCCGCCGCGGCCCCCGAGGCCCGCCGAGGGCTACGACCCGGACCGCACGATCGCCGTACGGGTCCCCAAACCACCCCAGATGCCCACAGCCGCCCGTCCCCCGGCCCCGCCCGTACGCAACCCCCAGGCCCCCGCCTACCCGGCCTCGGCCAACACCGCGCCCCACCCCACGTCCCGCCCCCAGCCCCCGGCTCCGCCCGTACGCCGGCCGCCGGTCGACGAGGGGGACGTCAACACCATGCGCGTCTACCCGCCAGGCCAGCAGGTCTACCCGCCGCCCCCGCACATGCGCCCCCAGCAGCAGCCACCTCAGCCGCCGCCGGTCTTCGAGGAGAAGGGGCTGGGCACCGACCTGTTCGCCATCGCCGGCACCAACCAGGAGCCGCCGCAGACCGGCAACAAGCGCGGCATGCTCATCCTCATGGCCGTGGCCGCGGCGACCGCGGTCATCATCGCGATCCTCATCGTGGCGCTCGTCAGCTGACCGCCCTCATGAGGCAGACCCCCATGAGACAGACTGGGAGCCATGAGCGAGTTTCGGATTGAGCATGACTCCATGGGCGAGGTCCGGGTGCCGGCGGGGGCGCGCTGGCGGGCGCAGACCCAGCGCGCCGTGGAGAACTTCCCGGTCTCCGGCCGCCCGCTTGAGCCGGCCCACATCGCCGCGCTCGGCCTGATCAAGGCCGTGGCCGCGGAGGTCAACGGCGAACTCGGCGTGATCGGCAAGGATCTGGCCGAGGCCATCGCGCAGGCGGCGGCCGACGTGGCCGACAACGAGTACGACGCGCACTTCCCCATCGACGTCTTCCAGACCGGCTCCGGCACCTCGTCCAACATGAACGCCAACGAGGTGATCGCCAGCCTGGCGGAGGAGCGGCTGGGCCGTCCTGTGCACCCGAACGACCACGTCAACGCCTCGCAGTCGTCCAACGACGTCTTCCCGACCTCGATCCACGTGGCCGCCGCGACCGAGGTCACCTTCCACTTGCTGCCCTCCCTTGAGCACCTGGCGGCGGCGTTGCGGGCGAAGGCGGCGGAGTTCGCCGATCACGTGAAGTCGGGCCGTACGCACCTCATGGACGCGACGCCGGTCACCCTGGGCCAGGAGTTCGGCGGCTACGCCGCGCAGATCGAGCACGGCCTGGCCCGGGTCCGCTCGGCGCTGCCCCACGTGCTCGAACTCCCCCTGGGCGGCACCGCGGTCGGCACCGGCATCAACACCCCGCCGGGCTTCGCCGAGCAGGCGATCGCGAAGCTGCGCGAGGCCACCGGGATCGCGTTCCGCGAGGCGGACGACCACTTCGAGGCGCAGAGCGCGCAGGACTCGATCGTCGAGCTGTCCGGGCAGCTCAAGGTCGTGGCCGTCTCCCTGAACAAGATCGCCAACGACCTCCGCTGGATGGGCTCGGGCCCCCGCGCCGGTCTCGGCGAGATCAACCTGCCCGACCTGCAGCCCGGCTCGTCGATCATGCCGGGCAAGGTGAACCCCGTCATCCCCGAGGCCACGGCCATGGTCGCCGCCCAGGTCATCGGCAACGACGCGGCCATCACCTTCGCCGGCGCCTCGGGCACGTTCGAGCTGAACGTCCAGCTCCCGGTGATGGCGCGCAACATCCTGGAGTCGATCCGCCTGCTGGCCGCCATCTCACGCCTGCTCGCCGACCGCACCGTCTCCGGCATCACGGCGAACGTGGAGCGCCTGCGCGAGTACGCCGAGTCGTCGCCGTCGATCGTGACGCCACTCAACCGCTACATCGGTTACGAGGAGGCGGCCAAGGTCGCCAAGCAGGCACTGGCCGAACGCAAGACGATCCGCCAGGTCGTCATCGAACGCGGCCACGTGGCCAATGGCGCCCTCACCGAGCCCCAGCTCGATGCCCTCCTCGACGTGCTCTCCATGACCAAACCCTCTTGAAGACCGCCCATACGTTACGGCGAAGCCGCCCCCACCCCCACCCGCCGACGCGGGCGGGCGCCGATCGTGGGGGTCGCTTCTCACGTCGGACGTGGTCCCCACCGCAACGGCCACCCTTGGCCACCCGGCGGGGAAACCCCTCAGCCCGCCCGAGGGAGGTCACCCCAGCCCGCCCGGCCCGCGGAAAGCCTCGCGGTCTCGGGCGGGCAGCCAGTGCCGGTCCGGGGTGAAGGCGCGGAAGCTCTCTCGCACATGCCCCACAAAAGCCCGCAGGATCGGCCGCCGGTTCTGCCGGTGCACGATCAGCGAGCACGGATAGGCCGGTGACGGGTTGACCAGCGGGATCTGCGTCGTGTCCGGGTGCCGGGGGATGCGGGTCCGCTCGCCCGCGAAGCTGACCCGTTCCCCCTCCGCCACCGTCTCCACGAAGTGCTCCCAGCCGAAGTCCGGGCCCGAGGTGTCCACCCGGAACCCGAAGGCGGCGGCCATCTCGGCATAGAAGCCGGCCCACTCGCTGCCCTCCTCGTTGCCCGGCATCCAGACGGTCATCCCGGCCAGGTCAGCGGTCTCGATCTGCCTGTGCCCGGCCAGCGGATGCGTCCTGCCGACCAGGAGATGGAGCGGTTCCAGGTAGGCGGGGACGGCTTCCAGCGTGTCGGGCAGCACGCCGTCGGCGCGGGCGAAGACGGCGTCCACGTGGCCCTTGCCGAGGCTCTCGCGGGCGCTTCTGAGGCCGTTGGAGGTGACGACGTCGATGTCGGCTTCGCCGCGGGCGCGGTGGAAGGAGCGGACCAGTTCGATGGAGGCCACCCGGGTGTCCAGCACGTCCACGCGCAGCGCCCGGTGCCGCCGCCTGGCCAGTTCGACGGCCTGGTCGGCCAGGCCCACGAGGGCGCGGGCGTGGGTCAGGAAGGCGGCGCCGTCCTGGGTGAGGTCGGCGCCGCCGCGCGTGCGGTAGAACAACGTCAGCCCGAGGTCTGACTCCAGCTTCGCGATCCGCTTGGAGACGGCCTGCTGGCTGAGGCCGAGCTGTGCGGCGGCCTCGCTGAAGAAGCGTTCCTCGGCGATCGCCACGAACGCGCGCACCGCGCCGAGGTCGAGCTCGGGACCTTCCACCGCCACCTCCTTACACAACCACTCGTTGTGCTTTTCCGCGTGTCGATTGTTGGACAGCCCATGTCGGCCTCGGGTCGAATGCTCGGGTTCCGCGCCGAGCGTACAACCAGGAGGAGTGGCATGAGGTCCTTCGCACACCTGCACGTGCACACGGAGTACAGCATGCTGGACGGCGCCGCCAAGGTGGCGCCGCTGATGGCGGAGGCGGTCAGGCTGGGGATGCCGGCCGTGGCCATGAGCGATCACGGCAACGTGCACGGGGCCTACGAGTTCCACCAGGCGGCGCGGAAGGCGGGCGTCAAGCCGGTCATCGGGATCGAGGCGTACGTGGCGCCGGCCTCCCGGCGGGACCGGCGGCCGGTGTTCTGGAGCGAGGACCTGTCGCTGCGGCGCTCCAACGACGAGACCGGGGCGGGCGGCGACGTGTCGGGGCGCGGGCTGTACACGCACATGACGATGTGGGCGGCGGACGCGGCGGGGCTGCGGAACCTGTTCCGGCTGCAGTCGCGGGCCTGGCTGGAGGGACACGTCCAGAAATATCCGCGCATGGATGATGAAATCCTGGCCGAGCACCACGAAGGCGTCATCGCCACGACCGGCTGCCCCTCGGGAGAGGTGCAGACCCGGCTGCGCCTCGGCCAGTACGACCGGGCGCTCGCCGCCGCCGCCCGCTACCGCGACGTCTTCGGCCGCGACAACTACTTCCTGGAGCTGATGGACCACGGCCTGGCCATCGAGCGCCGCGTCCGCGAGGACCTGCTGCGCATCGGCACCGCGCTGGGCCTGCCGCCCCTGGCCACCAACGACTCCCACTACGTCACCGAGTCGCAGTCCCAGGCGCACGACGCGTTGCTGTGCATCGGCACCGGCAAGCGGCTGGCCGACGCCGACCGGTTCCGGTTCGGCGGCAGCGGCTACTACCTCAAGCCCGCCGAGGAGATGCGCGCCCAGTGGGACGCCGAGGTGCCGGGGGCCTGCGACAACACCCTGCTCGTGGCCGAGCGGGTCGGCGACTACTCCGAGGTCTTCGCCCACCGCGACCTCACGCCGAGGTTCCCGGTGCCGGAGGGCGAGAGCGAGTCGAGCTGGCTGCGCGAGGAGTCGCTGCGCGGCGCCCGCCGCCGCTACGCCGGCGAGCCGCCGCAGGAGGTCCTGGACCGCATCGACTACGAACTGTCGGTCATCGACACCATGGGCTTCCCCGGCTACTTCCTGGTCGTCTCCGACATCTGCCGGCACGCCCGCGAGAACGGCATCGGCCTGGGTCCCGGCAGGGGTTCTGCCACCGGCTCCATGGTCGCCTACTGCACCGGCATCACCGAGCTCGACCCGATCGAGCACAAGCTGATCTTCGAGCGGTTCCTCAACCCCGAGCGGATCACCATGCCCGACGTGGACCTCGACTTCGACGACCGCCGCAGGGACGAGATGATCGACTACGTCACCCGCAAGTACGGCGACGACCGCGTCTGCCAGATCGTCACCTTCAACACGATCAAGGCCAAGGCCGCCGTCAAGGACGCCTGCCGCGTGCTCGGCCACCCGTACGCGCTCGGCGACCGGATCAGCAAGGCCTTCCCCGCGGCCGTGGGCGGCAAGGAGATCCCGCTCCAGGCCATCCACGACGAGGACCACCCCCGCCACGGCGAGGCGGCGGAACTCCGGCAGATGTACGCCGCCGACGCCGAGGTCCGCCAGGTGATCGACACCGCGACCGGCGTCGAGGGCCTGGTCCGCGGCACCGGCATCCACGCCGCCGGCGTCATCCTGTCCAGCGAGCCCCTGCTGGACGTGCTCCCGCTGGCCAAGCCCAAGGCCGCCGGCCCGGTCGTGACCGCCTTCCCCTTCACCCAGGCCGAGGACATGGGCCTGCTGAAGATGGACTTCCTCGGGCTGCGCAACCTCACCGTCATCCAGGACGCGACAGCCGGCGTACGGGCGAACAAGGGTGTGGACGTCGACATCCTCGACGTGCCGCTCGACGACGCCAGGACCTACGAACTGCTCGCCCGCGGCGACACGCTCGGCGTCTTCCAGCTGGACAGCGGCGGCATGCGGGTCCTGCTGCGGCTCATGCGGCCGACCACGTTCACCGACATCGCCGCGGTGAACGCGCTCTACCGGCCCGGCCCGATGGAGATGAACGCCCACACCAACTACGCCCTGCGCAAGACCGGCAGGCAGCCGGTCGAGCCGATCCACCCCGAGCTGGAATCGGCCCTGGAGCCGATCCTGGGCGACACCTACCACCTGGTCGTCTTCCAGGAGCAGGTCATGGCCATCGCCCAGCAGCTCGCCGGGTACTCGCTGGGCGCCGCCGACATGCTGCGCAGGGCCATGGGCAAGAAGAAGAAAGAGGTGCTGGACGCCGAATGGGACCGGTTCTCGACCGGTATGCGGGCCAACGGCTTCTCCGACCCGGCGATCAAGGCCGTCTGGGACGTCCTGGTCCCGTTCAGCGGCTACGGCTTCAACAAGTCGCACACCGCCGGATACGGCCTGGTCTCCTACTGGACCGCCTACCTCAAGGCCAACCACCCCAGCGAGTACCTGGCCGCGCTGCTCACCTCGGTCGGCGACGACAAGGACAAGATGGCCGTCTACCTGGCCGACGCCCGCCGCGTGGGACTCAAGGTCCTGCCACCCGACGTCAACGCCAGCCGGCTGGACTTCGCCGCCGTCGGCGCCGACATCCGCTTCGGACTCGGCGCGGTGCGCAACATCGGCGCCAACGTCGTGGAGGCCATCGTCACCGCCCGCACCGAGAAGGGCCCCTACACCGGCTTCAACGACTTCCTCGGCAAGGTGCCCGCCGCCGTCTGCAACAAGCGGGTCATCGAGTCGCTGGCCAAGGCGGGCGCGTTCGACAGCCTGGGACACCGCCGCAGGGCGCTGGTCGCCGTGCACGAGCAGGCCGTGGACGCGATCGTCGGCGTCAAACGCAACCAGGGCCACGGCCAGGACTCGCTGTTCGCCGAGGACGCACTGTCGGCCCCGATCCCCGACGAGGAGTGGGACCAGCCGACGCTGCTCGCCCACGAGCGGGAGATGCTCGGCCTGTACGTCTCCGGCCACCCGCTGGACGGCGCCGAGCAGCTCCTTCGCGCCCACCGCGACACCACGATCGCCGCCCTGCTGTCCTCGGGCCGTCAGGACGCCAGGACCCGGGTCAGCGGCATCGTCTCCGGCCTGCAGCGCAAGGTGACCAAGCAGGGGCACCCCTGGGCCGTCGTCACGCTGGAGGACCACGAGGCCGCCGTCGAATGCCTGATCTTCCCCAAGGTCTACACGCTGTGCGGAGAGTCGCTGGCGCAGGACGACGTGGTGTCCGTCAGCGGCCGGGTCAACGTCCGCGACGAGACGCTGAGCGTCTACGGCGAGGAGGTCACGTTCCTGACGGTGCCCGACCCGCCGCTCGTGATCCGGCTGGAGGAGGAGAAGCTGACGCTCCGGCTGGTGCGGGAGTTCAAGCGCATCCTGACCACGCACCCCGGCCAGACCCCCGTCCACCTGCGGGTACGCCGCGCGGCGGGCAAGGACGTCCTGATGAGCCTGCCCGCCTGCACGATCAACCCCGGCCCCGCCTTCCACGCCGACGTCAAGGCGCTCCTGGGTCCGCTTTCCCTCTCCTGAGGTACGCCGCCCGCGTGGCCGCCGCCCACCGGGTGAGCAGGCCGGCGGCGGCGCCGGAGTCCACGGCGTCGGCGGTACGCCGCATCGCCTTGCCCAGCGCCTCGGTGAGCTCGCCGGCCGGTGGCGTCCCGTCGGCGGCGACCAGGGCGGCGGCGGCGTTCAGCAGCACGATGTCGCGCACCGGGCCCTGCTCTCCCGCCAGGACCCGCCTGGCGACGCCGGCGTTGTGGGCCGGGTCGCCGCCGCGCAGGTCGGCCACGGTGGCCCTGGGGATGTCGAGGTCGGCCGGGTCGAAGGCGGTCCGGTGCACGGCGCCCCGCCGTACCACGTGGACGGTGGACGGACCGGTGGTGGTCAGCTCGTCGAGCCCGTCGTCGCCGCGGAAGACCAGCGAGGACCCGCCGCGCTCGGCGAGCACGCCCGCGATCACCTCGGCCATGCGCGGGTGGAAGACGCCGACCGCCTGCGCGGCGGGCAGGGCGGGGTTGGTGAGCGGGCCGAGGAAGTTGAAGACGGTCGGGACGCCGAGCTGCCCGCGCGCCTTGGAGGCGTGGCGCAGGAAGGGATGGAAGATCGGGGCGAACAGGAACGTGATCCCCACCTCCTCCGCGACCTCGGCCGCCGCGGCCGGGTCCAGGGAGATGGCGACCCCGAGTTCCTCCAGCACGTCGGCCGCCCCGGAGTCGGAACTGGCCGAGCGGGAGCCGTGCTTGACCACCTTCGCCCCCGCCGCGGCGGCGACGATCGCGGCCATGGTGGAGACGTTGACGGTTCCGGCCCGGTCGCCGCCGGTGCCGACCAGGTCGACGGGGTCGCCGGGGATGCGGATCGCGGCCGAACAGGCGAGCATCCCGTCGGCGAGCCCGGCGACCTCCTCGACACTCTCCCCCTTGGCGCGCAGGGCCACGGCGAAACCGGCGATCTGCGCGTCGGTCGCGGCGCCCGACATGATCTGCTCCATCGCCCACGCGCTGTCGCGCGCCGACAGCGACCCGCCGCCGAGCAGCGTGGTGAGAAGTGCGGGCCAGGTGGTGGTCACGTGACGCCTCCGGGTGTCGAGTCTGCTCGGCAAGGCGGAGGGAAAACACGAAAGGCCGCCTCGTCGAGGCGGCCGTAGAGATGAACGCTAGGGGATCCGCCTAGGAGACGGGCCACCAGGAGTACGAGAACGCGTTCATGAGCCAAACCTTAGCACCTCGGTGTGGACCACATAGATCAACACCCAGGTATGGCGGCGGCACCCATGCGTCCGGAATCGGCCAGCGCCTATGGTCGGGAGCATGGGGAACGAGCTGAGCGGCCGGACCGCCCTGGTGACGGGGGCGGGTGCGGGGATCGGGCGCGCGTGCGCGCTCAAGCTGGCCTCGCTGGGGGCCGCGGTGGTGGCGGTCGACCGGGACAGGGAGGCGGCGGAGAAGGTCGCGGCCGAGACGGGCGGGCTGGCCGTCGTGGCCGACCTCGCCGCGCCCGCCTTCGTCACGAAATTTCCTGAAGAAGTCGACATCGTGGTCAACAACGCGGGCTTCCAGCATGTCGCCCCGATCGAGGAGTTCCCGCCGGAGACGTTCGCGACCATGCTCAAGGTCATGCTGGAGGCGCCGTTCCTGATCGCCGGGCACGTGCTGCCCGGCATGTACGCACGGGGCTGGGGCCGCTTCGTCAACATCACCTCGGTGCACGGGCTGCGGGGCTCGCCGTACAAGTCGGCGTACACGGCGGCCAAGCACGGGCTGGAGGGCCTGTCCAAGGTGATCGCGCTCGAAGGCGCGCCCCACGGCGTCACCTCCGCCTGCGTCTCGCCCGGGTACGTCAGGACCGAGCTGGTCGAACGCCAGATCGCCGACCAGGCCAGGGCGCACGGCATCCCGGAGAGCCAGGTGCTCACCGACATCATGCTCGGGCCCGAGGCGATCAAGCGGCTGATCGAGCCCGGGGAGGTGGCCGACCTGGCCGCGTACCTGTGCGGGCCGAGCGGGTCATTCATCACCGGGGTCACGCTCACCGTCGACGGCGGCTGGACGGCACGCTAGTGGTCAGGCGCTTCCTCGAACTTCTCGCCCGGGAGGCCTCGGCGGTCGAGTTCGAGGGGCCGATCATCGAGGCGCGGGCGGCGGGCGCCGACCCGGCCGAGATCGAGCGGCTCGAACTGGCCAAGGTGGAGGCGCTGCGGGTCAGGCAGTTGCTGCGCCGCCGGGCCAGGCGCGAGGCCGAGCTGTCGGCGCTGTTCGACACCGCCGGGGACCTGGCCGCGCTGCGCGACCTCGACGCGGTGCTGGAGGCGATCGTCCACCGGGCCAGGCAGTTGCTCGGCACCGACACCGCCTACCTCACCCTGGGAGACCCCGAGCGCGGCGACACCTACATGCGGGTCACCGACGGCTCCGTCTCGGCCGCCTTCCAGGCGCTGCGGCTCGGGATGGGCGACGGGCTCGGCGGGCTCGTGGCGCAGACGGCGCGGCCGTACTCGACCGCGGACTATCCCGCGGACTCGCGCTTCCACCACACCGGGACCATCGACTCGGCGGTCAAGGAGGAGGGCCTGGTGGCCATCCTCGGGGTGCCGCTCAGGCTGGGGCGCCGGGTGATCGGCGTGTTGTTCGCGGCCAACCGCAGCGCGCGGCCGTTCCTGCAAGAAGAGGAGGCGCTGCTGGCGTCGCTGGCCGCGCACGCGGCGGTGGCCATCGACAACGCGCGGCTGCTCCAGGAGACGCGCAACGCCCTCGACGAGCTGTCCCAGGCGCACAGGACCGCGCGCGAGCACGCGGCGGCGGTCGAGCGGGCCGCGCTGGCCCACGACCGGATGACCTCGGTGGTGCTGCGCGGCGGCGGCATCGAGAACGTGGCCGCGGTGATCACGGAGGTACTCGGCGGGACGCTCACCGTCCTCGACGACCTCGGCCGTCCCCTGGCCGGTGACGCCGGCGCGGCCGGGCCCGATCCCGGCGTCTTCGAGGCGGCGCAGGCCTCGCGCGCCCTCGGCAGGACCGTACGGCGCGGCGAACTGCTCATCGCCAGCGTCGACGTCGGCGGCGAGCCGCTGTGCACACTCGTCCTGCGCAGCGATGACGCCGACGAGCGCATACTCGAACGCGGCGCCCAGGTCTGCGCGCTGCTGCTGCTGTTCCGGCGCAGCGTCGCCGAGGCCGAGGGCCGGGTGCGCGGCGAACTCCTGGACGACCTGATCTCCCGGCCCGGCTCACCCGGCCTGGCCGACCGCGCCCGCAGGCTGGGCCTCGATCTGGACACCCCGCACGTGCTGGTCGTGGCCAGGCACGAGGGACAGCGCGAGCGCGCGGCGTTCTGGGCCTCCTCGCAGGCGGCGATCCGGCACGGGCTGGCGGCGGCGCGCGGCGAGGAGGTCGTGCTGCTGCTGCCGGGTGACGATCCCGGCGGAATCGCCCGCCGGATCGCCGCCGAGCTGACCGCCTCCCTGGGGCAGCCGGCC
Organism: Nonomuraea sp. NPDC059023; assembly: GCF_042740095.1. Classification (NCBI taxonomy): domain Bacteria; kingdom Bacillati; phylum Actinomycetota; class Actinomycetes; order Streptosporangiales; family Streptosporangiaceae; genus Nonomuraea; species Nonomuraea sp. NPDC059023. Next base: position 86,839 of record NZ_JBHYIO010000038.1, on the reverse strand, counting down.
ACGGCGGGCGCGGCCGTACCGAGGAACGGGGAGGTCACGGCGGCCTACCGGGAGGCGCAGCGGTGCGCGCAGGCGCTGGTCGCGCTGGGCCGGGCGGGCGACGGGGCGGGCGCGGCCGAGCTGGGGTTCGTGGGCCTGCTCATCGGCGACGGCCAGGACGTACCCGGCTTCGTGGACTCCGTCCTGGGCCCGGTGAGCGGCTACGACGCCCGCCGGGGTACCGCGCTGGTGGACACGCTGGCCGCCTACTTCGCCGCGGGCGGCTCGCCCTCGCGTACGGCCGAGGCCATGCACATCCACGTCAACACCGTCACCCAGCGCCTGGACCGCATCGCCAAGCTCCTCGGCGACGGCTGGCAGGAACCCGAGCGCGCCCTTGAGCTCCAGCTCGCGCTCCGCCTGCACCGGCTCGGCCACACAACCTCCCCCCAGAGTGTGGAGAACGGCCCCATATGAGTGACGCCCGTCACTCTTTAGCGTGACCGGCATGGCCACTTCCATCAAGAAGATCGTCGGCGCGAGCCTGATCGGCACCACCATCGAGTGGTACGACTTCTTCCTGTACGGCTCCGCCGCCGCGCTGGTGTTCAACAAGCTCTTCTTCCCCGAGAGCGACCCCCTGACCGGCACATTGCTCGCCTTTCTCACCTACGCCGTCGGGTTCGTCGCCAGACCGCTGGGCGGCCTGATCTTCGGCCACTTCGGCGACCGGGTGGGCCGCAAGACGCTGCTGGTCGTCAGCCTGCTGCTGATGGGCGCGGCGACGTTCCTCATCGGCTGCCTGCCCACGCACGCCGCGATCGGCGCGGCGGCGCCGCTGCTGCTGACGGTCCTGCGCCTGGTGCAGGGCTTCGCCCTCGGCGGCGAGTGGGGCGGCGCCGTGCTGATCGTCTCCGAGCACGGCGACTCCGCCCGGCGCGGCTTCTGGGCGTCGTGGCCGCAGGCGGGCGCGCCGGGCGGCAACCTGCTGGCGACGGGCGTACTGGCGGTGCTGGCCGCGGTGCAGTCGGAGTCGGCGTTCCTGTCGTGGGGCTGGCGGGTGCCGTTCCTGCTGTCGGGCGTGCTGGTGCTGATCGGCCTGTGGATCCGGTTGTCGATCTCCGAGTCGCCCGTCTTCCAGCAGGCGCCGAAGGAGGTGACGCCGCCGATCGTGACCGTGCTGCGCCACCACCGCCGCGACGTGCTGACCGCGATCGGCGCCCGCCTCGCCGAGAACATCTCGTTCTACCTGCTGACGGTCTTCGTCATCACCTACGCCAAGGCCGAGAAGATCGACAACTCGACCGTGCTCAACGCGGTGCTCATCGCCTCGGCCATCCACTTCCTGACGATCCCGGTGTGGGGCGCGCTGTCGGACCGCGTCGGCCGCCGTCCGATCTACCTCGCCGGCGCCGCCGGCATCGGGGTGTGGATCTTCGCGTTCTTCCCGCTGGTCAGCACCGGCAACTTCCTGGCGATCACGCTGGCGGTGACGGTCGGCCTGCTGTTCCACGGCATGATGTACGGCCCGCAGGCCGCCTTCTTCGCCGAGCTGTTCGCCACGCGCTCGCGCTACACCGGCGTGTCCATTGGCGCCCAGTTGTCGGCCATCGTGGCCGGCGCGCTGGCCCCGGTGATCGCGGTCGCCCTGCTCAGGGCGTACGACAGCGCGGTGCCGATCTCCATCTACCTGGGCATCGCCGCCCTCCTGACCCTGTTCGCCGTGTACAAGGCCAAGGAGACCCAGGGCCGCGACCTGGCTGAGAGGATCCACGCGTGAGAGTCACCACCCGCCGCCTCACCCAGCACGTCCTGAAATTTCGGGACAGTGGTTTTCGGGACAACGGGGCTGAGCCCGTGCTGTTCGTCCACGGCAACATCTCCTCCGGCGCCTTCTGGCGCGACACCCTGAAGGCCCTGCCCGAGCCCTACCTCCCGCTCGCGCCCGACCTGCGCGGCTTCGGCGAGACCGACCCGGCCTCCGTCGACGCCACCCGCGGCCTGCGCGACTTCTCCGACGACCTGACCGAGCTGATCGAGACGCTCGCCCTGCCCAAGGCCCACCTGGTGGGCTGGAGCATGGGCGGCGGCGTCGTCCTGCAACTCCTGCGCGACCACCCCGGCCTGGTCAGGAGCATCACCCTGGTCAACCCCGTCTCCCCCTACGGCTACAGCGGCACCGAAGGCCCCGACGGCACGCTGACCCACGAGGACGGCACCGGAGCGGGCGCCGGAGCGGCCAACCCCGACTTCGTGGCCCGCCTCAGGGCGGGCGACACCACGGACGAGTCCCCCACCTCACCCCGGTCCGTCTTCCGCAGCTCCTACGTCGCCGCCCCGGTCCCCGACGAGGACTTCTACGTGGCCTCGATGCTCACCACCAGGATCGGCGAGCACAACTACCCGGGCGACGCCGCCACCTCCGACCGCTGGCCCGGCGTGGCACCGGGCAAGAGCGGGGTCCTGAACGCCCTGGCCCCCACCCACTTCCGCCTCGACGACCTCCACGAACTCCCGGAGAAGCCGCCGATCCTGTGGATCAGGGGCGCCGACGACCTGATCGTCGCCGACGCCTCGCCGTTCGACCTGGCGCACCTCGGCGCGATCGGCGTGGTGCCCGGCTCCCCCGGCACCCCGGCCCAGCCGATGATCGCCCAGACCAGAGCCGTCCTGGAGCGCTACGGCCGCTACGAGGAAGCCGTCCTGCCCAACTGCGGTCACAGCCCCCACCTGGAGCACCCGCAGGAGTTCCGCCGCCTGCTCCTCGACCATCTCGGACGGTCCTGATGCACGCCTTAGCCGCCCTCACCCTGCTCGGCAGCATGGTCGTCGCCACCCCGCAGCTCACCGTCCCCGGCGCCGAACACACGGTCACCGCCGCCCTCGCCGACCTCACCACCGCCGGCACGACCGCCACCGGCCACACCGACCCCGCCGACTGGGCCGGTCTCCACTCGGCGGCCACGACCAACCCCACCGGCGTCCCCGGCACCCAGATCGACGGCTACTTCCCCGACACCTCCACCGGCAACAAGACCCGGGGCTGGAACCACGACTCCCAGTTCGTCATCCGCCTGCCCAAGAACTGGAACGGCGGCCTGGTCGTCTCCGGCACCCCCGGCAACCGGGAGCAGTACGCCAACGACTTCACCATCTCCGACTGGGTCCTCGCCAAGGGCTACGCCTTCGCCGCCACCGACAAGGGCAACGTCGGCCTCGACTTCCACACCGACGGCCGCCGCCCCGGCGACGCCATCGCCGAATGGAACCACCGCGTCACCCAGCTCACGCTGGCCGCCAGATCCGTCGTGAGGCAGCGGTACGGCAGGCCGCCCGCCCGCACCCTCATGGCCGGCATCTCCAACGGCGGCTACCTGGTCAGGTGGCAGCTGGAGAACCGCGGCCACCTCTACGACGGCGGCGTCGACTGGGAGGGCACGCTCTGGCGGCTGAAGGGCGACAACCTGCTGGACTTCCTGCCCACGGCGCTCAAGCACGGCCCGCTGCGGGCCGGCTTCCCGCCGGAGTCGGAGTTCCTGTGGCCCTTCCACCGCCAGTACTACTGGGAGCTCACCCAGCAGCTCTACCAGAAGGAACTGGACCCGTCCTACACCGGCGCACCGGCCGACTACGTGTATGCCGAGCGCCGGCCGTACGCGGCCGTGGCGAAGATCGCGCTGACCGGCCGGATCACCAAGCCGCTCATCACCGTCCACGGCACGCTGGACGCCCTGCTGCCCATCGCGCGCTCTTCCGACGTCTACGCCGGGATGGTCGGCCCGCACCGCCCCTTCCGCTACCACCGCGTCGAGGGCGGCACCCACCTGGACGCCCTGGTCGACGCCTATCCGGACCGGCTCAGGCCGATCCTGCCCGAGTTCAGGAAGGCCTTCGAGGAGCTGGAGGACTGGGTCGGCCCTTGAGGTATTAGTCCTTGAGGTAGCGGTGCTTGCCCGCGCGAGCCAGGCGGACCAGGTGCCGGGCTCCCGGCAGCCGCCGGCCCAGGCGGCGCAGCATCGTGTCGCGTCCCATGGGCGAACGCCGCGCGGGATCCAGCTCGGTCGAGGCGCACACCTCGACCCTGCTGCCGCGCATCTCCAGCCCGAAGCGCAGGCCCACCTCGTCGTCCTCGGCGCGCAGCGAGGACATCCAGGCGCCGGGACCGAGCCGGTCGCGGCCCGGCAGCAGCCGCTTGACCGGAACCTTGGCCACGAGCTGGCCCGCGATCCTGCCCGGTACGCCCGGCTCCACCAGAGCGGGCGCGGAGATCTCGCGCAGGCGGCCGGCCGTGTTGCGCAGCACCAGCTCCAGCGGCGGTCCGCCGCTCGGCGGCACGTACGGCACGGGCACGACCACGTAGATGTGGTTCTCCTGCCGGCGGATGCTGGCGCCCGGTGAGACCAGGGCGATCGACTCGGAGAACGAGCGCGGCTCGATGGCCAGGCCAAGCTCTCCGGCGTCGGTCCAGCACGGGACGACCAGGCGGCGCCTGGGGCGCTGGGCCAGGATGCCCAGGCAGTTGAGCGGGCCGTCGGGGCGGCGTACGCGGGTTCTGGCCTGGAGGGCGCCGCCGTACATGCGGACGTGGACCTCCCATTGACCGGAGGCGAGCGGGGTGCCGAGCGCGGCGACGGCCACGTCCAGCTTGGCCTCGCCGACGATGCGCAGCCGTACGTGGTCGTCCTCCGGCACGCGTTCCACGTGGTAGGTGACGGGCAGGAAGTAGACGACTCCGGTGTCGGCGTGCCGTACGTAGACCTCGATGCGGGCGCGCGCCACTGCGGTCGTGACGTCCGTGACGCCGTCGGGCAGGACCTTGTCGTCGAGCGAGCACGGCGGCAGCCACCGCAGGCGCCCGTCCTCCTCCGCCCGGTAGCGGGCGGGCTCGCCGTCGGCGGCCAGCACCTCCACGGCCAGGCCGAGGGCGAGCACCGGGCCGTCCCAGCGCACGTCGAGCAGGTCGGCGCGCAGGTCCGCGCGGCGCGTGGCGTTGGCGTAGCTGATGAGCTGGTCGAGGCGGCCGGCCCGCAGGAACGCGGCGACCGCGCGCAGGTGCACCGGCAGGTGCCGGTCGAGCCGCTCGGGGAAGCGTTCCAGCACGAGTTCCCTGCTCGTGGTGAACATCTTCCCGCGATCCACCGAGGACCCGGCGAAGCGGGCGCTGAGGAACGGGCGCAGCACCACGGACCGCAGCCAGTGGGCGTACATGCGGTCGCGCTGGCGGCCCTGCTCGGTGTGCTCGTCGACGACGTTCAGCAGCGACAGCAGTTCGCCGGCGACCGTGCGCAGGTCGTCGTCGGCCTCCTCGCGCTCGCCGAGGTGGCAGCAGACCTGGTCGGCCAGCACCGCGACGACCTTGGCCAGGAGGTAGGCGCGCACCACGAACGCCTGCTCGGCCATCCGCCCCCCGGGTACGGCGAAGCCCAGCTGATGCTTCTCCAGGAACGCCCGGCGGAAGAGCTTGTGCGGCGTGAGCAGGCTGAGCAGCCGGTCACGCAGGATGTCGGCGCGGGCGGTGCTGGCCTCGAACGCGGTCATCGGCGGCCCCGAGTCGCGTACGAGGCGGCCGACGAGCACGTCGGCGTCGGTCTCCCCGGCCCGCGTGTGCATGTGCTCCAGCGCGGTGCGCTCCAGGCGGTCGCGCTGGTCGAGGAAGTAGACGAACTCGCCCTTGGCGGCGGCCAGTCCGATGTTGCGCCCGCGCATGGGCGAGCCGGTGTGCGGCAGGTGCAGGACCCTCACGTTTCTGCGGACCGCGGCCACGGTGTCGAGGCGCTCCGCGATGCCGTCCGTGGACCCGTCGTCCACGAAGATCACTTCGTACGCCTCCGGCGGCAACGTCTGCTCCAGCACGGAGCGGATGCACGGGTCGGCGCCGACACCCGGATTATGGACACTGACGATCACGCTGACCTTCATAGCCATGTCGCCAGGGTGCGCCGTACTACCGGATCAGGCGCGACGGCTTGCCGATCGAATAGCGGGTCAGTACCAGCCCTTGGCCTGGGAATGGCCCCAAGCACCGCAAGGCGTGCCGTAGCGGCCCTTGATGTAACCGAGGCCCCACTCGATCTGGGTGGCGGCGTTGGTCTGCCAGTCGGCGCCCGCGCTGGCCATCTTGCTGCCGGGCAGCGACTGGGGGATGCCGTAGGCGCCGGAGTAGCGGTTCATGGCCCGCTCGTTCCAGCCGCTCTCCTTGTGCCAGAGCTTCTCCAGGCAGCCCCACTGGTCCTCGCCGAAGCCGAACTGGCCGAGCATCCCCTTGGCGAGCGCCTTGTTGCTGCCGGGCGAGGGGTTGCTGCCGACCGGGAAGTTGGCGGGCGGGAAGCCGTCGCCGCCCGGCCCGCGCTTCTTGATGATGACCGGGTCGAGGCCCTCGACGCCCTTGCGCTCCTTCTTGAGCTTGTCCTTCTGGTACGCCGTGACCGCCGCGGCCTTGTAGGAGTCGGCCTTGGGATCCGGCGAGTAGAAGTCGCCCATGGCGATCTTGCCCCACTCTTCGGGGGAGATCGGGGTGTGGACGGCCTTGGAGTTCTGGATCGCGGTGTAGGCGGTGAAACCGCCGCCACCGGCCACGACCACGACCGCCAAACCGAAGATCAGCACGCGCTTCGGGCTCATCGCCTTCTTCTTGCGGCGAGACGGCGGCGCTTCGCGCTCCTTCAACTCCGGACCAGGGCTCACGACCTATGAGAATGCCCTGTCCCAGGGGGTGGTCCGCAACCAAAACGCGACATCCGGTTGGTGTTCCATTGACTGATCAGCAGGCCACACAGGTCTTTCTTTCACGACTGTGACTTTTGTCACATGCGTAAGGCCCGCCCCTCGCGCCCCGCTCACCGAAGGGAGAGCCTCATTACAGACTTCCGCCTACCCTTCCCAGTGATGTCACATTTTTATGACAGAACACGGATATTCGCGGGGTGGAAGAATAATGTGCGCGTGGCTGGCATCCTCCTCGTCGAAGACGACCCCTCCGTCCGCACCGCCCTGGAGCTGGCGCTGACCCGGCAGGGGCATTCCGTGACGTCCTACGCCACGGGCGAGGAGGCGCTCGACCACATCAGGTCCCGCCGCCCGGAGATCGCCATCCTCGACGTGATGCTGCCGGGAATCGACGGGGTCGAGGTGTGCCGCCGCATCCGCCGCCTCGACCAACTGCCGGTCATCCTGCTCACCGCCCGCGGCGACGACCTCGACGTCGTGGTCGGGCTGGAGGCCGGCGCCGACGACTACGTGGTCAAGCCGGTCGAGCCCCGGGTGCTTGACGCGCGGATCAGGGCCATCCTGCGCCGCGCCGAATCGGCCTCCTCCGACCGCATCTCCTTCGGCGACCTCATGATCGACCGGGGCGCGCTGAAGGTCACGCTGGCCAACAAGGAGATCCACCTGACCCCCACCGAGCTGCGGCTGCTGCTGGAGCTCGTGCGTCATCCCGGCCAGGTGCTCAACCGGCGCTACCTGCTGCGCGTCGTCTGGGACCACACCCACGTGGCCGACTCCCGCCTCGTCGACGCCTGCGTCCAGCGAGTGCGGGCGAAGATCGAACCGCGCCCGGCCGAACCGGTGTTCATCCACACCGTCCGCGGCTTCGGCTACCGGTTCAGCCCTCCGTGATGCGGCCGCCCACCGGACTGCGCGCCCGCCTGGTCATCACGTTCACGCTCGTCGCCGTGGCGGCCTCGGTCATGGTCGCCACCATCGGCTACGAGCTGGCCAAGGCCGCCCTCATCGAGCGGGCCGAGGGCAGCGCCGTCGACCTGGTCACCAGGGAACTGCGCCAGATCACCTTCCCGGTCGGCACCCTGCGCCAGGGCGAGGCGGCGCCCGACTCCAAGGACCTGCGACTGCTCGCCGACGCGCTCAACGGCCCCGGCCGCAGCGTCGCGCTCGAGTACGGCCACCTCAGCTACTCAGAGGGCCCGCTGTCGATGGCCAACGTCCCGCACGAGCTGCACGGCAGGGCCCGCGGCGGCGTGGTCAAGCAGCGCCAGGTGATCCGCAACGACGTGTGGCTGATCGTCGGCGCCGAGGTCTACCGCAGGGACGGCCCCGTGCCCGAGGCCAGCGGGCTGCGCGCCTTCGTCTTCTTCTCCATGCGCGAGGAAGAGGACCAGCTCACCACGCTCAAGGGCTCGCTCGCGCAGGGCGGCGCGGTCATCGTGCTGATCGCGCTCGGCGTCGCGCTGGTCTCGGCCAGAAGCGTGCTGCTGCCCGTACGCCGCCTCAGCGCCGCCGCCCAGGCGCTCGGCGAGGGCCGGCTCGACACCCGGCTGCCCGTGCACGGCCAGGACGAGCTGGCCGCGCTGACCGCCAGGTTCAACGACGCCGCCGCCGCGCTGGAACTCAGCGTCTCCGAACTCCGCGCGCTCGAGGCCCTCTCGCGCCGCTTCGTCGCCGACGTCTCGCACGAGCTGCGCACGCCGCTGACCGCGATGACCGCCGTGGCCGACATGCTCATGGAGGAGGCCGAGCGGCTGCCCGACGCGCCCGCCGAGGCGGTCAGGCTCGTGCTGTCGGAGATCGAACGGCTGCGCCACCTCGTCGAGCACCTCATCGAGGTCAGCCGCTTCGACGCCGGTACGGCCACGCTCAACGTGGAATCCGTCAACGTCCACGACGCCATCCATGACAGCCTGGAGACACGCGGCTGGACGGAGACCGTGGAGGTGAACGTGGCCAAGGGACTGGCGGCCACCGTGGACCCGCGCCGCTTCGACGTGATCGTCGCCAACCTGGTGGGCAACGCGCTCAAACACGGCGGCCCGCCGGTCCAGGTATCGGCCAGAGGCACGGAGAACGGGCTGGAGATGAAGGTACGCGACCACGGCGCCGGGATTCCGGAGGAGGCGCTGCCGTACGTCTTCGACCGGTTCTTCAAGGCGGGAGCGGGACGCTCGCGCAGCCACGGCAGCGGGCTCGGCCTGGCCATCACCAGGGCGAACGTGCACCTGCACAACGGCACCATCTCGGTGCGCAGGCAGGGGCCCGGCACCCTGTTCACGGTCTGGCTGCCGGGCCTGTGAACGGCCGGCGAACACTGACGGCCGGCCTCCTCCTCGCGGTGGCGGGCTGCGGGATCACGCCCACGAACGTGGTGGACGTGTCGGGACCCCCGACGGTCAGGATTCCGCCGCCGTCCAAGACCATCTACCTGCTCAAGCCGGTCGAGCAGCGGCAGGACAGCAGGCGCGCGCGCTTCGAGCTGACCAAGGAGCCGGCCGACGTGGAGAACGACACCGTGGACAGCCTGCTCACGGCGTTGTTCCAGGCCAACGGCCGGCAGCTGGGCGGCCTGCACACCGCCCTGCGCGGCTTCACCTACGAAGGCATGCAGGACTCGCTCGACCCGGTGACCCGTGACGAGACCCGGCTGCCCCGGACGTCCACGCTGACCGTGTACATCAAGGGCACCGGGCCGCTGTCCCTGCTGGGCAAGAAGCAGATCGTCTGCACCGCCCAGCAGGAAACGCAGTTCGAGCAGGTGAAGATCATCCGCCAGTTCCCCAGCAGGGCGCCCCAGGACGAGGGGCAGCACATCTGCGGAAAACTGAAGGACGCTAAAGAGTGATGTCCTCCAGCATCTCCGTCACCAGCGCCGCGATCGGCGAACGCTCGGACCTGGTCAGCGTCACGTGGGCGAACAGCGGATGCCCCTTGAGCTTCTCCACGACTGCCACGACGCCGTCATGGCGGCCCACCCGCAGATTGTCGCGCTGGGCGATGTCGTGGGTGAGCACCACGCGGGAGTTGGCGCCGATGCGGCTCAGCACCGTCAGCAGCACCCCGCGCTCCAGCGACTGCGCCTCGTCCACGATCACGAACGCGTCGTGCAGCGACCGGCCGCGGATGTGGGTGAGCGGCAGCACCTCCAGCATGCCGCGGTCGATGACCTCCTCGATCACCTCCGGGGTGGTCACCGCGCCCAGGGTGTCGTAGACGGCCTGGGCCCAGGGGCCCATCTTCTCGCCCTCGGTGCCGGGAAGGTAGCCGAGCTCCTGGCCGCCGACCGCGTACAGCGGGCGGAAGACCACGACCTTGCGGTGCTGGCGGCGCTCCAGAACGGCCTCCAGGCCCGCGCAGAGCGCCAGGGCGGACTTCCCCGTGCCGGCCCTGCCGCCCAGCGACACGATGCCGATCTCGGGGTCCATCAGGAGCTCCAGCGCGATGCGCTGCTCGGCCGAGCGGCCGTGCAGCCCGAACACCTCGCGGTCGCCCCGCACCAGCTTGACCGACTTGTCGGGCAGCACCCGGCCCAGCGCCGAACCCTTGCTCGACAGCAGCCGCAGCCCGGTGTGCGCGGGCAGGTCCCTGGCCTCCTCCAGTTCCGCGGCGCCGTGCTCGAAGAGCGTCTCGACGTCCTCGGTGGTCACCTGGATCTCGGCCATCCCCGTCCAGCCCGACTCCACGACCAGTTCGGCGCGGTACTCCTCCGCCGACAGGCCGATCGAGGCCGCCTTGACCCGCAGAGGCAGATCCTTGGAGACCAGCACGACGTCGCGTCCCTCGGCGGCCAGCGAACGGGCCACGGTGAGGATGCGGGTGTCGTTGTCGCCGAGGCGGAAGCCTACGGGCAGGATGGACGGGTCGCTGTGGTTGAGTTCAACCCTGATCGTGCCTTCCCCGGTGGGCATGGGCTCGTCGAGCCTGCCGTATTGCACGCGCAGGTCGTCGAGGTAACGCAATGCCTTGCGCGCGAAGTAGCCGAGTTCTGGATGGTTCCGCTTCCCTTCCAGCTCCGTGATCACGACGATCGGGAGGACGACCTCATGCTCGGCGAATCTGGTCATCGCCGCCGGGTCGGCTAGAAGGACCGACGTGTCCAGCACGTAGGTGCGCTTGCCGGAGTTGGTCGAAGGGTTGCTCGAGGACACTGCCACACGTTCTCCCCCGGGCGCCCATGGGGACAGGCGCCCTGCAGACGAGGTGGGAATCGGACCGGACCCGCGCCCGCCGACGGGCGCCGGGATCCGGCCCCCCTCAGCAGATTGCGCAGCAAAGGCGGGCCCCCTCCGAAGTGACCGGCCTTCGGCCGGTCACTTTCAACGTTACGTACCAGATACCCCCATGCGGGATCAGGAACCGTAACGACGGTGTCTCGCGGCGTAGTCGCGCAGCGCCCGCAGGAAGTCGACCCTGCGGAAGTCGGGCCAGTAGGCCTCGCAGAAATAGAACTCGGAATGAGCGCTCTGCCAGAGCATGAACCCGGAAAGCCGCTGCTCTCCCGAGGTCCGGATGAGAAGGTCCGGGTCGGGCTGGCCGCGAGTGTAGAGATGCTCGGCGATGTGCTCGACATCGAGAACCTCGACGAGGTCCTCGATGCTGGCTCCCTTGCTTGCTTGCTCCTGGAGGAGTGAGCGCACCGCATCGGCAATCTCACGTCTTCCTCCATACCCAACCGCAACGTTCACAATCAACCCTGGACGGTGTGATGTGACTTCCTTTGCGTTTTTTAGGACATTTGCCGTCCTATCCGGCAACAGATCGAGCGCGCCGACCGGGCTGATCCGCCAGCCCTCCTCGACCAGCTCCTGCACCACGTCCTCGATGATGCGAAGGAGCAGCTCCAGCTCGTCCTTGGGGCGGTTGAGGTTGTCGCTGGACAGCATCCAGACGGTCACGACCTCCACGCCCGCCTCACGGCACCAGGTGAGCAGCTCGGAGATCTTGTCGGCGCCCTTACGGTGCCCTCTGCTGACGTCCTCCAGACCCATCGAGCGGGCCCATCGGCGGTTGCCGTCGATGATGACGCCTACGTGCCGGGGGCCATTGCCCTTCGACAGCTTGAGCTTGGCCTCCAGCCGGTGTTCGTACACCCGGTAGACCAGGTCGCGCAGGCCCACGGAGCCCTCCCAGCGATGCTGTGCCTGTAAGAGGCAATTATCACCGCGTTTAGGCGTTGCCCGCCCCCTCAACGGGATTCCTCGCGAGATCCCGTCCCCCGAGGCACCCCTCCGCCTCTGTGACCAGCACCCCCACGAACACCGCCAGTTCCGCCGAAGTCAGCACGGCCCGCATGCCGACGCCCCCGGGACCCCACGCCTCGACGTAGGCCCTGCGAGTCAGCCGCCACTCGCCCCGACGGCCTTGACCTGGCATCCAGACCGGAATCGTGCGCAGCTGGCAGCGCAGCTCACCGCCGCCCATGGCGCCCGACCGCGTCCGGTAACGGAAGGAGAACAGCTCACCGTCCGGCTCGTCCTCGGGGAACCTGTCGTCGGGATCCGGCCACAGCCCGGCGTCGCCGCGCCCCTCGCGCGCGTCCGCGACCCCGCGCGCCAGGCGCGCGAGCAGCCAGCCGCACCGCTCCCCCACCATCCCGTACGGCGTGCCGTCCCGCCAAAGCTCGAGGGTGACCTCGTACGGCCTGCCGACACTGTCACGACAGGCCACGGGCGTCACGGTCAGGTAAGACCCATCAACACAACGTAGTCCCCCCACGCCTAGAGAGTTTCCCCCCGAAACTCAGCTAAACCCGTAAAAACGCCCAGCAGTGCCGCCGAACACCTGATCTCTCCCCTCCTTCCCGACCAGGGCCAGCGCCGTCTCATAGACGGTCCGGTAGTCGGCGGCCAGCAGCGCCACCGGCCAGTCGCTGCCGAACATCAGCCGCTCGGGCCCGAACGTCTCGACCGCGTGCGCCACATAGGGCCGCAGGTCCTCGACCGTCCAGCTCGCGTGGTCGGCCTCGGTGACCAGCCCGGAGACCTTCGCGTACACGTTGGGAAAGGCCGCCGCCGCGGCCATCTGCTCCGCCCACGGCTGCCAGACGCCGTCCTTGATCCGCGGCTTCGACAGGTGGTCGATGACGATCCTGAGCGACGGGTGCCGGGAGGCCAGCGTGACCACGTGCTCCAGGTGGCGCGGCAGCAGCGAGACCACGTCGAAGGCGAGCCCGCTGTCGGCCAGCACGCCCAGGGACTCCAGCACACCCTCCCCGACCAGCCAGTCCGGGTCGGGCTCCTCGTGGATCAGGTGGCGTACGCCGACAAACTTCCGATGACTGCCGTAGCGTTCGATGGCCCTCGCGGCCTCGTCGGGATCGGTCAGCGGGATCCAGCCGACGACGCCGGCGATGAAGTCGTGGGCGTCGGCCAGGGCCAGCATCGCTTCGGTCTCCGCCTGGGAGTCGGCCGCCTGGACCAGCACGGTGGCCTGCACTCCCGTGGCCGCCAGCTCAGGGGCGAGGTGCTCGGGCGCGTAGGTGCGGTACAGGACTCCCGCGTCCGGGGTGAGCCAGGGGTAGTCGCCGGTCTCGAGGTTCCAGAAGTGCTGGTGCGCGTCGACTATCACCTCGCAAACCTAGGATGTCTTGCGACGCCACGGCAAGAGGTCGCGCCAGCCCCCGGACCGCCTGGGCAGCCTGCCCTTGTCCTCCAGCCAGGCGGCGAACGCGTCGGCGTCCTCCCGGTAGCCCTTCGGCGGGGCGGTGCGGGCGGCGGCGTAGGCGGCGAACTCGGCCCTCAGGTCCGCTCCGGCGGCCAGGGCGGCATCGGGACGCAGTCTGGCCACCACACTGCGCCGCTTGGACACCAGGCTCGCGGCCTGCGCCCTGAACCGGTCGGCGTCGAACCCCTCGGGCACCCGCGCACCGGTCACCAGCGCCGCCACGACCCGCTCCTGAGCCTCTTCCAGCCGCCGCCGGTCCTCCGCACTCACCCGCCCGCCAACGCCCCCCTCAGCCCCCACCCCAACCGCCCTCGCGGTCTCTGGTCCGGGTGGTTCTGCGGGGTCCGGGCCATGGGGTGTGGGGGCGGCGGGCGTACCGGGGAAAGGGTCAGGGGGCATGGTGGGCGGTCCCCAGCGACATCGCGGTCCTGACGCGGTCCAGTTCGCCGGCGAGGGCGGCGTCGCTGGGGTAGTCGTCGTCCCACTCCAGCAGCACGCCCGGCGGCGTGACGCGCGCGCACAGCTCGGTCAGGATGTCGAGGACCTCCTGCGGCACGCTCGCGGTGTGCGTGTCGTGCCAGATGCCCCCGTGCTCGTGCCCCCCGGCCACGTGCACGTAGGCGATCTGCGACAACGGCAGCGCGTCGAGGGCGGCCACCGCGGACAGGCCGAGGTTGACCTGGTTGGTGTAGAGGTTGGCCACGTCGATCAGCAGGTACACCCCGGTCCGCTCGACCAGCTCGGCCAGGAACTCGCCGTCGGTCAGCTCGTCCTCCGGCCAGCCGAAGATGGCCGCCACGTTCTCCAGCGCCAGCGGCACCGGCAGCGCGTCCTGCGCGCGGCGGACGTTGTCGGCGATGACGTCGAGCGCCTCCCGGGTACGCGGCACCGGCAGCAGGTGCCCGGCCTCCACCCCGCCCGCCCGCACGAACGCCAGATGCTCGCTGACCAGCGGCGAATCCAGCGCCTGCGCGCACGCGGCCAGGTGCGCCAGCCGTTCGGGAGAGGGCGGCTGGGCGCCGCCCACGCCCAGGCCGACGCCGTGCGGCACCACCGGCAGGCCGCGCCCGCGCAGCACCCGCAGCGACTCGGGCAGCCCGGCGGCGGGCCTGATGTTCTCCGCGATGACCTCGACGAAGCTCACGCCGGCCATCCGCTCGACGGTCAGGTCGATCTCGGATCGCCAGCCGATCCCCACGCCCAGCTCGAAGTCCGCCACCGACGTCCCCTCTCAGCCGCCCCCGCCGCAGCCACCACCGCAGCCGCCGCCCCCGCCACAGCTCGACCCGCCGCCGTCCGAACCGCCGCCCGACGAGCCGCCGAAGTCGCTTCCGCCACCGTAGTCACTGCTCCCGCTGCCGCCGCCGCAGCTACCCGCCGCGCAGGACCCGCCGGCGCCGCTGCCGGCCGAGTTGCGCTGCGCCTCCAGCTCGGCCTCCAGTTGCGGGTCGCCCAGCTCGCCCAGGCCGTAGAGGGCGACGGGCATGGCGACCGCGCCGACCGCGGCGCCGGTGACGAGGTAGGCGCCCGGCATGTGCCGGCGCTCGGCGTACTCGACCTGCTCGCGCCCCGCGGTCGTGATGTCGTTGCCGAGCATCCTGTGGTGGCGCCTGCGCACGACGATGCCGCCGATCCACGTACCGGCCGTGACTGCGAGCGCGACCACCCCGAGCAGCCCGCCCCCGCCGAAGACCAGGTAGATCGCCAGCCCGATCGAGGCCAGCAGCGCCCCGATCTCCAGCGCGCTCAGCTTCTTCAGGTACGCGCGCACCGACGCCAGATCGCCGTCCGGCACCACCAGCCCGAGCGCCGACAGGTGGTGCTTGAGCGAGTCCATGGCCGCCCCGTTGCCCACCTCGTGCCTGACGGCCGCGGCCGAGACCCCGCCGGGCCGCGCAGCGACGGCGGCCAGCACCGCTTCCTCGATCGGGTCGCGGGCCACCGTGGAGACCGCGTGCAGCGAGCCGCCGCGCGAGACGCGCAGGTCACCGGACTTGGCCAGCAGGCCGATGGCGGCGTTGACCACCCGCCGCGGCCCGCCGGCGAGGTAGGCGAGCTCGTAGTGTCCCAGGGCGCGGAGATTGCCGTTCACGGAAGTGGAGCGGATGCGGAGATGTTCGCGCCTGAGCGCGGAAACGGTGGCGCCCGCCGCCACCGCGAGGAAGACGGAAACGATCAGCAAGATCAGGTCCATGCGCGGCCTCCTCTGGCTCGTACCCGATAGACGCACGCGGCCCGGCGAAAGTTTCCCGGATCAGGAACTGGATCCGCAGCTCGATCCGCCGCCGCCTCCGCCGCAACTGGAGCCACTCGACCCACCGCCGCCGTCCGAGCTCGAACCGCCGAAGTCGCCCCCGCCGGACCCGCCGTCGCCGAAGGTCGAGGAGCCGGAGTCGCTGTGGGAGCCGCAGGATCCGCCGCAGTCGGAGTGCGGGTCACCGGCCGACAATCCGTCGCACAGGTCGCGGTCGTCCAGTTCGGTCAGCCCGTACAGGGCCACCGGCACCGCGACGGCCAGGGCCGGCGTGGAGGTGTCGCCGTGGCCCCTCGGGTGGTACTGCCGCGCCGACTCCAGCACCCGCCTGCCCTCGCCGGTGACCAGGTTGCGCAGCCGGCGCTTCTCCTTGTAGTGGCCGGAGAACCCGAGCACCACGGCGAACCCGCCGAAGAACAGCGCGCCCGCGAACGCGAAGTCCTTGCCCGCCACCCCGGCGAGCGCCAGCACCACCAGGGCGATCTCGAAGCCCACCGCGCCCCAGCAGGCCAGCCGCAGCGTTTCCAGGCGCCGCCGGGCCACGCCCTGCGCGCCCTCCCGCAGCAGGAGTCCGCGATCGCGCAGCCGTGCCTCCAGGGCCAGGAGCGCCGGGCTCGTCTCCAGCAGCTTGCGCACCTCCGCGGCCCGGTGACCCGGCCGCATGGCCACGGCGTCGAGTACCGCCTGCTCCAGCGGGTCGGAGGAGGTCGTGGCGCCGTGGACCGGGCTGACCTGGGCGCCGCGCGAGACGCGTACGGCGCCGGCCGTCGCGAGGACGGCCAGCGCCGTGTTGATCGCCCGGCGCGGCCCGCCCGCCAGGTAGGCGAGCTCGTAGTGCGTCAGCCGATGGCTCGCCTGCGAGAGCGTCGCGCCGGCGACCTTGAGCCGCTGCTTGGCGACGCTGCCCGACAGGTTGCTGATCAGGGTGATCACGACAAAGGCGGCTAAGAGCAGGAAGATGTCCATTCCTCGTCAAGGTAGAGGGGCGCCGCCGTACCCCACAACCTCAGGAGAGGCGGTCGAGCAGGGCGTTGTACTCCTCCCACAGCTCCTTGGGCAGGTGCGTACCGAACTTCTCGAAGTGCGGCGGGATCTGCGCCGCCTCCTCGCGCCAGACGTCCTTGTCGACACTGAGCAGGGTCTGGAGGTCCTCCTCCGCGATCTCCAGGCCCTCGGTGTCGAGCTCCTTGGGCAGCAGGCCGATCGCCGACGGTACGGCCTGGGCCTCGCCGTTGAGCCGGTCCACGATCCACTTCAGCACACGGCTGTTCTCGCCGAAGCCCGGCCAGATGAACTTCCCGCCGGCGTTCTTGCGGAACCAGTTGACGTAGTAGATGCGCGGCAGCCGTGCGCCTTCCCTGCCGCCGATCTTCAGCCAGTGGCCGAAGTAGTCGCCCATGTTGTAGCCGCAGAACGGGAGCATCGCGAACGGGTCGTGACGCAGCTCGCCGACCTTGCCCTCGGCGGCGGCGGTCTTCTCGGAGGCGACGTTGGCTCCGAGAAAGACGCCGTGCTGCCAGCTCAGCGACTCGGTGACCAGCGGCACCGCGGTGGCGCGGCGGCCGCCGAACAGGATCGCCGAGATGGGCACGCCCTTGGGGTCCTGCCACTCGGGGGCGATGGTGGGCGCCTGGGAGGCAGGGGTGGTGAAGCGGGCGTTGGGGTGGGCCGCCGGCTCGTCGCTGTCCGGGGTCCAGTCGCGGCCCTTCCAGTCGGTCAGGTGCGCGGGCGGGATGTCGGTCATGCCCTCCCACCACACGTCGCCGTCGTCGGTGAGCGCGACGTTGGTGAAGATGCTGTTGCCCCAGAGGGTCCTGATGGCGTTGGCGTTGGTGACCTCGCCGGTGCCGGGGGCCACGCCGAAGAAGCCGGCCTCGGGGTTGATCGCGTACAGTTGCCCGTCGGCGCCGAAGCGCATCCAGGCGATGTCGTCGCCGACCGTCTCGACCTTCCAGCCGGGGATCGTCGGCTGGAGCATGGCGAGGTTGGTCTTGCCGCAGGCGCTCGGGAAGGCGGCGGCGATGTAGCGCGTCTCGCCGCTGGGCGGGGTGAGCTTGAGAATGAGCATGTGCTCGGCCAGCCAGCCCTCGTCGCGGGCCATGGCGCTGGCGATGCGCAGGGCGTAGCACTTCTTGCCCAGCAGGGCGTTGCCGCCGTAGCCGGAGCCGTAGGACCAGATCTCGCGGGTCTCGGGGAAGTGGCTGATGTACTTGGTGCTGCTGCAGGGCCAGGCGACGTCGTCCTGACCGGGCTCCAGCGGCGCGCCGACGCTGTGGACGGCCTTGACGAACTCGGCGCGCTCCTCGATCAGGCGCAGGGCGCGCTCGCCCATCCGCGTCATGATCCGCATGGAGACCGCGACGTAGGGCGAGTCGGTGATCTCGACGCCGAGCTGGGAGATCTCGCCGCCGAGCGGGCCCATGCAGAACGGCACGACGTACATGGTCCTGCCGCGCATGCAGCCCTTGAACAGCTCGCCGAAGGTGGCGCGCATCTCGTCCGGCGCGATCCAGTTGTTGGTGGGACCGGCGTCCTGCTCGCGCTCGGAGCAGATGTAGGTGCGGTCCTCGACGCGCGCGACGTCGCTGGGGTCGGACTTGGCGTAGAAGCTGTTGGGGCGCTTGGCCAGACGCGTGAACGTCCCCTGTTCGACGAGGAGGTTGGTCAGGCGCGTCCACTCCTCCTCGGAACCGTCGCACCACTCGATCCGATCGGGCTGGGTCAGGGCGGCGATCTCGTTCACCCAGGCGACCAATTCGGCATTGCTCGTCGGGGCGGGTACTTCTACAGAAACGGACACGGCAGCGACTCCTCCACTTCTCAGGGCCAAAACATCATTAACGACGACGACCGGTTTTCGCCAATTGGCATAGACCTGTTGTCGCAGGCAGAGGCCCTGGTGATTGGGGAAGCCTACCCACATGAACGGGTTCTAAAGAAAACCCTCGAATCAGTGGTTTAGGCCAATGTGAATGGTCTAAACCAATAGCGGAAGAGGTTTAGTCCTTTCGCCGGAGCGTTTCCGCTGCGCAGTCCTAGGAATTGACGTCCGGGCCGGAGGAGCGGACGCGGTCGACGTGCTGCAGCGCGTCGCGCAGATCGGCGAGCCACGTGTCGGTGTGCTTGCCGACCAGGCGTACGCACCACGCCAGCGCGTCGCTGCGACTGCGGGCCACGCCCGCGGCCACAAGCGTGTCGAGAACCTGCCGCTCGGACTGCCGGAGCCGGGTCATCACCGGCACCGACAACGTGGTGAACATCACGGTCTCGCCGCCGCAGACCACGCCCCAGGACACCTTCTGCCGGAACTTGCGCTCCGCCTCCCTGGCGATCTCGATCCGCCGCTCGCGCGTCTCCTCGCGGAAGCGCCTGATCAGGCCGTCGATCAGCGCCGCCCGCTCGGCCTCGCCGCCCTCGGCGGGCGGGTCGGGCAGCGTGCCGAGCACGGCGATCTCCTCGCGGTCCAGCACGATCTCCGGCGGGGCCGAGAACCAGCTCTCTGGCATGCGGCCGGTGAACCAGCCGCGAATCTCGCTTTCCATGTAATCAACATTACACACTTGCAGGCCATAGCCAAGAGCCCGCTCGGGCCGAAACAAAGGAGAGAACGCCCTAGCGGACGCGGGCCGCGACCGAGGGCGCGATGCGGACCACGCCCGCGAAGTTACGCATGCCCACCGGCGAGATCTTGACCACGTCACCGGTGCGCGGCGCCTGGAGCATCTTGCCGTCGCCCAGGTAGATGGCCACGTGGGAGATGTACCCCGGGTTGGTCGGGTCGTGCCGCCAGAAGATGAGGTCGCCGGGCTGCGCCTGGGCGTACGGGATCTGGGGGCCCGCCACCCACTGCTGGTGCGTCACGCGCGGGACCCTGATGCCCGCCTGGGCATAGGCCCACTGGACCAGCCCCGAGCAGTCGAAGGTCTCCGGCCCCTCGGCGCCCCACACATAGGGACGGCCCAGCTTCGACAGGGCGGCCTTCAGCGCGACGGTGATCTGCTCGCCCGACATGAAGGAGTTGCCCTGGTAGACCAGGTTCTGGACCGGTGGCGGGCCGACCGGGTTGATCTCGGCGATCTGGGTGCCCTTGGGCAGGATGCCCATCAGCTTCTTGCGCAGGTTCGCCGAGTTGGCCTTGGGCGCGCTGACGATGAGCGCGTTGTCGTGCGGCAGGCCCAGGGTCCTCGCGGTCTGCTTGGAGACCACCGCGTCCACCGCGCCGAAGCCGGTCGTCGCGTACGCGCCCACCCGCAGCGGGCCGCCGGGACCGCTCACCTGGCGATGCAGGGTGAGCCCGCCGTCGTTGCCGAGCACGAAGGAGACGGCCACGTCACCCCGCGCCACGTTGGTCCACAGGCCGTCGGAGGCGGCGGTGACCTTGGGCGTGTACGCGCGGAACGTCGAGGGGTCCACGCCGAGCGTCTGGACCCGCTTGCCGTCGATCATGACCGAGGCGGCGTCGGCCAGTTCGAGCGCCCTGATGCCGCGTACCTTCGCCACCTTGCCCAAAAGCGGGGTCGTGAAGGGCTTCTTGGTGACCACGAACAGGTTCGGCTTGTGCAGGCGGCCCAGCGGGCGCACACCCGGGTCCTGGGGGCTGGTCTGCGCCACCAGGTTCTCCTTGGGCGGCGCGGCCGGCTTGCGGCGTACCGACTGGGCGGTCTTGACCTCGGGCTCAGGCGAGCTCTGGAACTCGCCCAGCAGCAGCACGTCGGCGGTGAGCACCGCGACCAGCGTCACCACGATGAAGGGGATCAGCCGGCCTAAGTCGCGGCGCCTTCGCGAGGTCACCAGAAACGCCAGGTCCTGCCGGATGCCCGAGGCATGCGGAGGATCCGCCGGGCCCACGGCCCGGCGGAGGTTGTCGTTCTGTGTCGTCAAATCTGGGTCGTCGTCAATTGCCGATGTACGGCACGGCCTCGAGGATCTCGACCGTGTTCTGCCGGCCGTTGGGCAGCGAGTACGTGGCCCGCTCACCGATCTTCTTGCCGTTGATCGCGGCACCCAGCGGGGACTTGGGCGAGTAGACGTCGATCGGGGCGCCGGTCTCCTCACGGGAGGCCAGGAGGAAGGTCACCTCGTCATCGTCGCGTTCGAAGCGGATCGTCACCGTCATGCCGGGGCCCACCACGCCCTCGGTCTTGGGCGCCTCGCCCACCCTGACGTTGTCGAGCAGCTGCCGCAGATGGAAGATCCGGGCCTCTATCTTGCCCTGCTCGTCCTTGGCGGCGTGGTAGCCGCCGTTCTCCCGCAGGTCGCCCTCTTCGCGAGCGGCCTCGATCTTCTTGGCGATGTCGACGCGACCCGGGCCCGAAAGGTAGTCGTACTCCTCCTTCAGGCGGTCGTACGCCTCCTGCGTCAGCCAGGTGACGTTCTCATCGCGAGAGTCGGCCACGGGATCTCCTTGCTTACTTAGGGGGCCCTGAGTTCACTTGGGGTTACGAATTGCGAAAGGCTAACAAGTTAGCTGCTCGAACGCTTCCCCAAATGTCTCACTATACGAGATTGCAGTACTGGATGTGGACGGAAGTGGCCTGGGCAGTGGTGTCCAGACGCTCCTTGAGCTGCTTACTACCCTCACCTGGGGGGATTCTTACTTCCTTGCTGCCTACTTCTCCGTGGTTGACGTCGGTCGCCCGCAGGCGGCACACGGCCATCCGGTCGGCGGGCTTGCTCACCGTGAAGGTGATCTCCGCCTCGTCCGGGCGTTCTATGGAGAAGGTGATGACCTGAGGCTTGGCGCCGGTGGCGCTGCCCGTCATCGACCACATCACATAGCCCCAGCCACCAGCGACGATGGCGACCAGCACCCCGATCACCACGTGCACAACCATGCGGCCCCCGCGCCTCTGTCGATCGGGGAAGTCGTCGGGTGTGCCGAGAACGGGCCCGTTCTCGACATCTCTGGTGGCCATGGCGGAATCTCCCTGCACTCCCTAAGCGTTATCCGAGACAATTGTCGCCCGCGTGGGCCCCGCCCTCGCGACCGCCCAGCAGAAACTAACCTCTCTGGGCAACTGATCGGTCCAACTGAGGAGACATCGAGCCCGTGAGTGCACCGCTGAGGCTGATGGCCGTCCACGCCCATCCGGATGACGAGTCGAGCAAGGGCGCCGCCACGATGGCGCGCTATGTGCGCGAAGGCGTCGAGGTCCTGGTCTGTACCCTCACGGGCGGCGAGCGCGGTTCCGTGCTCAACCCGAAGATGGACCGTCCCGAGGTGGTCGCCAACATCGCCGAGATCCGCAGGGCGGAGATGGATCGCGCGCGCGAGATCCTCGGCGTCCAGCAGCGTTTTCTCGGCTTCATCGACTCGGGGCTGCCGGAGAGCGAGGAGGAGGAGCTGCCCGACGGCTGCTTCGCGCTCCAGCCGCTGGAGAAGGCCGCCGAGCCGCTTGTCGCCGCGGTCCGCGAGTTCCGCCCGCACGTGATCATCACTTATGACGACGACGGCGGCTACCCGCACCCCGACCACATCATGACCAACCGGGTCTCCGTCGAGGCCTTCGAGGCGGCCGGCGACCCCGACCGCTACCCGGGCACCGGCGACCCGTGGCAGCCGCTGAAGCTCTACTACCAGATGGGCTTCACCAAGGAGCGCTTCGAGGCGCTGCACGACGCGATGACCGAGCGCGGCATCGGCTCGCCGTACGCCGACTGGATCTCCCGCTGGGAGGACCGGCCCGCCAAGTGGCCGGTGACCACCCGGGTGCCGTGCGCCGAGTACTTCGACATCCGCGACCAGGCGCTCATCGCCCACGCCACGCAGATCGACCCCGACGGCTGGTTCTTCAGCTGCCCGCGCGAGCTGCAGCAGGAGGTCTGGCCGACCGAGGACTACCACCTGGCGCGCTCGCTGGTCGACACCGATCTGCCGGAGGACGACCTGTTCGCCGGCATCCACGCCGACGACCCCAGCCCCGCCTGCCACTGAACGGGACCGGGTGCCGGTCCGACCACCGCACCCGGATGGCAGACTGGAAGAGTGACAGTTCTGGCAGCTGGCGAAGTCAGCCCCGGCCTGCTCGGCTTCCTCGTCGTGGCGGCCATCGGCGCGGCCCTTTTCCTCTTGATCAGGTCCATGAACAAGCAGATGGGCAGGATCACGGTGCCGCGCGACGGCGACGTACCCGACGAGAAGAAAGCCGAGTAGATGCCGACCGAGATAGTCGACAACTCGACGGAGAGCCGCTTCGAGATCCTCGTGGACGGCAGGGTCGCCGGGTTCGCCGACTACAAGCTGCTGCCCACGAAGATCGTTTTCACCCACACCGAGGTGCTGCGGGAGTTCGAGGGCCAGGGTCTGGCTGGCCGGCTGGTCAGGCACGCGCTCGACGCCAGCCGCGACACCGGGCTGAAGGTCTCGCCGGTGTGCCCGTACGTGAAGACCTACATCGAGCGCCACCCCGAGTACCAGGACCTACTCAGCGGGTGACCAGGCGCGCTCCAGCGCCCTCGGCAGGCCCCACCAGCCGAGCGGCGTGAGCACGTCGTCCTGGTCCACGATGCCGAGGTAGCCCCACAGGAACACCACCGGCAGGAACAGTCCCTCGGTGGTGGCGAGCTCCTCCTCGTCGCCTTCCGCGCCTTCGACGTCGATGTCCTCCGACTCGGCGATGAGCCTGGCGATCCGCTCGGGCGAGGCCAGCACCCCGGGGCCCAGCCTGGCCAGGGCGGCCACGGCGGCCAGCCAGTCGGCGTGCTGGATCGCGCAGAGGTTGGCCAGCACCGTGTCCTCGTGGCCGAGTTCGGCGTCGAGGTCGGTGAACTCCTCCGGGTCCTCGACGTCGGCGAGGTCGGAGATCGGCCCGGCGATGCCGGCCGCGACCGCCGTCCACAGGTCCGCGTCGTCGTCGGGCAGCGGCCGGTCGTCCAGCCCCGCGCAGGCGCGCAGCACGTTGCCCGGATAGCCGGGCAGGCCGAGGATCTCCCGCAGGCGCTCGGCCGCCCGCTCCAGGTCGGCCTCGGGCAGCTCCGGCCGCTTGGGCAGCTGGGCCACGATCCGGCGCAGCTCCGACAGCGCGAACGCCTCCTCCTCGTCCCAGGCGGCGAACAACTCCTCGTCCTGCTCGTCGCTGACCGCGTGACCGGGCACCCGCCCGTCGGGCAGCGGCGAGTTGAGCCAGCGCTCCTGCAAATCCTCGTACGCGCGGCGCTCCTCCGGCTCCTCGCGGGCCAGCGCGTCAGGGTCGATCTCCCCCGCCGCGATCCGCTCCTCCAGGAAGGCGACCATCAGGTCGTACATCTCGGCCGCCACCGGGCCGCGCTCGTCCTCCTCCGGCCAGACGAAGTAGCCGGGGGTCAGCAGGATCGGCTCGCTGCCCGTGGCCTCCAGCCACCGCTGCACCTCACCGACGGTGGCCGCGCCCGACTCGATCGAGCTGAGCATCGCCTTGGCCGACTCCCAGAACGGCAGGGAGAGCGGGTTGGCCGCGCCCATGAGGGCGCGGCGCAGGTCGGGCATGGCCACAAGCGCCACCCCCGACGGTACGGCGAGCAGCGCGCGGGCCACGTCCCTGCGGGTGAGGGCGGCGGCGGGGCGGCCGGCATGCCTGCTGACGAAATCCAGATCCACGCTCCGTAACCTACGCCCCACGACGGCGGCGCGTCCCGGACCGCCCGGTTCGTCCCGGTGACCTAGTTGTTCGGTTCTGACAGGATGGTCACATGAACCGGCTGGGTAGTGAGACCTCTCCCTACCTCCTCCAGCACGCCGCCAATCCAGTCGACTGGTGGCCTTGGGGAGAGGAGGCGATGCAAGAAGCGAGACGGCGGGACGTACCCCTACTGATCAGTGTGGGTTACTCATCCTGCCATTGGTTACTCGCTTCTTGACCGCCACTGATGCCATGTGATGGCGCATGAGAGCTTCGAGGACGAAGCCACCGCCCAGTTGATGAACGAGCACTTCGTCTGCGTCAAGGTCGACCGCGAGGAACGGCCCGACGTCGACGCCGTGTACATGAGCGCCACCCAGGCCATGACCCACCAGGGCGGCTGGCCGATGACGGTGTTCGCCACGCCCGACGGCCACCCCTTCTACTGCGGCACCTACTTCCCCCGCGACACCTTCCGGCGGCTGCTGCTCGGCGTCCACCAGGCGTGGACGGGCGACCGCGAGCAGGTCCTGGCCCAGGGGTCGAAGGTGGTCCAGGCGCTCAACTCCCACACCTCGCTGCCCAACGGGCCGCTGCCTGAGGCGGCCACGCTGGAGCGGGCCGTACGGAATCTGCGGGCGGGCTTCGACGCCGAGCGGGGCGGGTTCGGTGACGCGCCCAAGTTCCCGCCGTCGATGGTGCTGGAGTTCCTGCTGCGCGCGGGCGAGCGCGAGATGTCGGCGCGCACGCTGGAGGCGATGGCCAGGGGCGGCATCTACGACCAGCTCGGCGGCGGCTTCGCCCGCTACAGCGTGGACGCGGGCTGGGTGGTGCCGCACTTCGAGAAGATGCTCTACGACAACGCCCTGCTGCTGCGCGTCTACACCCACTGGTGGCGGCTGTCACGCGAGCCGCTGGCCCGCAGGATCGCGCTGGAGACCGCCGAGTGGCTGCTGCGCGAGATGGGCACCGCCGAGGGCGGGTTCGCCTCCGCGCTCGACGCCGACAGCGAGGGCGAGGAGGGCAAGTTCTACGTCTGGACGCCCGCCGAGCTCACGGACGTGCTCGGCGCCGGCGACGGCGCGTGGGCGGCGGAGCTGTTCGAGGTCACCGGCACGTTCGAGCACGGCACGTCGGTGCTGCAACTGCTGCGCGACCCGGACGACGTCGCGCGCTACGAGCGGGTCCGCGAACGCTTGCTCGCCGCCCGTGACCTGCGGGTACGGCCCGGCCGCGACGACAAGGTCGTGGCCGCCTGGAACGGCCTGGCCATCGCCGCGCTGGCCGAGACCGGCGTGGTGTTCGAGCGCGACGACCTGGTGGCGGCGGCGCGCGCGGCGGCCGTACTGCTGGAGAAGGTGCACGTCACCGGCGACCGGCTGACCCGCACCTCCCGCGACGGCCGGGCGGGCGCCAACGCCGGCGTGCTGGAGGACTACGCCGACGTGGCGGAGGGCCTGCTCACCCTCTACTCGGCGACGGGCGAGACCCGCTGGTTCACGCTGGCGGGGACGCTGCTGGAGACCGTGCTCAGCCGGTTCGCCGACGGCGAGGGCGGGTTCTACGACACCGCCGACGACTCCGAGCGGCTGTTCCAGCGTCCGCAGGACCCGACGGACAACGCGGTGCCCTCGGGGCAGTTCGCGGCGGCCGGGGCCCTGCTGTCGTACGCGGCGCTGACCGGCTCCAGGCGGCACCGCGAGGCGGCCTACGACGCGCTCGGCACCGTGTCCGTGCTCGCCTCAGGCCATGCCAGGTTCGCGGGCTGGGGCCTGGCGGTCGCCGCCGCGGCGCTGTCCGGGCCGGTGGAGGTGGCCGTGGTCGGCGATCCCGGCGATCCCGGCACGCGGGCGCTGCACCGGGAGGCCATGCTGTCCGGCTCCCCGGGGCTGGTGATCGCGCTGGGGCCGTCCGAGGAGGTGCCGCTGCTGGCGGGGCGCACGGGGATCGACGGCAGGGCCACGGCCTACGTCTGCCGCGACTTCGCCTGCCGGCTGCCCGTGACCACCCCGGCGGACCTGCGGGCCGAGCTGTCGGCCTAAAGTACCGGGATGGCTAACCTACGGGAGCAGATTCTCCGCGAACTCGGGGTGAAGGCGACCATCGTCCCCAAAGTCGAAATCCGGCAGCGGATCGACTTTCTCAAGGACTACCTGCGCTCGACCCCGGCCAAGGGCTACGTACTCGGGGTCAGCGGCGGCCAGGACAGCACGCTGACCGGCCGGTTGTGCCAGCTCGCCGCCGAGGAGCTGCGCGCAGACGGGCACGCGGCCACCTTCGTCGCGGCGCGGCTGCCCTACGGCGTGCAGGCCGACGAGCACGACGCGCAGATCGCCCTGGACTTCATCCGCCCGGACCGCTCGATCGCGGTGAACGTCAAGCCGGGCGCGGACGCGACCGCGGCGCAGACGGCGCTCGGCGTGCGGGAACTGCTGGGCGACGAGCCCGCGCTGCGCGACTTCGTGCGCGGCAACACCAAGGCGCGCGAACGCATGGTGATCCAGTTCGCGATCGCCGGGCAGCTCGGCATGCTCGTCGTGGGCACCGACCACGCGGCGGAGGCCGTGACCGGCTTCTTCACCAAGTACGGCGACGGCGGCGCCGACCTCACCCCGCTGACCGGGCTGACCAAGCGCCAGGGCGCCGCGCTGCTCCAGGAACTGGGCGCGCCGCCGAGCGTCTGGGAGAAGGTGCCGACCGCCGACCTGGAGGACGATCGGCCCGCGCTGCCCGACGAGGTGGCGCTCGGCCTGACCTACGCCCAGATCGACGACTACCTGGAAGGCGCCGAGGTACCGCCTGAGGTGGCGGCCAAGGTCGAGTCGACCTATCTCGCCACCCGGCACAAGCGGGCCCTTCCCGTCACGCCGTTCGACGACTGGTGGCGGCCCGGCGCCTAGCCGTTGGGGCGGCCGTTGGCGGGGCGGCCGGCGTTGTCGCGGCCCTCTCCCGGTCCCGTGGTGGGGGCGCCGGTGCCGTCGCCGCCCGTGGGCGGGCCGGTCTCCGGGTCCTCCGGGAGGGTCGGGTCGTCGCTGGGCGTGTCCGAGGGCTCGGGTTCCGTGGGCTCGAACGTCGGGTCGGGCGTCTGGGTGACGTCGTCGTTGGGCCAGTCGTCCGGATCGCGGGCGTTGTCGTCGCGCATGCCGCGGTCGTCCTCGGGCTCGGAGTCGTACATGCCGTAGCCGAAGTCCGTGGGCTCGGGGAACTGCACGACGGGCTTGCCGGCCATCGCCTCGGTCATGAAGGCCCGCCAGATCTGGGCCGGGAGCTGGCCGCCGAACTGCACGCCGTACCCGGGGATCTGGACGGTCTTGTTGTCGTCGCGGAACATGTTCACCGCGGTCGCCATCTGGGCGGTGAAGCCGTTGAACCACACCGCGCCGGAGTCGTCGGTGGTGCCGGTCTTGCCGGCGACGGGGCGGTCGTAGAGGCGGGCGGCGGTGCCGGTGCCGTACTTGACGACCTGCTGCATCGCGTACGTGGCGTCGCCGGCGGCCTCCTTGCTGATGGCCTGGGCGGTGGCCGGCTTGATCGTCGTCTTCTTGCCGCGGGCGTCGGTGACCGACTTGATGACGTGCGCCTCGGCGTGTACGCCGCCGTTGGCGAAGGTGGAGAAGCCGGAGGCGTTCTGCACGGCGCTGAGCGAGGCCACGCCGAGCGGGAACGAGGCGGCGCCCTGGTGCTGCTTGAGCTGGGCGGCCGGGATGCCCATGGCCTCGGCGGTGGCGGCGACCTTGTCGAGGCCGACCTTCTGGCCGAGGTCGACGAAGGCGGTGTTGACCGAGCTCTGGGTGGCGCGGATCAGGTTGATGTGGCCATAGGAGCGCCCGCTGTCGTTGGGGATGGGGTGCGAGGGGTCGGAGGCCACGCGCATCGGTGAGTTGCCGTCGACCCGCGTCGAGAGGCCCATGCCGTCGTTGAGCGCGGCGGCGAGCGTGTACGGCTTGAAGGTCGAGCCCGCCTGCACCTGGGAGGAGAAGGCGTTGTCGTACTTGTACTGGGAGGCCTTGCCGCCGTAGAAGGCGATGACCTCACCGGTGGACGGTTCGACCGCGGCCAGGCCGACGCGGACCTTCTTCGGGGTGGCGGCCGGGACGACCTGCTTCACGGCGCGGGCCGCGGCGTCCATGAGCTTCTTGTCGAAGGTGGTCACGATCTTCAGGCCGCCGCCGTTGATGGCCTCGTCGGTGTAGCCGCGCCGGTTGAGCTCGGCGCGTACCTGGTCGACCATGTACTGGCTCTGGCCCTTGAACTCGAAGGGCTTCTTGGGCGCCTTGAGCGTGGGGAACTTCTCGGCCGCCGCCTGGTCGGGCGTGAGCGCGCCGATCTCGCGCATGCCGTTGATCACCGAGGTCCAGCGGGACTTGGCCGCGTCGAGGTCGCCGCCCTGGGGGTCGGCGAAGCGGCTGGGCTGCTGGATGACGGAGGCGAGGTAGGCGGCCTCGGAGACGGTGATCTTGCTGACGTCCTTGCCGAAGTAGGCCTGGGAGGCGGCCTGCACGCCGTTGGCGCCACGGCCGAAGTAGATCGTGTTGAGGTACTGCTCCAGCACCCATTCCTTCGACTTGGACTGGTCGACCTTCATCGCGATGAGGATCTCTTTGAACTTGCGGGTGACCGATCGCTCCTGGCTGAGCCCGCTGTAGTAGTTGCGGACGAGCTGCTGCGTGATCGTGGAGCCGCCCTGCAGCTGCTGGCCGGTGACGGTGGACCAGACGGAGCGCACGGTGCCCTTCACCGACACGCCGCTGTCGGTGTAGAAGGAGCGGTTCTCGATGGCGATGACCGCGTCGCGTACGTGCTTGGGCACGCTCGCGAGTGGAACGTTCTTACGGTCGACGCCCTGCCGGGCGATCTCGGTCTTGCCATCGCGGTAGTAGATGACGGAGCCCTGTGCGGTGGCCTGCTTCTGCGTGCTGTCGGGAATGGGAGTCATCGCCCACGCGATGCCGAAGAGCCCGATCATCACGACGATTCCCACACCACTGGCGATTAGGAAATAGCGGAGAATCCGCCGCTTTCGCATGCCCTTCTCCCCATCACTCCGCACGCGCAACCCCCCGATCGCCCTCTGCTCCGCCCTCGCGACCTGGGCGAATGTCAAGGGTAAACGATCGATAACGGTGCCTCGACCCTGAACCCGATGGTACGTCTACCGCGCCACACGACGCGGGACATCCGCGACCAAGGGCAGCACACGGTATGGGACAGGTGTGTCGAGCGCGATTACGGAGGATGTTCTGAGCACCCCCTGGACTTCCACGATCTGGTCGATAACCCGCTGGAGGTCGGCATTCGTGCGCGCCACGACCCGGCAGATGAGATCGCTTCCGCCGGTGATCGTGTGAACTTCGAGCACCTCGGGAATGTGCGCGAGCCGGTCCGCCACGGGGTCGTGCCCGGCCACCTGGCGAATCTCCATTGTGACGAACGCCATGACGTCGTAACCGAGCGCGGCGGGCGAGACGTCAGGACCGAAGCCGGTGATCACCCCCCGGGCGATCATGCGATCGAGCCGAGCCTGGACGGTCCCGCGCGCCACGCCGAGCCGCCGCGAGCACTCCAGGACACCGAGCCGCGGCTCAGTGGTTAGCAGACTGAGCAGTTTGGCGTCCAGTTCGTCGATGGCCATGGACAGATTGTCCACCAAAACAAGTCACTGTTGCGCACTAAGCGCATCAAATTCAACAGTTAGCCCTATGAGCGACGTATTTCCGGTGAACGGCATGCACGCCGTGGTCTTCGCGGTGGGCAACGCCAAGCAGACCGCCCACTACTACTCGACCGCCTTCGGAATGCAGCTGGTGGCCTACCGGGGCCCGGAGACCGGCAGCAGGGACGAGGTGGCGTACGTGCTCAAGTCCGGCGGCGCCGTATTCGAGTTCAGGTCCGCGGTACGGCCCGGCCACGACCTGGCCCGCCATGTGGCCGAACACGGCGACGGCGTGATCGACCTGGCCATCGAGGTGCCCGACGTCGAGGCGGGGTACGCCTATGCCGTCGCCCATGGGGCGCGGGGGCTGGCGGAGCCGTACACGATGGAGGACGAGCACGGGAAGGTGATCGTCGCCGCGATCGCCACCTACGGCGAGACCCGCCACACGTTGATCGACCGCTCCAACTACAACGGCCCCTACCTGCCCGGCTACGCCGCCCGCGAGCCGATGGTGGCGCCTCCGGCCAAGCGGTTCTTCCAGGCGATCGACCACTGCGTCGGCAACGTCGAGCTGGGCAAGATGGATGAGTGGGTGGAGTTCTACCGCAAGGTGATGGGCTTCACGAACATGGCGGAGTTCGTGGGCGACGACATCGCCACCGAGTACTCCGCGCTGATGTCCAAGGTCGTCGCCGACGGCACCAGGAAGGTCAAGTTCCCGCTGAACGAGCCCGCGATCAGCAGGAAGAAGTCGCAGATCGACGAGTACCTCGAGTTCTACGGGGGCCCCGGGGTCCAGCACATCGCGCTGGCCACCAACGACATCCTGGCCACGGTGGACAACATGCGCGCGGCGGGCGTGCAGTTCCTCGACACTCCCGACTCCTACTACGACGATCCCGAGCTGCGCTCGCGCATCGGCGAGGTCAGGGCGCCGATCGAGGAGCTGAAGAAGCGCAAGATCCTCGTGGACCGCGACGAGGACGGCTACCTGCTGCAGATCTTCACCAAGCCCGTGCAGGACCGGCCCACGGTCTTCTTCGAGCTCATCGAGCGCCACGGCTCGCTCGGCTTCGGAAAGGGCAACTTCAAGGCGCTGTTCGAGGCCATCGAGCGCGAGCAGGAACTCAGGGGCAACCTTTAGTTTGTCCTGACCCGGTGGTGGTGATCTTGCTTGCATGACACCACCACTGGCGGGGCGCTGGCGGCGACTGTTCTCGGGCCTCCTGGACGAGATCATCATCGCGATCGTCTCGATACCGTTCAGCTGGAACAGCTGGACGTACGTCTGGGACTCCAGCCGGGGCATCTGGGAGCGCATCCCGACGCAGCACGTCTTCCTGCAGTCGATCATCGCCTTCCTCTACTTCTGGCTGCTGCACTCCTACTGGAACGGCCAGACGGTCGGCAAGAAGGTCTTCGGCATGCGGGTCGTGCAGGAGAACGGCGGCAAGGCCACGGTCGGCCAGGTGGCCATCCGCGAGGCGGTCAGGACCGTGCTGAGCTGGCTGTGCTGCATCGGCGCCCTCCTGGACCTGGGCTGGATTCTCTTCGACAGTCGTAAGCAGGCATTGCACGACAAGGCGGGCAAGACGCTCGTCGTGGATGCCTGAACCAGGGTCTTACCTATCGTAGGCTTCTGGTCACGCTTCGAAGGGAGACGTGGCCATGGGGTCCACCCGGCGCATCGCGGTATCGCTCACCGCGCTTCTCGCCGTGCTCGCCTGCTCGCCGTCCAACGGCGCCGCCGCCCCGACGTCGGCCGGGCCGGTGGCAGGGGACGCGGGCGCGCCGGGGATCGGCGACGCCGATTTCCCGCTCGACGGCAACGGCGGCTACGACGTCGCCCACTACGACCTCCGCCTCGACTACGACCCCGGCAAGCTCCACCTCAACGGCGCGGCCGCCATCCAGGCCAGGGCCACGCAGCGGCTGAGCCGGTTCAACCTCGACCTGGCCGGGTTCGACATCGGCGGCGTGTCGGTCGACGCGCGCGAGGCGACGTACTCCCGCAGCGGCGACGAGCTGACCGTGATCCCGGAGCGGCCGCTGGACAAGGGCGCCAAGTTCACCGTGAAGATCACGTACTCGGGCAGCCCGAAGCCGATCAAGGACGCCACCAACCTCGGCACGTACGGCTGGATCGCCACCCCCGACGGCGCCTTCGTCGTCTGCGAGCCCAACGGCGCCAAGACCTGGTTCCCCGCCAACGACCACCCGGCCGACAAGGCCCGCTTCGACTTCGAGATCACCGTCCCGCAGGGGCTGACCGCGCTGGCCAACGGCGAGCTGACCGGCAAGCCGCAGACCTCGGGCGGCAAGACCACCTTCTCCTGGCGCGAGAAGCACCCGATGGTCACCTACCTGGCCACGGCGACGCTGGGCCGCTTCGAACTGCGCCAGGGCAAGACCGCCACCGGCATCGCGAACCTGGTCGCCGTCGACCCCGGGTTCCGTTCCTCGCTCGACCGGCTCTACACCGTCTCCGGCCAGGTCACCGACTACTGGAGCACGGTCTTCGGCCCCTACCCGTTCTCCTCGACGGGCGGCGTGGTGGACAACTTCCCCGCCGGTTACGCGCTGGAGAACCAGACCAAGCCCATGTACGGCGGCTTCGACCCCGACGAGGGCATCATCGCCCACGAGCTGGCCCACCAGTGGTTCGGCAACAGCCTGAGCGTCAAGCGCTGGCGCGACCTGTGGCTCAACGAGGGCTTCGCCACCTACGCCGAGTGGCTGTGGCAGGAGCACCGCGGCAAGTCCCGCGCCCAGGCGGTCTTCGACAACTACTACGCCCGCCCGGCCACCGACCCCATCTGGGCCTACCCGCCCGGCAGGGCCAAGCCGAAGGACCTGTTCAACGAGTCGGTCTACACGCGCGGCGCGATGACGCTGCACGCGCTGCGCACCGAGATCGGCGACCCCGCGTTCTTCCGCCTGATCAAGGACTGGGCCGCCGGGCACCGCTACGGGCACGTGACCACCGCGCAGTTCGTCGCGCTGGCCGAGAAGGTGTCGGGCAAGCAGCTCGACAAGCTGTTCGACGCGTGGCTCTTCCAGCCCAGGCGGCCGGCGGGCGGCTAGTCCCGCCAGTAGAAGAAACGATCCAGCGCGAGCGCCGCCGCCCCGGCCACTCCGGCGTCGCGGCCGAGGCCGCAGCGGTCCAGGTGAACGGGCTCGCGTGTCCTGGCACGCAGGGCGGCGCGTATCCGGTCGAGCAGGTCATCGGGCGCGGCCGCGAACAGGCCGCCGAGCCGTACGTGCTCGGGGCGGAGCAGGGTGACGGCGGCGGCCAGGGCGGTGGCGAGCCAGGCGGCCACCTCCTCACGGAGCACGGCATCGGCCGCCACGGCCGCCATCAGGCACTCCCGCCCTCCTCCGCCGCCGGGCAGGCGGGCGGACAGGGCGGGTCCGGAGATCACGGCGGCCAGGCAGCCGGTGCCGCCGCAGACGCAGGGCGGGCCGTCGTCCGTCACGCGGAGGTGGCCCAGGTCCGCCGGGCGAAAAGGGCGGCCGTCGAGCACCGCCCCCGCGCTCACGCCGCCGTCCACGTGCACGTAGACCAGGTCGCGGGCGCGGCAGCCGTACCTCGCCTCGGCCAGGGCCATGGCGCAGGCGTCGTGGCCGGTCACGACGCCCGGCCCGAGCGGGACCCCGAGCCGGTCGGCCACGCACCGGTCGGGCGCGGCCACGCCGGCGCCCAGCACCCGCGCGGGGTCCACCCCCGACGCGGCGACCAGCGCGCGGATCGCCTCGGTCAACGGCCCGCAAGCAGGTACGGCGCCGCCCGCGGCCCGGCCCAGCAGGTCGCGCAGCCCCAGCCGCACCCCGTCCGCCCCGGCGTGCACCCCGACCACCCAGAACGCCTCCGGCTGCAGCGCCACGTCGGTGGCGGGACGCCCGACCCGGGGCGCGCCCGGCGGCCCTTCCGCCAGGCAGCCGTCCGCGATGAGCTGGCCGACGACCTTGGTCATCGTGGTGGCCGACAACCCGGTCCTGCGGGCGAGCTCCGCCCTCGGCATCGGTCCGGCGTCACGGAGGAGACGCAGCACGAGGCCGCGGGCTGTATTGGTCATGGTGAGAACGAAACTAATCTCCCCATCACCGGACACAAGACCCAAAAGGCACTAGCTGTCCGTGGGCGGCCGCCCCTCGCCGCGAAGCGTTACAAGCGTTGCAGACACTCCGTTGAACGGAATACGGTCTTCCCCATGCCCCGAGGAACCTCTGAAGTCAGTGAGCCGATGTTCTTCGTGCTCACCGCGTTGCTCAACGGACCGCTCCACGGACACGCGATCAGCAAGCTGATCCAGGAGCTGTCCAACGGCCGGGTACGCCCGTCGGTCGGCACGCTCTACGGCATCCTTGAGCGCCTGCACGAGCGCGGCGTGATCGCCGTCGATCGGGAGGAGACGGTCAACGGCCGCAACCGCCGCTACTTCCGCATCACCGACGACGGCCAGGCGCTCGTCGAGGCCGAGGCCAGGCGGATGCAGGAGGCGGCGGCGCTGGTCCTGCGGCTGTCACCGGGCCAGGCACAAGCCTGGGGCCTGGGCGCCGCCCGGAGCCTGGGCGCCGTCTGGGGTCTGAGCGGGGGGCGGGGGGCGCGGGCCGGGGTGTCCTTGCTGGGGATCGCGCGCGGATGACGGCCACGCTGGAAAGTCCGGTCACGAGCGTGCTCGAACGCCGCTACCGCAAGCTGCTGCTGGCCTACCCGCGCCCCTACCGGCAGGCGCACGGCGACGAGCTGCTCGACGTGCTGATGGAGTCGACGGACGCCGATCGGACCGTCCCGCCGCCCAGGGAGGCGGCGGGGCTGGTGGCCGGTGGCATCCGTACGCGCGTCATCCACCTGGCGGGTGGCAGCGTCTGGCGGGACGGGCTGCACCTGGGCGTCACCGCCGTGGCCGTCGCCAATCTGGCGGCGCTGGTGCCGTACGCCGGATCGATCCCGTTGTGGACGGCACTGTCGGCCCTGTCGGTGCTGGCCGTCCTGCGGGGGTGGCTCTGGGCCGCGATCCCGCTCACCGTGGCCGTCGGCGTCAAGGCGGTGGCCGTCGCGGGCGGCCGGCAGGTGGCGGAGCTGACCCAGGTGCCGGTCTATCCGGGGCTGCTCACCGACCGGCCGCTGTTCGTCGACAGCGATCCGGGGGGCGTGACCGCCGCCTACGGGCTGGTGGTACTCGGCCTGCTGGCGCTGGCGCCGCGCGGGGGCGCCCCGCGCGTGCGTTCCTGGTGGTGGTGGGCGGCGATCCCGTTCCTGGCATGGGACGGCCCCGCCTGGATGATCGAGGAGCACAATCTGCCGATCAGCCTGAGCCGGATGGGGCTGGAGCTGGCCCTGATGGTCGCCGCGGCCGCGGCCGGCTACCTGACCCGTGACCTGCGCTGGGCGCTCGGCTGCGCGTTCTACCTGGCGGTCACCGTCACCGGGGTGAGCCTGCTGATGCTCCCCGAGTACGGCGTGATCCCCTCCGCACAGCACCTGGCGTACTGGGCCCTGCTGGGACTGCTGACGGCGGCCGCCGCCCTTCTGCCCCTCCGGCAGCGGAGGCATGCCCTGGATTGACGATACTCCGTTGAACGGACTATGGTCTCCGGCATGCCCAAGAGATCAGCTCTTGCCGCGACCGCCGGGAACGGGGGAAAGCGCGCCATGATGTGCCGCGTCACGTTCGCCGCGGCACTCGTGCTCGTCGCCGGGTGCGCGGCCGAGCCCGTCCCGACCGCCACCCCCAAGGCCGCGAGCAGCACCAAAGCATCCGACAACGCGCACCGGATCCAGTCGATCGTCGGCGACTGCATGAAGAAGAAGGGCTTCAGGTACGTCCCCTGGGTGCCGCCGGTCAAGACGTCCAAGAGCGTGAACGACCGGGCCTATCTCGGTGACTACGCGGCGATGAAGCAGGAGCGGGAGAAGAGGGGCTTCACGGTCTTCTACCGCTACGCGCATCCCGACCAGAAGGAAGAGGTGCTGTGGTCGGCGGAGGACAGCCCGAACAGCGCCATCATCCAGGACCTGTCACCCGCCCAGCTCGCGGCGTACGAGAAGCAGCGGACGGCGTGCAAGTCCCGGGCGATCAAGGAGGTCACCGGCAAGGTCGTCAAGGATGAGAACGACCTGTACGCCCAGGAGGACGCGACGGTCGAGAAGGTCCTGGACCGCGAGCTCAACGGCGACCCGAAGCTGGTCGAGCTGGCCGCGCAGATGGGCGCCTGCCTCAAGGGCAAGGGCTACTCCGTGGCCGACACCCGGCCGTCCACGCTCCACACGTGGGGCTGGCGGATGTTCGAGGACAAGGTCAAGGCGCTGGCCAAGAACGACGATAAGCCGGAGGACGAGGAGATGGCCAAGCACGGGCAGTACGCGATGCCCGTGATCTCCGTCGCCGACGGCAAGCGCTACTTCAGCCAGGAGGTCAGGGTCGCGCTGGACGACCTGGCGTGCGGCAAGGACTTCTACGCCGCCTACTCACCCAGGAACGCGGAGATCCAGCAGCGCGTGGCACTCGAATTCGGCGGCGGGAACTACTGACCATGATCAAGAAGATGAGCCTGGCCGTGAGCGCGCTGGCCGTACTGACCGGCTGCGGGAGCGTCCAGGCGGGCGGTGAGCCGAAAGCGGGGGCTTCGGCTACCCCCACTACGGCGACCGCGGACAAGAAACTCCAGATGGAGTCGATCCAGGCCGACTGCATGAAGCAGAAGGGCTTCAGATACGTCGCCTACGTGCGACCTGAGGAGAAGAAGACCGCCGCCGAGATCAAACGCGACAACGGCGATTACCAAGAAATGCGGAAATATCGCGAGAAATACGGCTTCGAGGTGTTCGCCGAGTTCATCCACCCGGGCGAGGTCGGCATCAGCAAGGAAGAGGCCAAAGTCGACAAGGACCCCAACAGGAAGATCACCCAGGACCTCTCCACGGCCCAGTACGAGGCCTACAGAAAGGCCCAGGACACCTGCTTCTCCCGCGCGGCCAAGCAGGTCCTCGGCAAGACCGTCACCCGGCGAATGGATATCTTCAACCAGTTCGCCCAGGCCAAGAAACTCATGGTCGCCAGAGAGATGGACGGCGACCAGCGGCTCGTCGGACTCGCCTCGGCGATGGCCGACTGCCTGCGCGGCAAGGGCTACACCGTCACCAAGACCGCTCCGCGCGACATCTCCATGATGGTCCACGACACGATCAACGACACGATGAGCCGGATAGGCGCCAAGCAGGAGGGCGTCGAGTGGCAGCCGGGCTCCAAGTCGATCATCCAGGCGAAACTCACCGCCGCCCAGGCCAAGCCCTATTTCCAGAAGGAGATCAAGGCCGCGCTCGACGACCTGGAGTGCGGCAAGGACTTCTACCCCGTCTACAACCCCAAGGACCTGAAGATCAACAACACGCTCCTCGCCGAGTATGCGATGAACTAAGGGGAACCTTGACCATGCTTCGCGCCTCGAAGTATCTTCTCAGCCATGTCTAGGGGATCGTCGGTGAGTGAGCAGACGTATTTCGTACTCGCCGCCCTCCTGGACGGCCCGCTCCACGGGCACGCGATACTCAAGCGCGTCGTCGAACTCTCCCAGGACCGTGTCAAACTCGCCGTCGGCACCCTGTACGGCGCGCTCGACCGCCTCACCGACACCGGCGTGATCGTGGTCGAGAAGGAAGAGGTCGTCAACGGCCGCAAGCGCCGCTACTTCCGCATCACCGACGACGGCCGTCGCCTGGTGGAGGAGGAGGCGCTGCGCATGCAGCAGGCCGCGTCGGTGGTCACCAGACGCACGCTCGGGATGACCTTCTCATGAGCCGGCTGGAGCGCCGCTACCGGTTATTGCTGCGCGCCTACCCCGACGGCTACCGCGCCGACTACGGCGACGAGTTGCTGGACGTCCTGCTGACCACGGCAGAGCCCGACCGGGCGCTGCCTCCCCTGCGCGAGGCCGCCGCGCTGGTCAAGGGCGGCATCAGGACCCGCATCCTGCAGTCGGCGCACGGCCCGGCCCGGGCGGACGGGCTGCACCTCACGGTGACGGTGCTCAGCCTGCTCAACCTGGCGGTGCTCATCCCGTACGCGAGCAACATCCCGCTCTGGGTGGGCGTGGCCGCGGCGACGTTCCTGGCCACCCTGCTCGGCCGGGTACGCCTGGCGATCCCCCTGGCCGCCCTGCTCTCCGTCAAGACGCTGGCGCTCACGCTGGCCAAGCCGTGGCTGGACGAGACGCTGCTGCCGGTCTTCCCCGACCGGCCGTGGCAGTCGATGCCCGCGCTCTACGCCAGCGGCGGCCCGATCGCCCCGGCCGTCGCCAACGGCCTCCTCATCCTCGGCCTCGTGGCGTTGGCCATTCGCGGCGAAACCCTCCACCGCCGTTCGTGGTGGTGGCTGGCCGCGGTGCCCGTGGCCG
Source organism: Nonomuraea sp. NPDC059023 (assembly GCF_042740095.1). Taxonomy (NCBI): domain Bacteria; kingdom Bacillati; phylum Actinomycetota; class Actinomycetes; order Streptosporangiales; family Streptosporangiaceae; genus Nonomuraea; species Nonomuraea sp. NPDC059023. The sequence continues at coordinate 48,567 of NZ_JBHYIO010000038.1, read as the reverse complement.
CCGGCGCGGATCCAGCCTGGCGCGACATCGTCGAAGCCACCCCTTCCGCGATGCTCCGCGTCGGGCTGGAGACCGCGCTGCTCCTGGCGGCGTGCTACGCCGGCCACGTGACGGCCGACCACCGCTGGTCGATCGCCGCCGCCGTCTACACGCTGCACAGCACGGTGGTGCTCGCCGAGAGCTTCACGTTCGTCGTCGTCACCCGGCAGGAGAGCGCGCACTGGGCGCTGGTGCTCCTGCTGACCCTGGTCGCGGCGGTACTGCCGTTCCGTACCAGGCGCAACGTCCTGCTCTGAACCCCGCCGGCGCCACCGGCTCTCTTCAGCATGCCCTTTTGGAGTTCCCATGAAGTCGCCGCGGAAGCTTCTCGCCGCCGTCCTGGCGGGCGTCCTGGCCATCGCGGGCGCCGGCTGGTTCCTGAGCACCCGCCTGCGCTCGCCGGCCGACGAGGCGGCCCGCCGTACGCCGCCCAAGGCCAGTCTCGTCACCGCGGCGGTCGAGCGCCGCAAGCTCGTCAGCACCGTCGCCGTCAACGGCACCCTGGAGTACGGCTCGCCGTTCCCGATCACCCTCGCCGGGGTGGTCGGCGGCCCGGCCGAGCTGCAGCGTGCCACGCGGGCCCCGCGCCAGGGCAGGCTGCGCGAGGGCGGCGTGCTGATGGAGGTCAACGGGCGGCCGGTGTTCGCGCTGCGCGGCAAGGTGCCGATGCACCGCACGATCGCGCCGGGCACCAAGGGCGACGACGTCGAGCAGTTGCAGAGGGCGCTGCGCAGGCTCGGGTTCGGCACGCCGGTCACGGGGGTGTTCGACGGGGCCACGGTCGCCGCGGTCACCCGGCTGTACACGAAGGGGGGTTATGAGGCCCAGCGGCCCGCGTTGGCCGACCGGCAGGCGCTGGACACGTTGCGCAAGGCCGTACAGACAGCGAAGGAGACGCTCGCGATCGAACAACGCGCGCTCGACCAGGGGCGCGACGTCCTGCCGCTGAAGATCAAGCTCGGCAACGCCGAGGACGAGCTGCGCGCGGCCGAGAGCGCGCTGGAGGAGGCGGAGGACGGGCGGCTCACGCCCGAGGACCAGGCCAAGGTGGACGCGGCCGACTCGGCCGTGCGCGCGGCCGAGGAGAAGCTGCTCGAAGCCGAGCAGGCGCTGGCCGAGGCGAACAGGCCCGCGCCCACACCGTCGCCCTCGCCGGGTGCCGACACCCGGCTGCTGGAGCTCAAGGTCGCCAACGCCGCGGCGGAGCTGGATTCCGCCCGCCGGGCGCGCGACCGGCTCGCCGGGGAGAGCGCGCAGGCCCGCGTGAAACGCCTGCGCGAGCTGCGTACGGCCGTGATCACCGCGCAGGAGGGGCTGGTCACCGCCGAGCAGGCGCTGCGGCACGCCCGGCAGGTCTCCCCCGCCAAGCTCAAGGTCGCCAACGCGAAGAAGGACGTGGCGGCGGCGTCGTCGCTGCTCGGCGAGTTTCTGCGCACGTTCGGCACGTCGATCCCGCCGGGCGAGGTGGTGTTCCTGCCCGCGCTGCCCGCGCGGGTGCACAAGGCGAAGGTGAAGGCGGGCCAGATGGTCGAGGACGAGGTGGCCACCGTGACCAGTTCGTCGTTCATGGTGTCGGGATCGGTGGAGGCCGGCGAGGCCGGCCTGCTGCGCGAGGGGCTCAAGGCCAGCATCGAACTCGACTCGGGCCAGACCTATCCGGCCACGCTGAGCGCGGTCGGCGAGAAGGCCAAGGTCCCCGGCGAGGAGGCGCCGCCCGCCGGCAACCGGCCCGTGCTGATCACCCCCGAGTCGATGAAGGGGCTCAAGGGCCTGTCAGGGACCGCCGTCGCCGCCAGGGTGACCGTGGGCGCGACCGACGAGCCGGTGCTGGTGGTGCCGGTCGCCGCGGTCGTCACCGCCGCGGACGGCAGGGCGCGGGTGCAGGTCGAGACCGCGCCGGACCGGACGAGAGAGGTCGAGGTACGCACCGGGCTGACCGCCGACGGCCAGGTCGAGGTGAGCGGCGAACTCAAGGAGGGCGACCGGGTGGTGATCAGCGGTGCCTGAGCCGGTCATCGAGCTGGAACTGGTCTCCAAGGAGTTCCCCTCCGACCCGCCGGTCCGCGCGCTCGACGAGGTCAGCGTCGCCGTACGGCAGGGCGACTACCTGGCCATCGTCGGCCCGTCGGGCTCCGGCAAGTCGACCCTCCTCAACGTGCTCGGCCTGCTGGACCGTCCCACCTCGGGCAGCTACCGGCTGGACGGCACCGAGACCACCACGCTGCGCGACGGGGCGCGGACGAGGCTGCGCGGCGACCGGATCGGCTTCGTCTTCCAGTCGTTCCACCTGCTCGCGCACCGCAGCGTGGTGGAGAACGTGATGCTGGCCGAGGTCTACGGCGCCAACCCCCGCAAGAACCGGCGGGAACGCGCGCTCGAAGCCCTGGACCGCGTGGGACTGGCCCACCGGACCGGCTTCCCGCCCGACCGCCTGTCCGGCGGCGAACGCCAGCGCGCCGCCATCGCCAGGGCGCTCATGGGCGGCCCCTCCCTGCTGCTGTGCGACGAGCCCACCGGCAACCTCGACAGCCGCAACACCGGCGCCGTGCTCGCCCTGTTCGACGACCTGCGCGCGCAGGGCCTGACGATCGTCGTCATCACCCACGAGAACGACGTCAGCCGGCGCGCCGGGCGCCGGGTCAGGATCACCGACGGGGTGCTCAGTGAAGATTCGTGACCTGTGGACCGAAGCGCTCGCCGGCATGCTCGCCAGGCCGGTGCGCTCCGCCCTGACCACGCTCGGCACGGTGCTAGGCATCACCACGCTCGTCGTCACGCTGGGCGTGGCGGCCACGGCGGGCAACCAGATCGTCGGCCGCTTCGACGAACTGGTCGCCACCGCCGTCACGGTCGAGGTGCCCGAGCAGAAGAACGCCCCGCTGGTGAGCTGGGACGCCGTCTCCCGGGTGACCAGGCTGCGCGGCGTCACCTCGGCCGCCGCCGTGGCCGAGACCAAGGACAGCGCCAACCTGTCCGTCCGCTCCAACGACCTGGTGGACCCCACCCGGGTGACCGCGCAGACCTTGAGCGTCCTGGCGGCGACCACGGACCTGCCGCGGGCGGCGCGGGGTCGTATGGTCGCCGGCCGGTTCTTCGACACCGGGCACGTGCGGCGCCAGGACCGGGTGGCGGTGATCGGCGACCAGGCCGCCAAGCTGCTGGGCGTCGGCAGCCTGAAGCGCGCTCCGGCCATCTTCATCGGCAAGCACGCGTACACGGTCATCGGGGTGCTCGGCGAGCTGCGCCGCGAGCGGAACCTGTCGATGGCGGTGATGATCCCGCCGAGCACCGGCCGCCAGTTCGGCCTGCGCGACGTGACCCGGGTCCTGATCAACACCAGCCTCGGCGCCGCCGACCTGATCTCCCGCCAGGCCCCGCCGGCGCTCAGCCCGGGGAACCACGACCTGCTCCAGGTGATCGCCCCGCCCAGCCCGATCAGGGCCCGCGACAAGGCGCAGGACGACGTCAACGCCCTCTTCCTCATCCTCGGGCTGGTCTCCCTCGTGGTCGGCGCCGTCGGCATCGCCAACGTGACGCTGGTGACCGTGATGGAGCGGGTCTCCGAGATCGGCCTGCGCCGCTCGCTGGGCGCCGCCCGGCGGCACATCGCCGCGCAGTTCTTGCTGGAGTCCACGCTGACCGGGCTGACCGGCGGCGTGATCGGCGCCTCGCTCGGGGTGGTGACCATCGTCGCCGTCTGCGCGGTCAAGGAGTGGACACCCCTCCTGGACGTACGGCTGGCGCTGGCCGCCCCCGTGGCCGGGGCCGTCGTCGGCTTGCTGGCCGGGCTGTATCCGGCGCTGCGGGCGGCCAGGATGGAACCTGTGGACGCGCTGAGATAGTGTCCGCCCCGATGGGACTCCGGCAACTGGCCACCGCGCTGACCATCCTTTTGGTCAGCGGCTCAAGCGCGCTGCCCGCCGTGCCGTCCGTCGCGCACCGGCCGCCTCTGTCAGCCAAACAGCTCAGGGAGAGCCTGATGGCCGACTGCATGAAGCGGCACCGCTTCCGCTACATCCAGGACCTCGAAGCGCCGGCCCCGATGACGGAGGCGGAGCGCGGGCTGGCCGAGGGCGACTACACGGCCATGCTGGCCGACCGGGAGAAGAATGGTTTCCGGATCTTCGCCCGGTTCGTCTTCCCCGCCGACACCGGCCCCGGAGGCGTCGCGGCCTACCGCATGCACCCCAACACCGAGATCATCAGAGCCCTGTCGCGCGCTCAGGCGCGGGCCTACTTCGCGGCCCAGACCCCGTGCTACGTCTGGGCGGCGGAGACGGCGCTCGGCCGGAAGGTGACGAGCTACGAGGACCTCGACGCCAAGCTCAAGGTGGCCGCGGAGGCGGCGATGCAGCGCGCGCTCGACTCGGACCCCCGGCTGACCGCGGGCGCGCGGGACTATGCCGCCTGCCTGAAGTCCAAGGGCCGCCCCGTGGCCGACCCGCGTCCGAGCCAGATCACCTCACAGGTCCAGAAGTCGCTCATGGACCAGTTGTGGGAGCTCGGCCGCCGCCAGTGGCCCCGGATGCGGGGCAACGTGATGCCCGACCTGTCCCGCTTCGAGGCGGAGCCGTACTTCCGGGAGGAGGTGCGGGCCGCCCTGGACGACCTGGAGTGCGGCAAGGACTTCTACCCCGTCTACCAGCCGCGGGCGAACGCCGTCTACGCCCGCGTCAACCGGGAGTGGGGGCAGGAGTAGTGCGGGGGTCGCTGGCGTTCGCGCTGGCCACGGTGATGGTCGCGGGCCCGGCGGCGCCGGTTCCCGAGTCCGGGGCGGCGCCGGTGGCGAACCGGCGCGAAACCCTCATGGCCGCCTGCATGAAGGATCAGGGATTCAAGTACATCCCCGTCGGCTCCCCCCGGCGGCCGCCGCGCCAGAACACCCCCGAGCAGGAACGCCAGAGCCGGGCCAAGTACGGCTTCAAGGTCTTCGCCATGTACGTCCACACCACCGACAAGGAGGCCGGCGGCCTCGCGGCACTCCCCTACGACCCGAACGACCGGCTGACCGCTGCGCTGTCCCTCACGCAGGTACGCGCCTACAGCCGCGCCTACGACGTCTGCCTCGGCTCGGCGGTGCTTCGGCTCACAGGCAGGCAGGTCACCGGGCGCTTCGACCTCGACCGAAAGCGGGACGCGGCGTTGAGGCACGCCCTGGCGCGGGAGTTCGACAGCCACCCCCCGGCGCGAATGTTCGCCCGCAAATATGCCGCTTGTCTGGAGGATTACGGCTACACGGTCCGCTCGGCCCTGCCCAGCCGGATCACCAGTCAGGTGCGGGAGTCGTTCGTCGCCGAACGCGACCGGCTGGCCGACGCGGAGTTCCCGATCAGGAAGGAGGGCGTGGAATATCTGCCGACGCTGTCGCCGGGGCAGGCCGCGCCGTACCTGGACAGGGAGGTCAAGGCGGCGCTGGAGGATCTGGAGTGCGCGACGCGGTTCTTCAGGAAGACGGGCCCGATCCAGGCCGAAATACAGGCGCGCGTCGCCGCCGAGTGGGCGCTCGACTAGGACGCCCAGTACCTGTCGCCGCCCAGGAGCAGCGCCGCCGCGCCCACGAGGCCGGCGTCCTGGCCGAGCAGCGCCGGGACGACGGACAGGCGCCGCGCGAAGTCCATGCGCGCGTGCTCGCGCAGCGTCCGCTCCAGCGGCCCGAACAGCAACGCGCCCGACTGCGCCAGCCCGCCGCCGATCGTCACCACGTCCAGGTCGCACAGGTGCGTGGCGGAGGCGATCGCCAGGCCCAGCGCGTGTCCCGCCCTGGCGAGGGCCGCGCGGGCGATCGGGTCGCCGCGGCGCGCGTCGGCCGCCAGCATCTGTCCCGTCGTCTCCCGATCCTCCCGATACGGCCCGGCCGCTCCCTCCTGCGTGTGCGAGCCGTCCTGCACCCACAGGCGGCCCTCCCGCGAAGGCGTCCAGCCCTGCCCCTGCGCCCACGCCACGAGCGCGGGCCCGCGCGCGACGGCCTCCAGGCACCCGTGGCCGCCGCAGCCGCAGGGCGGGCCGCCGGGCTCCACGATGACGTGCCCGATGTGCCCGGCGTTGCCGGTGCCGCCGTTGACGAGCCGGTCGCCGAGGATGAGCCCGCCGCCGACCCCGGTGGAGACGACCATGCCCAGCATGTTGGCCCGGCCGCGCCCGTGGCCCTTCCAGTGCTCGGCGACGGCCAGGCAGATGGCGTCGTTGTGGACGCGCACGGGTTTGCCGGGGAAGCGGGCGGCCAGCCGTTCGCCGAGGGGGAAGCCGCGCCAGCCGGGGATGTTGAGCGGCGAGACCTCGCCGGAGGGCCAGGCCATGGGCCCGCCGCAGCCCACGCCGACGCCGCCGAAGCCGTCGTAGGGCTCGATCAGCGTGAGCAGGGTCTTCCACAGGGTTTCGGCGTCCGCGTCCTGCGGGGTGGCCAGGCGGCGGGTGCGCCGTACGGCGCCGTCGGGGGCCACCAGGGCGGCCGCCATCTTGGTGCCGCCGACGTCGATCGCGAGGATCACCGGCTGCCCGAGGAGAAGACCAGGACAGAGGCGGTGAAGCCGTGGACGTGGTTGTGCCCGGCGACCGGGCCCACCTCGCCGGCGGCGAAGAATCCGGCCATGCCGATGTGGCCGAGGGTGTCGCGCAGGGCGACGGCGTCGTGGTCGGCGGTGCCGAACATGGCGGAGCCGCGGCCGTTGCAGGCGAACAGCAGCGCGCCGTCGACCTTGCCCAGCTCTTCGCGGTGGGCGTCGAGCAGGTCGTAGAGGTCCTCGTCGGCGGTGGCGGCATCGCGTACCTGGAAGCGGACGGTTCTGCCGACTTCGACCACGTCGCCGATGGCGACCGCCTCCCGGTCGGGGTCGATGCCGAGCACGCCTCTGATGAGGAAGTCGCCGCGTTCGTGGCGCTCGGCGTACTCGTCCATGGCCAGGCCGATCTGCAGGCCGGAGGCGACCAGGTCGCGGTCGTCCTCGTCGAGGTCGCTGACGATGTCCTCCAGGCGGGCGAGGGCGGGCTGACCGGCCAGTTCGAGCAGTAGGTTCTCCTCGGCGCGGGTGACGACCATGGTGGGGCCGATCGGGCGGCAGCCCTGGCTGACCACGGTGCTGACGTTGACCTGGCCGCTGATCAGCACGCCGATGGCGCCCTCGGTGTAGACCTGGCCGTCGGCGAACAAGCGTACCGAGCCTCTGCCGCTCATCCCGTTGGCGAGGCCGCCGATGATCGGCAGGTCGCCGAGCACGTCCACGGAGCGCTCGACGAACGCGTCCGTCGGAAAGGTGTACGGGTCGGCCATCAGGACGGCCACGTGGTCGTCGGCGCCGCGTTCCGGCAGGCCGACGACGACGAAACGGTCTTCGGCGGTCAGCGTCTCCAGGGCGAAGGTGGTCAGTCTGGCGCCGTCGAGCGTCGCCGCCCAGGCGCTGACGGACGGCGCGAGTTCGACGCCCTGGCCGTCGCCGATCACGCCGGTGGCGCTGCAGCCGATCACGTGCGCGTCCGGCGCGAGCGCCATGGCCCGGCGGCCGGCCTCCGCCACGTCGTCGGGGTCATCGCCGCAGATGAAGAAACAGACCAGGTCGGCCTTGCCGGCAAGCCTCGACAGGGCCTGCCCCACGGCGCGCTCGGCGGTCGCGCCCAGGTCGGATCCCACGGCGAGGCCATCAGCGAAGCGGCTCGTCATCAGGGCCACGCGTCTCGCCTCCCTTGCTGTTTGCTGGTTCCCTTGGCCCGATTCTCCCCACTGGAGCAACAAGCACGCGCACGAACCGTCACGCAATAGTCAAGATCCGAAATCTCACCACGATGCGAACGGCTCGCAGGAGACGTAGTCTCGTTCCCGTGCATCAGCCTCGAATTCTCCGCGAGCTGCGAGCGAGCGATCACGTTCATCGCAGTGTCAAAGCAGAGGTCCGCCATAATCTGCTGACCAAGCTGCGGGCAGGCGAGCCCCGTTTTCCCGGCATCGTGGGCTTCGACGACTCGGTCCTGCCCCACCTCGAACGCGCTCTGCTGGCCGGGCACGACCTGGTCCTGCTGGGCGAGCGCGGCCAGGGCAAGACCCGGCTCATCCGCACCGTCACCGGCCTGCTCGACGAGTGGACCCCGGTCGTGGAGGGCTGCGAGATCAACGACCATCCCTACGCGCCGGTCTGCACCACGTGCCGGCGCAAGGCGCGGGAGATGGGCGACGAGCTGCCCGTCGCCTGGAAGCACCGCGACGAGCGCTACGGCGAGAAGCTGGCCACGCCCGACACCTCGGTCGGCGACCTGATCGGCGACGTCGACCCGATCAAGATCGCCGAAGGGCGCACGCTGGGCGACCCGGAGACCGTCCACTACGGCCTGGTCCCGCGCACCAACCGCGGCGTCTTCTCCGTCAACGAGCTGCCCGACCTGGCCGAGCGCATCCAGGTCTCGCTGCTGAACGTGCTGGAGGAGCGCGACATCCAGGTACGCGGCTACAACCTGCGCCTGCCCCTGGACATCCTGCTCATCGCCAGCGCCAACCCCGAGGACTACACCAACCGCGGCCGGATCATCACGCCACTGAAGGACCGCTTCGGCGCCGAGATCCGCACCCACTACCCGCAGACGGTCGAGGACGAGCTCACGCTCATCCGCCAGGAGTCGATGCCCGACATCGGGGCCGACATCCCCGAGCACCTGATCGAGGTGATCGCCCGCTTCACCCGCCTCGTGCGCGAGTCGACCGCGGTGGACGCCCGCTCGGGCGTCTCGGCCCGCTTCTCCATCGCCGCCGCCGAGACCGCCGCCGCCTCCGCGGTGCGCAGGGCCGCCATCACCGGCGAGGAGCACGCGGTGGCCCGCGTCTGCGACCTGCCGAGCATGGTGCCGACGCTGCGCGGCAAGGTCGAGTTCGAGGTGAGCGAGGAGGGCAGGGAGACCGAGATCCTGGCCCACCTGCTGCGCCGGGCGACGGCGGAGACGTTCAGAAACCGCCTGGGCGGCGCCGACCTCGCGCCGCTGACCGACAAGTTCGCCGAGGGCAGCCAGGTGGAGTCGGGCGAGCTGGTCCCGGCCGCGGAGCTGCTGCGCCGGATCGGCCCGGTCAACGGCCTGGCGAAGATCATGGCCAAGCTGGGCATGGGCGCCGGCGACGAGTCGCCCGGTCACGCCGCGGCCGCCCTGGAATTCGCCCTGGAGGGCCTCTACCTCATGCGAAGGCTGTCAAAGGACGATCTTGACGGAGTGAACGTCTACCGCACGTGAACATCGGGGCGGTCCCGCGCGTCCAACCTGGTAGTTCACGACACCGGGGGACCGCCCAATGCACTCTCTGCTCATCGCCGCGCTCGTCGCCGCGGCTCCACTGTCTCCGTCCACCACCAGCACCACCGTGTACGGCTACGCCTGGGCCGACGGAGCCGGCACCCTGCGCGTCACACCGCTCACGGCCACCCGAGACGGCAAGAAGTACAAGCTGGCCGCCAAGAAGGGCGCCAAGGAGCTCAAGCTGGCCTACGGCTCCGCCGGCTTCCGCCGCCTGACCGTCGCCTGCGGCCTGAAGGAGACCGAGGGCCGCCTCGCCCAGGACGCCGACGGCCTCGGCAAGACCCGCTGCACGCCCAAGGACCTGGCCTTCACCCTCCAGCTCGGCCCGAACCCCGTGAAGATCGTCTACTCGGGCAAGAAGGCGATCAGGGTCAGCGAGTTCCAGCCGGCCAAGTGGTACACCCAGACCGCCAAGGGCGTGATCAAGCGCGTGGACGCCGACACCGTCGCCCACGGCACGCGCCACCTCACCTACAACTGGCACCTGACCTTCAACCGGGTCACGGCCAAGTGCGGCGACGGCTGGCTGACCGGCCGGCCCGTCAACGCCGACGACGACGGCCTCGGCACCAAGGGCTGTACGAACAAGGATTTCTCCAAGGTCTTCAAGGGCGGCAACCTCGCCGTGGTGCACTACAACCCGTTCAGCAACGAGCTGCTGAGCGTGTGGGAGGTCTTCGGGGACGCGTGACCGTGACGGCGGGCGCCACGTCCGACGTGAGAAGCGACCCCCACGATCGGCGGAAACCGGCGGCGGCGGGTGGCGTGGGGGCGGCTTGCCGTAACAGAAGAACAAAAGACGAGTTAGCGTGAGATCGTGGCTTATCGCTATGGCGAGTATCAGGACGGCCCCGACCCCCTCGCGCCCCCGTATGACGTGCGGGCGGCGCTGGACGAGATGGGCGATGCGATCCTGTCCGGTTCGACGCCCGTGCACGCGTTGCGCGACCTGCTCAAGCGCGGTCTGCCGGGGGCGCGCGACCGCCGCGGCCTCGACGAGATGCTCAGAGAGGTACGGCGCCGCCGCCGCGAGCTGCGCGAGAGCGGCAGGCTCGACGGCACCCTGGAGCGGGCCCGCGCGCTGCTGGACAAGGCGATCGGTCAGGAGCGCGCCGAGTTGTTCCCCGACCCGTCCGACGCGGCCAGGATGCGCGAGACCGAGCTCGACGGCCTGCCCGAGGACACCGCCAGCGCCATCCAGCAGCTGAGCTCCTATGAGTGGCGCTCGGCCGCGGCCAGGCAGACCTTCGAGGAGCTGCGCGACCTGCTGCGCAGGGAGGTGCTGGACACCCAGTTCCGCGGGCTGCGCGAGGCGCTGGCCAACCCCGACCCGGCGGCCATGGAGCGCGTGCGCCAGATGGTCGCCGCCCTCAACGAGATGCTGGAGCGCGACTCCCGCGGCGAGCACACCCAGGCCGACTTCGACGCCTTCATGGCCACGTACGGGGACATGTTCCCCGAGAAGCCGCGCACGCTGGAAGAGCTGGTCGACATCCTCGCCCGCCGGGCCGCCGCCACACAGCGCATGCTGGCCTCGATGACCCCGCGCCAGCGCGAGGAACTCGGCGGCCTCATCAACCAGACCCTGGAGCAGGCCGGGCTCGGCGAGCAGATGCGCCGCCTGGGCGACGCCCTCACCGCCCGCCGCCCCGACCTGGCCTGGAACACCCCCGAACGCCTCACCGGCGACGAGCCGCTCGGCATGGGCGACGCCGTCACCGCCCTGGAGGAGCTGGCCGACCTCACCCAGCTGGAGGCGGCACTGCGCCAGGACTACCCCGGCGCCAGGCTCGACGACATCGACGAGGCCGCCGTACGCCGGGCGCTCGGCCGCTCGGCCGTCGACGACCTGGAGGCGCTGCGGCGCATCGAACGCGAGCTGGAGGAGCAGGGCTACCTGCTGCGCCGGCGCGGGAAGCTGGAGCTGACGCCCAAGGCGGTGCGCAGGCTCGGCGAGACCGCGCTGCGCCGCGTGTTCGCCTCGCTGGACGCCGGGCGGCGCGGCGACCACGAGCAACACGACGCGGGCTCGGCCGGCGAGCTGACCGGGTCCTCGCGGCCGTGGCGCTTCGGCGACGAGCAGCCCATCGACGTGGTGCGCACGCTGGTCAACGGCATTCGCAACGGCGGCGGCCGTACCTCAGGAGGTCTGCGGTTGTCCGTGGACGACTTCGAGGTCGCCGAGACCGAGCGCCGCACCGCGGCGGCGGTCTGCCTGCTGGTGGACCTGTCGTACTCGATGGCGCTGCGGGGCACGTGGGCGGCGGCCAAGCAGACCGCGCTGGCGCTGCAGGCGCTGGTGGCCTCGAAGTTCCCGCAGGACGCCGTGCAGATCATCGGCTTCTCCAACTACGCGCGGGTGCTGCAGCCGGACGAGCTGGCCGGGCTCGACTGGGACATGGTGCAGGGCACGAACCTGCACCACGCGCTGCTGATCGCCGGGCGGCACCTGGACCGCCACCCCGACTTCGAGCCGGTCGTGCTCGTGGTCACCGACGGCGAGCCGACCGCGCACCTCATGCGCAACGGCCGCTCGGCCTTCGAGTGGCCGCCTTCACACGAGACGCTGGAGCTGACGCTGGCCGAGGTCGACAAGATGACCAGGCGGCGGGCCACGATCAACGTGTTCATGCTGGCCGCCGACGACCGGCTGCGCGAGTTCGTCGACGAGGTCGCCCGCCGCAACGGCGGCCGGGTGTTCTCGCCCAGCGCGGAACGGCTGGGCGAGTACGTGGTCAGCGACTTCCTCCGGCTGCGCCGCGCCCGCTAGACGAGGGCGTAGCGGCCCAGCCGGGCGTCGAACCCGTCGTGCAGGTCGCGGAAGGAGCGGTAGGCGACTCGGGTACGGCCGCCGCCCCGCGCCATCAGCGCGACCACCTCGGCCGGCTCGGGCAGCACCCCGCCCCCGAGGTAACCGACCCCGGCCAGGACCGTCCGCACACCCCGCTCACCCGAGACGAACCGGCCGCGGCGCCACCCGCTCTCCTCGTCCCACACCAGGGCGTCGCCTCCCGCCAGCAGGATCGTCGCGTCCCGCGGGTCGAAGGGGTCGTCCCACCACATCACATGCTCCACCGCGGCTGCTACCGACGACACGTAACCCAGGGGCAACCTCAGCCATTCCTGGCTATAGGGAACCGGCATCCTGATTCTGCCTTTCCACTCGGGAAATGGGACGGAAGGAAATCGTCCCGCCGGGGGACGGAGCTGTAAAGCCAGGACCTAGACCGCTCATACCAATAAGCGGACAATGAGACCATGTCCGAGCCGCTCTACCGCAAGGTGGCCGACGACCTGCGGAAAAAGATAACCGCCGGGTCCCTTCAGCCAGGTCAGCGCCTGCCGTCCCAGTCGGAACTGGAGCAGCTCTTCGGCGTCTCCACCAACACCGTCCGCCTGGCGATCGCCGTCCTGGCCAACGAGGGCCTGGTGGAGTCGCGGCAGGGGCTGGGCACGTACGTGAACGCGCGGCTGACCTTCACCATGGTCATGTCGAACAGGGAGGGCCTGCGCACGGCGAGCGGCAAGGACGCCTTCACCTCAGCGGTGGAGGAGCAGGGCCGCCAGCCCGCGCAGGAGGGCTTCACCATGGAGTTCCGCGAGGCGAGCCCGAAAGTCGCCTCCTACCTGCAGATCCCCGAGGGTTCCGTGGTGGTCGTGCGCCTGTCGCGGCGGCTGGTCGACGGGGAGAGCTGGTCGCTGCAGGACTCGTTCTATCCGCTGGACGTGGCCGAGGGGACGGGCCTGATGTTACCCGTCGACCTGGAGCGCGGCACGATCCGCGAACTGGCCAACCACGGCCATGTGCAGGTCCGCCATCGCGACGTGGTGCTGGCCAGGATGCCGACGCCGCAGGAGGTCCCGTTCTTCGGCCGCAGGGCGGGGGTTCCGGTGGTCGAGGTGATCAGGACGGCGTACTCGGCCGAGCGGCCGATCCGGCTCACGGTGGCGATCTATGCCGGTGATATGACCCACCTGGCCTACGAAATCAATTATGCAGGCTCGGGCCACTTATCCCAATAAGTGTAGTCAATTGTATTCCGCCAACCCAGATCACCTGGTGGTTCTTCTTCTATGTCCACCTATTGATGACAGGCGGGGTGCCGCTGCCATAATTACCCATGGATTTGTACCTCATGATCCCGATCGCCTTGATCGGAGGAGCGACCGGCACGTTCGTCATGATCGTGCTCAGTGTCCTCGGAGAGGACTGGCGCGGTTCACCGACCCACCGCGCCCCAGGGCCCTTCTCCCGCTGCACCCGCGGGATCCTCGGCCTTCACGTGAACCACACCGACTGCACGCAGTGCGCCGCCACCCAGGAAGGGCGCCAGACCGTCACACCCGCCTGAACTAGGCACGCACCAGGCCGGACCAGAAGTCCAGCGCGACATCGAACCCGTCCCGGCAGTTGCGGTGCGAGCGGTAGCAGGGCCGCCAGGCGCTGCTCGCACCGATCCCGAGCCGCGCGTCCGACAGGGCCGCGGGAACCCGCTCGGGCCGGGGCAGCAGACCGCCACCCAGATAGCGCACATCGGCCAGCTCGGTGTGCTCGCCACGGGCCCCGGAGAGGAAGCGGCCGAGCCGCCAGCCGCTCTCTTCGTCCCACACCAGCGCCGAGCCGCCGGACACCAGAACCGTCGCCGTACGCGGCTCGCCGGGCCCCTCCCACCATTCGGCCACCTCGGCGTCGAGCACTTCGACCACCTGTTTCACGTAGCAGCGCGGCTGATGCTGCCACTCATCGGTGTACGGCTCGACGTGCCTGACGGCCACGACGGCACCCCCTTGTGCCTGAACGGAAGAAAACGGCGGTACGTAACGATACCCGGGCTGAACTTATTCCGTTGCCAGGGCGTCTAGTCATTACGGAGGATATTCGGGGAAGGAGGGAGTGCTATGTTCGCGATGGTCTTGCTCATCATGATCATGGTCGTCACTGTGGCGTCCTTCGAGCTGTGCATGCGGTGCTCCCGCAAGAGCGAAGAGAGTGTCGAGCCACAGGCCGAGATCGCCGGGGACTAGTCTCTGCGGCATGTCCCTGCTTATCTGGCTGCACATCGCCTTCGCGATCTTCGCGGTCGGGCCGCTCACAGCGCTGACGCACGCCGCCCCCCGCGCAATTCGCACCAAGAACGCCGCTCTGCTGACGTTCATCCACCGCTCGACCCGGCTCTACGCCCTGCTCTCGCTGGGCGTGCTGATCTTCGGCATCGGAGCCGGGGTCATCGCCGGGAACGGCACCCTGGGCAAGTGGAACATGACCGCGTCCATGACGTTGTTCATCGTGGCCGCGGTCCTGATCGTCATCGTCGAACGCGACCTGCGCACCGCCGTCCAGGCGCTCTCCAGCGAGACCCCGGACGACGACGCGAAGATGCAGACAGGACGGATCGCCGCCATCGCCGGCGTGGTCACGCTGATCTGGCTGGCGATCCTGTTCCTGATGGTCGTGCCGTCCTAGCCGAGCGCCCGGGTGAGGTCGGCGAGCAGGTCGTCGACCGTCTCGATGCCCACCGACAGCCGCACCAGGTCGGCCGGGACCTCCAGCGGCGAGCCCGCCGCCGACGCGTGGGTCATCCTGCCCGGGTGCTCGATCAGTGACTCGACCCCGCCGAGCGACTCCCCCAGCGTGAACAGCTCGGCGCGGTTGCACACCTCCACGGCGGCCTCCTCGCCCCCCGCGACGCGGAACGACACCATGCCGCCGAAGCGCTTCATCTGCTTGGCCGCCACCTCGTGGCCGGGGTGCTCGCCCAGGCCCGGGTAGAGCACCTGGGTCACCTTCGGGTGCGCAAGCAGCAGGTCGACCACCCGCTCGGCGTTGTCGCAGTGGCGGTCCATCCGCACGCCGAGCGTCTTGAGCCCGCGCAGCGTCAGCCACGCGTCGAACGGCCCTGCCACCGCGCCCATGGCGTTCTGGTGGTAGGCCAGCTCGTCGCCCAGCTCCTTCGTACGCGCCACCAGCGCGCCGCCGACCACGTCGGAGTGGCCGCCCACGTACTTGGTCGTGGAGTGCACGACGATGTCGGCCCCCAGCTCAAGCGGCCGCTGCAGGTACGGCGAGGCGAAGGTGTTGTCCACGACCAGCAGCGCGTCGTTCTCGTGGGCCAGCTCGGCGAGCCCGGCGATGTCGGCGATGCCCAGCAGCGGGTTCGTCGGCGTCTCCACCCAGACGATCTTCGTCTTCTGCGTCATGGCCCCGGCCACGGCGTCCAGGTTCCCCAGCGGCACCGGGTCGTAGCGCAGCCCCCAGCGCTCGTTGACCTTGGCGAACAGGCGGTAGGTGCCGCCGTAGGCGTCGTTCGGGATGATGACGTGGTCGTTCGGCCGGCACACGGTGCGCAGCACGGTGTCCTCCGCGGCCAGGCCGGAGGCGAACGCCAGCCCCCGCGCGCCGGCCTCGACCGCGGCCAGCGCCTCTTCGAGCGCGGTCCTGGTCGGGTTGGCCGAGCGGCTGTACTCATAGCCCGAGCGCAGCCCGCCCACGCCGTCCTGCTTGTAGGTGGACGTGGCGTAGATCGGCGGGACGACCGCGCCGGTCAGCGGGTCGGGCTCCTGACCTGCGTGGATCGCCAGCGTTTCGAATCCGTTGCTCATACCCGCCACGGTAACGGAACCGGCCCGCGATTCCGTCCCCCAACGGTCTCGCGGGCCGATCCCTCCCCCAAGGCTCGCCGGCGCCATGCCCGCCGCCGCGAGCCCCGTCTCAGGCCGCCTTGGGCTGGCGCCGGTCGCCGGTACGGCTCGGCAGCTGAACCACCTCACCCTCGTACACCGCGCGCGGCGCGTGGATGTGGCGGCCGCTGCCGCCCTCGGCGGGCTCTCCGTTGATCCTGGAGAGCATCACGGGGTCGGCCAGCGCGAGCAGTACGCCCACCACCAGTCCCACACCCAGCAACACGAATCCGATGACGACCATTTCCCCGTCTCCCTTCCGACATATCCAGCATCGGTGACGACCCACCCCTTCCACCTCCGCTGAAGGTCTGGTCTGCGGCGTCGCTACTCGGCCGAACGGTTGATACGGGTGCTCCGACTTCCGGCTTAGGCTCGATGCCGTGGGGGACACCAAGCGCTTCGTCTACTGGATCCGCAGACTCAGCGAAATCGCCATGATCGGCTGGCTGGGCCTGATGCTGATGATCGACGTGGTGGCCGCCGCCGGCGTCGGCGGACCCCAGTGGCTGGTGCCCTTCTGCGGCGTCGCCGGCATCGCCGCCGTGCTGGCCCGGCACAAGCGCCGGGTCGAGGGCTTCACGTTCCTGCTGGCCTTCAGCTTCGTCACCTCCACGATCATCAGCGCCACCAACTACGACGGCGTGCCCGGCATGGCGGAGTCCGGCGCGGTGCTCATCCTCACGATCGGCGTGCTGCGCCACATCCAGCCCGTGCGCAAGGCCGCCGTCTTCGCGCTGGTCTCCCTGATCGTCCTGCTGGCGGAGGCCTCCGGCCGCGACTACCAGAACGCCGGCCTGGCCTTCTCGTTCGTGCTGTTCGCCGGCTGGTCGCTGGCGGCCGGCGTGGGCGGATACCTCCGCTTCCAGCAGGAACGCCGCTCGGAAGCCGTCTTCTCGGTACGCCGCGCCGAACGCCTGGAGCTGGCCAGAGAGCTCCACGACCTGGTCGCCCACCACATCACCGGCATCGTCGTCCAGGCTCAGGCCGCCAAGACCGTCGCCGAGATGAAGCCGGAGGCCGTGGTGCCCGCCCTCGACGCGATCGCCGGAGCCGGGGCGGAGGCGCTGACGTCGATGCGCCGCCTGGTCGGCGTGCTGCGCGCGGAGGACGAGGCGGAGCGCAGGCCCGGCACCACGCTGGCCGACCTGCGTCTGCTGACCGAGCGCTTCTCCGCCAACGGGCCGAAGGTGGCCTTCGAGATCGGCCAGGGCGTCGGCGACGGCACGCTGCCGCCCGAGGTCGTCACCACCCTGCACCGCGTGCTGCAGGAGGCGCTGACGAACGTGCGCAGGCACGCGCCCGGCGCCGCCTGGGTCGAGGCGGACCTGCGCGCCTTCCCCAATCTGGTGCGGCTGCGGGTGCGCAACTTCGGCTCGGCCTCAGACCCCAGGGTGGCCCGGCTGGGTGGCGGCTTCGGCCTGGTCGGCATGGCCGAGCGGGTGGAGGCTCTGGGCGGCAGGCTCTTCGCCGGTCCCACGCCCGAGGGCTACTGGGAGGTGATCGCCGAGTTCCCCCTTGCCTGAGCGGAAGGCCTCGGTGAAGGCCCCGGCGTCCAGGCTCGTCCTGATGCGGGCGGTGATCCGGTCGACGTCGAGCCGCTCGCCGTCCGGCAGCGGGGCGCCCACCGACTTCCTCATGGCGGCGGCCGTACCCAGGTGGCGGGCGGCCTCCTCGGCGCGTCCGGCCAGCGAGAGCGCGCCCGCCAGCCCTTCGAGCGCCAGCGCGACCGCGCGCGGGTCGCCGGTGGAGGCGGCGGCCGCGTAGCCCTCCTCCTGCCGGGACAGCGCGGTCTCGGCGTCGCCCCGCTGCTCGGCGGCGAAGCCCAGCTCGGCCAGCGCGAACGCGATGCCCGGCGTGCCGCCGACCCGCCGCAGCCAGGCGAACCACGGCAGCAGGTACTCCTCGGCGTCGGCGAAGCGGCCCTGGCGGCGCGCGCTGATCGCCAGCCCGATCACGGCGTGCTCCTCAGCGGACTTCACCGACTGCTCGACCGCCAGCGCGCGGGCCCGCTCGTGGTAGTCGTCGGCGCGCGCGTAGTCGCCCTCCAGCAGCGCCAGGCGGCCCAGCCCGGAGAGCTTGAACGGCGAGGCGATGCCCAGCTCCCCCGCCAGGCGTAGCTGCTCCTCACGCAGTCCGGCGGCCCGCGCGTAGTCGCCGCGGATCTCGGCCGCCATGTCGAGCGCGTCCATGGCCTCGGCCTGACCCCAGCGGTCGCCGAGCTCGCTGAAGATCTCCAGGCTGCGGGCGCCGTCACGCTCCATGGCCGCCAGGTCGCCGCGGCCCACCGCCAGCCTGGCCCGCAGCGCGAGCGCCGCGGCCACGCCCCAGCGCTCCCCCATCGCGCCGAACGCCGTCAGCGCCTTCTCCACCTGGTCGTCGTGGACGGAGAAGCCGCCGTAGGCCCAGGCCACATGGCTGAGGAACCAGTCGTGCAGCGCCCGCCCCAGCGAATCCAGGTCCGCGTACGGCACCGCCTCCGCCGGCTCGCCGATCACCTTGGTGAACCCGGCCAGCCACATGGCCGCCATCGCGCTCTCCCCCGGCGGCCCGCCCCTGGTCAGCGCGTAGGCCAGCGACCTGCGTGCCTCGCCCAGCCGCCCGCGCAGGAACCAGTACCAGGCCATCGCGTTCACCAGCCGCAGCGGCTCGGGCCCTTCGAGCGCCAGCCGCAGGTTGCCGCTCTCCTGGTCGAGCCGTTCCAGGCAGTCGCGCTGGCCGTGCCCGCGCAGGTCGGCGCGCTCGGCCAGCGCCGTGTAGTAGCGCGCGTGCCGTTCCCTGACCAGCTCGTACTCACCCGCCTCCCGCAGCCGCTCCACCCCATAGGCCGCAACGGACTCCAGCAGCCGGAACCGCGGTCCCGCCGTGACCAGCGACCGGTCGACCAGCCTGGCCAGCAGGTCGAGCACGTCGTGGCCCGGCTCCGCGCACACCTGCTCCGCCGCCTCCAGCGTGCACCCGTCAGCGTGTACGGCCAGCCGCCGCAACACCAGCCGCTCCGGCTCGCTCAGCAGGTCCCAGCTCCAGTCGATCATCGCCCGGAGCGTCCGCTGCCGCGCCGGTGCGTCCCGCATGCCGGTGCTGAGCAGCCGGAACCGGTCGTCCAGCCGTCTGGCCAGCTCGTCGGCCCCGAGCGCCCGGACCCGCGTCGCGGCCAGCTCCAGCGCCAGCGGGATGCCGTCCAGCCTGCGGCAGATCGTGCGTACCGCGGGGCCCGGCTCGATGCCCGCCCGCGCCGCGAACAGGGCCACCGCGTCGTCCTCGGCCAGCGGCGGCACCACGTGGACGCGCTCGCCGGTCACGCCCAGCGGTTCCTGGCTCGTGGCCAGCACGCGCAGTTCCGGCGCCGCCTTCAGCAGGATCGCCGCCAGCTCGGCCACCGGCTCGACCAGATGCTCGCAGTTGTCCAGCACGAGCAAGGCCCGCCTGCCGCTCAGCGCCCGCGCGATCCGCGGCTCCAGCGGCTGCGAGGAGTCGTCGCGCACCCCGACCACCGCGGCCAGCACGTCGGCCGGTTGGGTGGTGCCGGTGAGCTCGGCGAGGTACACCCGCTCGGTGTGGCGGCGGGCCACCTCCAGGGCGAGGCTGGTCTTGCCCACGCCGCCGGGGCCGGTCAGCGTGACCAGCCGGTCGCGGCCGAGCCGGTCGACGATCTCGGCGAGCTGGTCGTCCCTGCCGACCAGCGGGGCCAGGGCGGCGGGCAGCCGTGGCGGCGCGGGACGATCGTCGCGGCCCTCGGCCTCCCAGCGCACCGTGGTCGGGCGCAGCTCGGCGTCTTGGCGGCCCGTCGCCGGACGCGGCCCGGAGTCCTGGCGCTCCGCCGCCGGACGCGACCCGGAGTCCTGGCTCGCCGTTGTCGGGCGCAGCTCGGGGTCCTGGCGGAGGATCTTGGTGTGTAGCTCGGCCAGTTCCGGCGACGGGTCGAGGCCCAGCTCTCCGGCCAGCCTCTCGCGGAGGTCGGCGTAGGTGGCCAGGGCCTCGCTCTGGCGGCCCTGGCGGTACAGGGCGCGCATGTGCACGGCTCTCAGCCGCTCGCGCAGCGGGTGCTCGGCCACCAGGTCGGCCACCTCGATCGGCTCGCCGAGGGCCAGCCGTACCTCGGACAGCTCTTCGACGGCGGCCAGGCGCAGCTCTTCCAGGCGCGCGATCGCGGGCCTGGCGAAGTCGAGGTCGGCCACGTCGGCGTAGGCGGGGCCGCGCCACAGCGCCAGCGCCTGGCCCAGCTCGGCAGCGCGTTCGTGCGGCGGGACGGCGCGGCGGGCGAGCAGTTCCTCGAAGCGGGCCGCGTCGACCCGCTCGGCCACGATCCGGTAGCCGCCGGGGCCGCGCACGACCAGGCCGGGATCGCCCAGGGCGCGCCTGAGCTGCGAGACGCGGGCCTGCAGGGTGCCGGTCGGGTTGCGCGACGGGCGATCGCCCCACAGGTCGTCGATCAGCCGGTCCGCCGAGACCGGGCGGCCCCCGTGCACGAGCAGGTCGGCCAGGAGCGCGCGCACCTTGGGCTCGGCCACGTGCAACGGCTCACCGTCGTCGCCCCACACCGCGAGGGGTCCCAGCACCCCGAATCTCACCACGTACCGATTAAACCCGTAGCGGGTCCGTGGAGATTCCGTAGCGCCCTCTCGCAGGGTGAAGCCATGACGACTCAGGTGACAGTGATCGGCCTCGGGCCGATGGGCGCCCAGATGGCGCGGACGTTTCTCGAGGCCGGCTTCGAGGTGACCGTGTGGAACCGGACGGCCGCCAAGGCCGATCCTCTGGTGGCGCTCGGCGCCAAGCGGGCCGAGCGGCCCACCGGCGACCTCATGGTGATCAGCCAACTCGAGTACCAGGCGATGTACGACAGCCTCGACGGCGTGGACCTCAACGGCAGGGTGCTGGTCAACCTCAGCTCCGACACCCCCGCCAAGCTGCGGGAGGCCGCGGCGTGGGTGGCGGAACGCGGCGGTGTGCTGATCACGGCGGGGATCATGGTGCCGCCGCCCGGCATCGGCCGGCCAGGCTCCTTCGCCTTCTACAGCGGGCCGCGCGAGGTGCTCGACCGGCACACCGCGACGCTCGCCGCGCTGGGCGAGGTGGTCCACGTGGGCGCGGACGAGGGCTTGGCGATGATGTATTACCAGTCGCAGCTGTACGTGTTCTGGTCCACGCTGACCGCGTACATGTACTCCGCCGCGCTCCTCGGCAGCGCCGGGGTGAAGGCTGCCGAGATCGTGCCCTTCTTCCAGGGGCTCGTGGGCTCGCTGGCGGGCGACGGGCCGATGGGCTACCTGAAGATCCTCAGCGAGGAGATCGACGCCGGCGTCTACCCGGGCGCGGAGAACAGCCTGCACATGCAGGCCGTCGGCATGGAGCACGCCCTGCAGGCCTTCCGCGAAGCGGGGCTGGAGACCTCCATGCCGGCGGCGCTGAAGGAGCTGTTCGCGCGCACGGACCGGGAAGGGCACGGCGCCGACGGCCTCGGCGCCGTGATCGAATCGATCAAGAAGCCCTAGTGCGCGGAGTTGGCCAGGAAGGCGAGCAGGTCCTGCCGGGTGAGCAGCCCGGCGGGCTTGCCGTCCTCCAGGACCACCGCGGCGTCCGCCTTCTCCAGCGCCTCGACCGCCCGCGCCACCGGCTCGCCGCCGCCGATCGTGGGCAGCGGCTGCGACATGTGCTCGGCGATCGGGTCGTCGGCCTTGAGCCGGCCCCGGTACAGCGCCTCCAGCAGGTCGCGCTCCACGATCGAGCCGACCACCTCGGCCGCCATGACCGGCGGCTCCTCCTTCATGACCGGCAGCTGTGACACCGAGTACTCGCGCATGATCGCGATCGCCTCGCCGACCGACTCGTGCGGGTGCACGTGCACGAACTCCGGCAGCCCCGCGCCCTTGCGGGCCAGCACGTCGGCCACGAGCCCCTCGTCGGAGGAGGTGGTCAGGAAGCCGTAGTCGGCCATCCAGTCGTCGTTGAAGATCTTCGACAGGTAGCCGCGGCCGCCGTCGGGCAGCAGCACGGCCACGATGTCCGTCGGAGCGGCCTTGGCGGCCACGCGCAGCGCCGCCACCACCGCCATCCCGCACGAACCGCCCACCAGCAGCCCCTCCTCGCGGGCCAGGCGGCGGGTCATGTTGAACGACTCCTTGTCGGAGACCGCGATGATCTCGTCGCAGATCGTGGTGTCGTAGGTGGCCGGCCAGATGTCCTCGCCCACCCCTTCCACCAGGTACGGCCGGCCCGACCCACCGGAGTACACCGAGCCCTCCGGGTCGGCGCCGATGATCTTCACCCGGCCGCCGGAGACCTCCTTGAGGTAGCGGCCGGTGCCGCTGATCGTGCCGCCCGTGCCCACGCCCGCCACGAAGTGGGTGATCCGGCCGTCGGTCTGCTCCCACAGCTCCGGCCCCGTGGAGTGGTAGTGGGAGTCGGGGTTGTTCTCGTTGGAGTACTGGTCGGGCTTCCAGGCGTTGGGAATCTCCCTGGCCAGCCGGTCGGAGACCGAGTAGTAGGACTCGGGATGGTCGGGCGAGACGGCCGTCGGGCAGACCACGACGTCGGCGCCATAGGCGCGCAGCACGGCGATCTTGTCCTGGGCGACCTTGTCGGGGACCACGAAGACGCACCGGTAGCCCTTGGTCTGGGCCACGATGGCCAGGCCGACGCCGGTGTTGCCCGAGGTCGGCTCCACGATCGTGCCGCCGGGGCGCAGTGCTCCCGACTGTTCGGCGGCCTCGATCATGCGTACGGCGATGCGGTCCTTGACCGATCCGCCGGGGTTGAAGTACTCGACCTTGGCGAGCACCTGGGCAGGCAGTCCCGCGGATACCTTGTGCAGCCGGACGAGCGGGGTGTTCCCCATGAGCTCGACCAGGGAATCGTAAACGCGCACCGAGGTGTTCACCTTCTTTACCGAAGCTTGGTCAGCTTGCCGGGCGCCGAGATCCCCAGGGGGTGGCGGGCGCTCGGCTAGTTTCAGACAAACGCTACCGCCAGTGGGGTCGAGGGGGGCACGCTACGTGATCTGGACACCGGGGGTGGCGCGGGCGGCGCGGAAGATCGCAGCCGCTGCCGCGCTCGGAGGCGGCGGGCTGACGGCCCTGGGAGCCACGGCCTACGGGCTTCTGATGGCGGAGAGCCTGGTCGCGCGCAAGGTGATCGGCCGGCCGCACGGCATGGAGGGCCCGCCGTCCGACGGCGTGTACGGGGACTTCTCCGGCGAGCCCGTGCGGCTCGTCATGCTCGGCGACTCGACCTCAGTCGGGCTCGGCATGACCGAGCCGGCCAAGACGCCGGGGGTGCTGCTCGCCCACGGGCTGGCCGCGGTGGCCGAGCGACCGGTGCGGCTCGACGTCTTCGGCCGTTCCGGGGCGCCCTCCGCCGACCTGGGCGAGCAGGTGGACCAGGCGCTGCGGGTGCGGCCCGAGATCGCGATCGTCTTCGTGGGCGCCAACGACGTCACCACCCAGACGCCGCCCGCGGTGGCGGTGCGGCATCTGTCCAAGGCGGTGCGCCGGCTGCGTGAGGCGGGGGCGGAGGTGGTCGTGGGGACCTGCCCGGACCTGGGGACCGTACGCCCGCTGGCGCAGCCGTTGCGCTGGGTCACCCGGCGGTGGAGCCGCCAATTGGCCGCCGCGCAGACGGTGGCCGTGGTCGAGGCGGGCGGCAGGACGGTCGCCTTCGCCGACATCCTCGGCCCAGAATTCGCAACAAACCCGGGCGAAATGTTCGGACCGGATCGTTTCCATCCATCTGACCGAGGTTACGCCCAGGCTGCATACGCGGTGCTACCTTCTGTATGCGCTGCGTTGGCGTTGTGGCCCGAGCCGCGACCCGTCCGTGGCGAAGGACTGCAACCGATCTACCTTGCGGCGGCCACGGCCGCGGAGGAACCCGGAACCGAGGTCAGCGCGACCCGGGTCGCCGGGCGGGCGACCGGCCCCTACGGAAAGTGGGTGACGTTGTTCCGCCGGCGGCTGGGAGAGCTGCTCAACGACGCCTGACCCCGGTCACCCTCCGAGGCCGAGCCGCCACGCCCCGTCCCCACTGGAGATGGATAAGCCTCGTGCTCCGACCTCTCACGAAACCGGCCCTCGCCCTCGCCGTACTCGCCGCCGCCGGCTGTTCCGGCAGCGACGCGGCCACCGCCGAATTCCCCACGTGGCACAACACCGACGTCAACGCCGTCAGCCGGATGGCCGCCGCCGCGGGGGTCGTCACGACCACCTCCATGAAGCCGGACGGCAACCTCGAGACCGTCGCGCTCGACCAGAAGTCCGGCAAGAAGCTGTGGCAGTACCCGGCCACGATGGCCGGACGCCTGCCCGGCATGGGCGTCTCCGCCCCCGCGATCGTGCCGGCCGCCGACGGCCGCCCCGTGGTCGTCGCGCTCGACCCAGCCAAGAAGTCCCGATGGAACGCCACCCTCATCGCCCGCGACGGGCGCACCGGCCAGCAGAAGTGGGCCAGGCCCGTGCACTCGACGTTCGGGCCGCAACGCTGCGGGCCGTACATCTGCCTGTCGGAGCACACCGCGCTGAGCGGCGCCCGCGTCGTCGTGCTCGAACCGGGCACCGGCAAGACCATGTGGAAGCTGCCCGGCATCGCCGAGGTCGAGTGGTCGGACGCCAACCGGGTCCTGCTGCTCAGGCTCGCGGCCAACCCCATGATCGAGTCCTACGAGCTCAAGACCGGCAAGCTCCAGTGGCAGCAGCCTCTGGAGCAGGCGCTCGGCCCCGGCATCGACATGTCGGGCGGCTGGGCCTTCGGCGCCACCGGCGACAACCTCACCGGCTACATCGCCCCCTACACCGACCCGCGCACCAAGAAGGTCTCCACGTTCGGGCTGTTCTCCATGCGGATCAGCGACGGCACCATCAACTGGATGCGGCCCTCGGTCGTCCGCGTCTACCCGAGCGGCAACCCCGGCTTCGCCCCCGTCGTCCGCCCGGTCGACCAGCAGGGCGCCTATGGCGGATTCGCCCGCCTCGACTCCGACAGCGGCCGCGTCGTCGGCCAGATCACCGCCACCCAGGTGCCCGGCTCCGGCTGGTGGCTGGCCTTCCCCGACCGCATGGAAAAGCTCGGCTTCCTCAAGCACAACACCAAGGGCACCGCCTACGACCTGGCCTCGGGCAAGGCACTGCCGGTCGAGGACGAGACCGGCTGGAGCTTCTGCGTCACCGACCCCAAGCCGCTGCCGTTGCGCGGGCAGGCGCCGGGCTTCTACTCGGTGGCCGCGGTCTGCGAGTACGACCTGGCGGCCGGCAAGCGCGTCCCCGGCTCGTCGGCTCCGCCGTCCTGGTTCACCGGGAGCCAGGAGGGCTGGCGTATGTGGCGCGATGAGAAGGGCGCCCTGCACGGCGTCAACGACGGCACCCCCAACGCGCCCGGCATGTACGGATAGCGCCCCGGGGCCGGAACCGGGACCGGCCCCCGCACCGGTTGGGTAGGGTCGCACGCATGAGACGACTCCCGGCCGTCCTCCTCGCGGTCGTCCTCGCCTCTGGCTGCGGCACCATCCAGGAGGCAGGAGCCATCCTCAACGCGACGGAGGCCTGCGACGAGGCGACCAAGGTCGCCGACGACCTCCTGTCGAAGATTCCCGGCCTGGCCGGCAATCCACCTGAACTGGACAAGGCCGTGGACGCGGCGGCGGAACGGCTGAAGAACATCGGCGTCAAGTCCGGCAACGCCACGCTCAGCGACGCCCTGGGCGCCCTGGCCAACTCCTACCAGGAGACCGAGGTCACCGACGTTCCGGCCGCCATCCAGAAGATCCGCTCGGAGACCACCCGCTCGCTCCAGGTCATCACCCGGGCCTGCGGCGCCTGACATCCCCGCTCAACGCGGGCGGCTGGCGGGCTGGAACCCGAAGGACACGGCCTCCATCAACGGCTTGCGCTGAGTCTTCTGCACGGCCGCGATCCGCCACTCACCGTCGCTCTCGCGCACGATCGTGTACGTGGCGAGCTTCTTGCGACGCCCTCCGCGGGTGACGACCACGGCCACGTCGTTCCCGTACGTCCGGGTCTCGATGATCTCGACGTTCAGCCGGGTGCCCTTGAGGAAGCTGTCGAACAGGACCTGGTGGGCGCGGCCGATCTCGGCGCCGCCGTGGTAGACGGTGCCGGTGAAGGTGACATCGGTGGCGTCCGCGGTGAAGCAGGCGCCGTAGGCGGCGCCGTCGCCGCGGTTCCACGCGTCCTGGCTGCGCTGGATGACGGCCTGGATCTCGGTGACCATGATTACCTTCTTTCGAGAAGTTTCTGCTTCGACACATTATCTGCACAGATGCAGATAATAGGCAAGAGGTGTGGTTTCCCCCAGGTGAACCGGATGGCGCACCTCATGGGAGCGCCGCCCGCCCGCTCATAGCGTTTCCGGTCATGAAGACACTGTTGATCGCCGCTCTCGCCCTCACCGCCGTCACTCCCGCCGACGAGGTCCAGGGCATGCTGGACAGACTGGTCGCCGGCGACAAGGCCACGGCCGCGCTGATCCGGGTGGAGAACAAGACGGGCGGCTGGACGGCCGCGGCGGGCGCCAGAAGCCTCGGGTCGCCGGCACCGGCCAGGGCGGACGGGCATTTCCGGATCGGGAGCGTCACCAAGACGTTCGCCGCCACCGTGATCATGCAGCTCGTGGACGAGGGCAAGGTCCGGCTGGACGCGCCGGTCTCCACCTACCTGGGCGAGCAGGTCAAGGGCGCCGCCACGGTACGGCAGGCGCTCAACCACACCAGCGGGCTCTACGACTACATGCACGAGGCCGGGTACTCCACCAACCGCTGGCGTGGCAAGGACCGGTTCCGGCACTACACGCCGGCCGAACTGCTGAAGGTGGCGGACAGGGGCGAGCACACGGAGCCGGGCAAGGCCTGGTCCTACTCCAACACCAACTACGTGGTGGCCGGGATGATCATCGAGAGGGTGACCGGCCGGCCCTATGGCAGGGAGGTGGAGCGGCGGATCCTGCGACCGCTCGGGCTGACGCGTACGTCGGTGCCCGGTGACCGGCCGGGCGTGCCGTACCCGCACGCTCGCGGTTACGAGCCCGTGGACGGGAAGATGGTCGACGCGACCAGGATGAACCCGTCCCTGGACGGCGCGGCCGGCGAGATGATCTCCACCACCCGCGACCTCAACCGCTTCACCAAGGCGCTGCTGACCGGGAAGCTCACCAGCGAGAAGTCACTCGCGGCGATGCGGACCACCGAGGACACCAAGGCCGGGTTCGGCTACGGCCTGGGCCTGCAGAAGTACCCGCTGCCCTGCGGCAAGGCGGCGTGGGGGCACAGCGGCGAGCTGATCGGCTACCTGACCTTCAGCTTCACCACCGACGACGGCAACACGATGACGCTCTCGCTGAACCCCGGCACCGAGAAGGCCTCCACCGCGGACCTGTTCGGCATCGCCGCCAAGGCCCTCTGCTGAGCGGCGATCCCGACTGAAATATAGTTCTAGGGAATGCCAACCGAGGAGGGGCTCCCATGCCTGAGGCTGTCATCGTCGCGACCGCACGCTCGCCGATCGGCCGTGCCTTCAAAGGGTCGTTGAAGGACATCCGTCCCGACGACCTGACCGTGCAGATGATCAAGGCGGCGCTGGCGAAGGTGCCGCAGCTCGACCCGGCCACGATCGACGACATCATGCTGGGCTGCGGCCTGCCCGGCGGCGAGCAGGGCTTCAACATGGCCCGCGTCGTGTCGGTGATGCTCGGCCTGGACACCGTGCCCGGCACCACCATCACGCGCTACTGCTCCTCCTCGCTCCAGACCACCCGGATGGCCTTCCACGCGATCAAGGCGGGCGAGGGCGACGTGTTCGTCTCGGCTGGCGTCGAGACGGTCTCGCGCTTCGTCCACGGCAACTCCGACTCGGTGCCGTGGCCCCAGGACACCGAGCAGCCCCGGCCCAAGCTCGAGAACTCGATCTTCGACCAGGCCCGCGCCAGGACCGCCACGTTCGCCGCCGGCGGCCAGACCTGGGAGGACCCGCGCCACCACGGCACGGTCCCGGACATCTACATCGCCATGGGCCAGACCGCCGAGAACCTCGCCCAGCTCAAGGGCATCAGCCGCCGCGAGCAGGACGAGTTCGGCGTCCGCTCACAGAACCTCGCCGAGAAGGCGCTGGCCGACGGCTTCTGGCAGAAGGACATCACGCCCGTCACCCTCCCCGACGGCAGCGTGGTCAGCAAGGACGACGGCCCGCGCGCCGGCACCACCTACGAGGCGGTATCCGGCCTCAAGCCCGTCTTCCGCCCCGACGGCACCGTGACCGCGGGCAACTGCTGCCCACTCAACGACGGCGCCGCCGCGGTGATCGTCATGAGCGACACCAAGGCCGCCGAACTGGGCATCACCCCGCTGGCCCGCATCGTCTCCACCGGCGTCACGGGCCTGTCCCCCGAGATCATGGGCCTGGGGCCGGTGGAGGCGTCCAAGATGGCGCTGTCGCGCGCCGGGATGGCCATCGAGGACGTGGACCTGGTCGAGATCAACGAGGCTTTCGCGGCCCAGGTGATCCCCTCGTACCAGGACCTCGGCATCGACCTGAACCGCCTCAACGTCAACGGCGGCGCCATCGCGGTCGGCCACCCGTTCGGCATGACCGGCGCCCGCATCACCTCAACCCTGATCAACAGCCTCCAACACCACGACAAGTCCATCGGCCTCGAAACCATGTGCGTCGGCGGCGGCCAGGGCATGGCGATGCTTTTGGAGCGCCTCGCGTAGATCTCTTCGAGCTCTTAAGACCTTTGGATCCGTTACGGCGAAGCCGCCCCCACGCCACCCGCCGCCGTCGGCGGGCGCCGATCGTGGGGGTCGCTTCTCACGTCGGACGTGGTCCCCACCGCAACGGCCCACGTAACCCGACACCTACGGCCCCGTGACCCGGCGCCCACGGCCACGCGAACACCGGCTTCAGCCACGTCACCCCGCGCAGCCACCCCCGCGCGCCAAGCGCAGCGCCGGGTTACCGCACGTGTCGAGGCCGGTGCCCTGGCTGAGGCGTGGGGCGGGGTTCCGGGGGTGGGGTGGGGGTTAGCCGTGGGTGTCCGGGCCGGCTTTGATCAGGGTTATGCGGGCGATCACCCGTTGGTCGCGGACCATGGCGGAGCGGTAGTCGTCCCAGTCGGGGTGTTCGCCGGAGATGTCGCGGTAGTAGGTGATCAGGTGGTCCATCGCGTCCGGGAGCGGGATGATCTCCGCTTGGCCCTCGATCTGGACCCAGTCGCCATAGAAGGCATCCGAGAACACGCACAGGGCGACGTTGGGGTCGCGGCGCATGTTGCGGGTCTTGGCGGCGGTCTCGCGGGTGCTGACGACGGCGTGACCGTCCGCGTCCACGCCCACGGTCACCGGGGACATCTGCGGGCGGCCGTCGCGGTGCCGGGTGAGGAGGACGGCGTGGTGGTGGCTGCGGAGGAAGTCGCGTGCCTTGTTCAGGTCCATGGACACATGATCGCGCGTGGACACGTGCGCGCGCCCGTACCGGTGGCACGGGCGCGAAGGTTGGGGTTCGGGCTCTCTAGATGAAGCCCATCCGGTTACGGCGGTGCCGCTCGTGCTCGAACACGATCGCGGCGGCGTAGCCGTGGGTCAGCCCGTGCTCGTCGGCAAGCCAGTTGGCCCGCTCGTCGCACCTGAGGAAAGCCGGGCCGTTGTCGATCGCTTGGAACCACTCTGGGAGTTCGCGCCCCGTTATAGACGGGACCCTGGCGATGAGCTTTGTTTGCGTCTCCGGTGAGTGGTTCAAGGACATGGGCACCTCCACGGATTCGGGTCCTTTGCTTGACACTGCAACACCAGGTCGTGAAGTGCAACCCCCAAATCGGAAGCGTTTTGTGACTTTGCGGTCGCACACAGAGAAGGCCCCGCCGGACGGCGGGGCCTTCAATGATCGTCTGTGACCAGGCCGATCAGTCGTCGCCGCTGAAGTAGCTCATGAAGCGGAGCACCTCAAGGTAGATCCAGACGAGGCTCAGCGTCAGACCGAAGACGCACTGCCAGGCGAACTTCTCCGGAGCGCCCTGCTTGACGCCCTGCTCGATGGAGTCGAAGTCGAGCAGGAGGAAGAAGCAGCCGAGCAGGATCATCGCGGCGCTGAAGATGATGCCGATCGGGCTGTCGGTGCGCAGGCCGAGACCGCCCGGCATGAAGAACGCGGCGATCCAGTTGACCAGGATCAGGCCGAGCGCGCCGATCGCCGCGGCGACGACGAACCTGACCAGCTTCGGGGTGACCCGGACGATGCGCAACGTGTAGACGGCCAGGACGCCCAGGAAGGCCATCATGGTGCCGATCACGGCGTTGAGCACGATGCCGGGGAAACGCTGCTCGAAGATGCTGCTGAGCGCGCCCAGGAACACACCCTCGAAGACCGCGTAGCCCAGGATGAGCGCCGGGTTGGTGCTCTGCTTGAACGACGCGACCAGGCCGAGGACCAGCGCGATGATCGCCGAGACCACCGCCACCGCGATGGGCACCTCGAGGATCCACGCGGCGCCCGCTGCCGCGACCAGCACACCGAGCGTGATGAAGCCGCGGATGACGACGTCATCGAGGGTCATCGTCCGGTATGCGGGGCTGGCCGGCGGAGCGTACGACGGCTGGTTGTACATGTCCTGCAGGTCCTGCGGCGTCGCCGACGGGCCTGCCCAACCTTGCCCTTGGGTACTTCGGGACTTGCTGAAGACGGGGTTCTTGCTTTGCATCGCTGCCTCCACGCTGCGACCAGTGCGGTCAGCCTAAGGGACCGAGCGTCGCAGAGGTCAACTCCCGCTCGGATCTATGTGCTTTCGAGATTTCAATAACGAGTGGAGGGCGGGCGGAGTTCCCGGGTTCACTGGAGGTCGTGAGCGTTCCGCGTGACTACGACGTCAACCCGCGTAGGTTCGCGCTGGGCTCCCGTTCGCCCGCCGCCGGCGCCCTCTATGTACGGCTGGCCGAGCGCCTGCGCCCGTTCGCCAGGGTGCTGGACGTCGGCTGCGGCGACGGGAACCTGCGGGCCGAGTCGCCCCAGGTCGTCGGCCTGGACGGGTCGATGACCATGCTGCGCGCGCATCCGGCGCCCCGGGTCCTGGGCGAGGCGGCGGCGCTGCCGTTCCGTGATGGAAGCTTTGACGCCGTCACGGCGGTGAACATGCTCTACCACCTCCCCGACCCGCTCCTCGCCATCCGTGAGGCGCGGCGGGTGCTGCGGCCGGGCGGGCTGTTCGTGGCCGTCACCCCCAGCCGCGCCGACTCCCCGGAACTGGCGGCGGTCTGGCGGCCGGCGGCGACCACGTTCGACGCCGAGGAGGCGCCCGCTCTCGTGGGCGAGGTCTTCGAGCGGGTGGAGGTCGAGTCGTGGGACGCCCCGTTGGTCACGCTCGGCGATCGGGCGGCGGTGCGCGACTACCTCGTGACCCGCTTCGTCGGCCCGGCGGACGCCGAGGAGCGGGCCTCCCGGGTACGCACCCCGCTGACGCTGACGAAGCGCGGCGCTTACGTATATGGGAGTTCTTAATTACACAGAGAATTCACCCGACGTGTCTTTGCAGGTCAGAGGCTAGAAATGGGCGGTGCCCCCGGCGGGATTCGAACCCGCACTACAACCCTTTTAAGGGGTTTGCCTCTGCCATTGGGCTACGGGGGCGCCGCAATCATACGAAAGGGACCATGCCTCCGAGGAGCACAACTTTGTATCAGGCGTCACAACTGTGAGGTCTGCGGTGAAGTGATAGCACTCCGGGCACTCTGTCCAGGAACAGCAGACCGTCCAGATGGTCCAGTTGGTGCTGAATACAGCGGGCTTCGAAGGCATCAGCTTCGATGGTGACGAACTCCCCCGAACCCGGCAGGACGCCCTCGACGACGATGCGGGTCGCACGGGAAACGTCGCCGGTCAGACCCGCTATCGAGGCGCAGCCCTCGCGGCCGTCCTCCCATCGGGAGGCCTCGGCCAGCCTCGGATTGACCAGTACGGTCTCGCCCGCGGCCGAACGGCTGCGAGGGTGGCGGCGGGCGTCGAAGGCGATGATGCGCCAGGAGAGCCCGATCTGCGGGGCGGCCAGGCCGGCGCCGGAAGGCTCCTTACGGAGCGTGGCCAGCAGGTCTCCGGCCGCGTTCAGCACGGCGGGATCGGCCGGTTCGACCGGCTCCGCCGTACGCGACAAGGACGGGTGCGGCGCCCGCAGGATCTCCCTGACCGCACCCTCGCCGACGATCACCACACACCCCGGCGGGTCGGAAACGCGGCACGGACCGGCACTGTGGCCTCCAGTGGTGGGTGGGCGGCGCTGGAATCCCCGTCTTCACAGCAGATCCGGTTCCATGGGACGGAAGGTGATCTCCGAGTCGAGCCCGGAGCCCACGGCGGCCAGGCGGCGCATGAGCCCGGCCACGTCCACCTCGGCGGGCAGGTCGACGTCGGCGATGAGGACGTAGAGGCGGCCCGTGAGGCGGGTGCTCATGCCGGTGATGTTGCCGCCGACCGAGGCGAGCACGGCGCTGACGGCCGAGATGATGCCCGGCCGGTCGGGGCCGTGGACGGTCAGGACGTAGCCGATGCCGGTGCCGGGGCAGCCGAAGTCGCGTCTGGCCTCGACCGCCGAGACCGTCACCACCAGCTCGGGCTGCGACAGGTGACGGGTCAGTTCCCTGGTGTCGAGCTCGCCCGAGACGAGCAGCATCATCGCCACGTGACCGCCCAGCAGGGTCATCGTGGAGTCCTGGATGTTCGCTCCGCACTCGGCGAGCGCCCCTGACACCGCCGCGATCACGCCGGGCCTGTCGACGCCGAGCACGGTCACCGCTGAGAGCCCCAACCCAGGATCTCCTTCTCGATCACGCCTTAGCGGCGCATGGTCGCCACCGCGGCCCTGAACCCGTCACGCGGGTGCTCCATCTCGCCCAGCGAGATCGTCTCGCGCTTGAAGAAGAGCGCGAGAGTCCAGTCGACGACGACGCGGACCTTGCGGTTCAGCGTGGGCACCCGGGACAGATGGTAGGTGCGGTGCATGAACCATGCAGGGAATCCGCGAAGCTTGACCCCATAGACGTTGGCGACACCCTGGTGAAGGCCGAGTCCGGCGACCGATCCGACGTACTTGTGGCGGTATTCGACCAGTTTCTGGCCGCGCAGGCTGCGGACGATGTTGTCGGCCAGGACCTTGGCCTGGCGGACCGCGTGCTGGGCGTTGGGCGCGCAGTACTCGCCCGGGTTGGTCACGTCGGGCACGCCGGCGGAGTCACCGGCGGCGAAGGCGTCACGGACGCCGGCGACCGTGAGCATCGTGGTGGTCTTGATCCGGCCGCGCTCGTCCACCGGGAGCCCGCCTTCGGCCACGATCGGGCTGGGCTTGACGCCGGCCGTCCACACGAGCGTCTCCGCGTCGAACTCGGTGCCGTCCGAGAGCACCACGTGGCCGTCCTCGCAGGACTCCAGGCGGGTCTCCAGCTTCACCTCGATGCCGCGCTCGCGCAGCTGCTCCAGCGTCCACTTGCCCATCTCGGGGCCGACCTCGGGCAGCACCCGGCCGGTCGCCTCGACGAGCACCCAGCGGATGTCGGCGGCCTTGATGTTGCGGTAGTAGCGGGTCGAGTGCTTGGCCATGTCCTCCAGCTCGGCCAGGGCCTCCACCCCGGCGAAGCCGGCGCCGACCACGACGAAGGTGAGCGCGCGGCGGCGTACCTCGGGGTCCTCGCTCGACTCGGCCACGTCGAGCAGGTGCAGGACGCGGTTGCGCAGCGCGATGGCCTCGCCGACGGTCTTGAAGCCGATGCCGATGTCGGTCAGGCCGGGGATCGGGAGCGTGCGCGAGATCGAGCCCGCGGCCATGACGATGACGTCGTAGGCGATCTCGCGGGGCGCGCCCTCCGGAGGCTGGAAGGTGACGGTGCGCTCGCCGTGGTCGACCTTGGTGACCCGACCGTTGAGTATGCGCACCTTGGGCAGCACCCGCCGCAGCGGGGCGACCACGTGACGGGGCGAGAGGTTGCCCGCGGCGGCCTCGGGGAGGAACGGCTGGTAGGTCATGTAGGAGTTGGGGTCGATGATCGAGACGCGCACGCTGCCGTCGCGCAGCTCCCTGCGGAACTTGCGCTGCAGCCGAAGCGCTGTGTACAGGCCGACGTATCCGCCGCCGACAATCAAGATGTGCTTGTTCATCTTGAAGCCCCATCCCTCGTGGAATGCTTGTGAAAGCATTCACAAGCTTACGCCGGAGGCTCCGGAAAACGCCAATCCCCTGGACATGGCACGCGTCACACCGACAGTTCGCGGGCCCTGGCGAAGACGTCGTCCAGCATTCCCGCGGTGACCCTGCCGGTGAAAGTGTTCTGCTGGCTGGGGTGATAAGTCCCGAGCAGCGTGACCGGCGTCTCGCCATATGAGACCTTCACCTCGACGCCGTGCCCGAACGCCGGCCGCGGGCGCGGCAGCACGTATCCGGCCTCGCGCAACGCCGGCCACATCGCCTGCCAGGCGAATCCCCCCAGCGCCACCACCACCCGCACGCTCGGCGCGCACAGCGCCATCTCACGGGCCAGCCAGGGGAAACAGGCGTCCCGCTCCCCGGTCGCCGGCTTGTTCTCCGGCGGGGCGCAGCGCACCGCCGCCATCATCC
The DNA here is from genome assembly GCF_042740095.1 of Nonomuraea sp. NPDC059023. NCBI lineage: Bacteria > Bacillati > Actinomycetota > Actinomycetes > Streptosporangiales > Streptosporangiaceae > Nonomuraea > Nonomuraea sp. NPDC059023. The sequence goes on along the minus strand of NZ_JBHYIO010000038.1, from coordinate 13,992 downwards.
GCGCGCCGATGAGCTCCTGCCCGTCGCCCGCGTGCGTGCTGCTCTCCTGTACGGCCAGCCCCACCCGATACAGCGAGGCGAACAACCAGTCGCCGCTGCGATCCCCCGTGAAGATGCGCCCCGTCCTGTTGCCCCCGTGGGCCGCCGGCGCCAGCCCCACCAGCAGCACGCGCGGCTCGGACGCGCCCCACCCGGCGATCGGGCGCCCCCAGTACGTCTCGGTCGCGAACGCGCGCCGCCGCACCTCGGCGACTTCCTCCCGCCAGGCCACCAGACGGGGGCACGCGCGGCAGACCGACTGCCTGGCGGCGAGCTCCGTGAGGGTGCTGCTGGTGGCGGCGAGGCGGCGCACGTCCGCGGGATCGCGGGCGACCGGCGTCTCGGCGGTGGCCGGGTCGCCGGGCCAGCCGGTGCCAGGAGGTACGAAGCTCATGACACCGATGGTGCCCGATCACGGCGATCGGGCGGTCCCTCAGCGGCTTCTGGAGGGGCTGGGCGTGCTCGTGGGCGGCTCTGACGGGCTCGGCCTGCCCTTGGCGGGCTCCGACGGCTTCCCCGAAGGACGCGGCGCCTCCGACGCGCTCACGCCCGGCTCGGGCGTGCTGAGGGCCGCGCTCGGCTCGGGAGTCCTGAAGGCCGCGCACGCGCGCGTCGTCGGCGGCGCCGAGGCCTGGCCGCCCTGCTCGTCGAACGGGACGTCCGGGTCCTCCTCGACCAGCGGCAGCGGGAAGCGGTTGAGCACCGGCTCGCCGCAGCTGCGGTCCACGCGGTAGCCGAAGCGGTCCGGGCTGGTGGTGATCGGCTGGCCGTCCTGGTCGTAGAGCAGGACGTCGGACAGCGGGGTGCCGTCCTTGGCGTAGGGCTTGATGTTGTAGACGGTGTCGCCGAAGGCGGCGGGCTCCATGTCCATCGGCGTGTTCATCATGTAGGCCACTTGCTGGTCCCGGGCGCTCCAGGACGACGCGGTCGCCAGGCCGCCGAGTATCACGATGGCGACCAGGGCGTTGGCCGCGATGGTGAAGCCGCGCAGGACCCGGCCGGAGGCGTGCCTGCCGTACCAGATGGAGCCGAGGATCGCCCCGATCACCAGCAGGAGGTCCACCGGGTTGCCCGGCACGAGCCGTACGGGCCCGATCACCGAGACCGCGCCCATGGCGGCCGCGTAGCCGCGCAGGACCCACCAGCCCGGCCGCAGTTGCGGCATGAAGGCGGCGACCTCCCGGTAGGCCGACTGGCGGCGCAGCCACTCCAGCGCGATGGCGAACCTGCGGCGCTCGCGCGGGCTCTGTGGGCGGCCCCCGTAGGCGGCCACGAGCTCCTCCGCGTAGGCCCCGGGCGGCCCGAGCCGCTCTTCGAGCGGCAGCTCCGACTCCTCCGCGATCTCCGCGAGGTGGTCGTCGAGGTCTTCGAGGAGCTCGTCCCGATCGGGGTGATCGGCCAGAGCCTCGCGTACGGCTTGCGCGTACTGGGCCGGGGTCATCGTGCGCTCCCCTCCGTGAGCAGGTTCGCCATCGTGGCGGAGAAGGTGGTCCAGGTCTTGGCCTGCGCCGCGTACATGTCGCGGCCGACCTCGTTCAGCCCGTAGTACTTGCGGTGCGGGCCCTCGTCCGAGGCGACCACGTAGGAGTTGAGCGCGCCGGCCTTGAACAGGCGGCGCAGCGTGCCGTACACGGAGGCGTCGCCGACCTCGTCGAGCCCGGCGTCCCTGAGCCTGCGCACGACGTCGTAGCCATACCCGTCGCGCTCGCCGAGCACGGCGAGCACCGCCAGGTCCAGCACGCCCTTGAGGAGCTGGCTGTTATCCACGCGATGCACACTACTGTGCAATGCGTAATAGTGGCAACAAGAAACCGGACGGCGCCACGGTGGGCGCCGCCCGGCCTCAGATCAATCCTGGTTCTCGCTCAGCGTCAGAGCTTCGGAGCCTCAGGGGCCTTGCTGTCCGTGGGCGTCGGCGTCGGCGCGGGGGTCGACAAGCAGCCCACGTAGCGGTCGGCGGAGGAGTCGCTGTTGTTCGGCCCGGAGACCGACAACGTGATGACGCCACCGTCGCGCGCGGCGCCCGTCAGGGCGTGGTCCGGCAACGAGACCCGCTCAGAACCGCCGTGGTAGCCGAAGTAGGCGGTGCCACGGTGAACGGTGCTGCCGTTGACCGACCACGAGTACTCGACGCGGGCACGGCCGGTGGAGCTGACGGTGCCGGAAGCGTCGACCCTGCAGGCGGTCTGGTTGGTGACCGCGGACACGTTCGAGGCCGAGACCTTCACGGCCGGGGCCTCGTCCTTGCACCACACCTTGTAGTAGGCGCGGTTGGAGGACGTGCTGTCCGGGCCGAGAATCTCCAGAACGGCGGAGCCGCGGTGGCTGTACTTCGGCGAGAAGCCGAAGTAGACCTTGCGGGCGTCCCAGACCTTGATCTTGCCGTAGTCGACGACGTGACCGTTGAGGACCCAGCGGTAACGGACCCAGGTCGGGTCGGAAACCCTGATCAGGCCAACAAAGTCGATCTTGTCGCCAGGGGTGCAGGAACCCACGTAGCTGTCGGGGCTCGCCCAAGCGCGCGCCCAGACCTGCGGGTCCTTGTCAGTGCGGACCGGGCCCTTGTGGCAGTTGACGTCGAAGTAACCCTTGCGGGACGTCACCTTCCGCGGGCTCAGGACCTGGAGGGCTTCCCAGCCCCGGACATCCTCGTCGAAGTCGATGCTCGTCTTGACGTTGATGTACTTGGTGCCCTTGCCGACCTTGACGGTCTTCACGCCGCTCTTGGAGCCGTCGCCGTGCAGCCACCGGTACGAGACCTTGGTGGCCTTGGACGAGGAGACCTTGATACGGGACGTGACATCGACCTGAACAGGACAGGCGCCCTCGTAGGAACGAGGGTTGGCCTTCGGCGTCGAAACCGACACCTTGGCCTTGGAGGAGGTCACCTTGGCGCCGGCCGCGGTGGCCTTGCTCGCCGAGGCGGTCGAGGCCGCGGATGCCGGGGTGGCCATAAGACCCGACACCATGGCGGCCAGCACGGCGGTGGTGGCGCCGAGCGCCGCCACCCTCCGCGCCAACACAGTGGACTTCATCTGAGAGTGCTCCATTCCGTGAGGAACTAGATGCGCTCGGGAACGGTCGCCACGTCGCCACTATCTGTGCACGACAATATGGCAAAGCCCCCGTAAAGCTTCCTTACTTAAGCACAGATCAGATTGCAGTCACAATACGAATCAAGCCCGGTAACGTACCGATTTCGCGACCTTATCGGGCGACCGACCACGCAATTCCGTCGAGGATGTCGTGCTCCGAGACGATGACCTGCGAAAATGCGAACCGCCTCAGGACACGGTCCAGTATCAGCGCGCCGGCCCCGATGACGTCGGCCCTGCCGGGGTGCATCACCGGCACCGCAAGACGATCACCATGCGTCATCGAAAGAAGTCTGCGGGTTACTTCGTGAACCTCTCCGGCGGAAATCCGGGAGTGGTGAATTTTATCCGAATCATATGTCGGCAGGTCGAGGGCCATACCGGCGAGCGTCGTCACGGAACCCGCGAGGCCGACCAAAGTCCGCGCCTTCTGAACCGGTACAGATTCCGTCACCCGATCCAGCGCCGCCTCGATATCGGCCACCACGGATTCGAGTTCGGCGGCCGTCGGCGGATCGTTCCTGATGTAACGCTCGGTCAGCCGTACGCTGCCGACGTCGACCGAGATCGCCCCCTCGACCCGGTCATCACCCACCACGAACTCCGTCGAGCCGCCCCCGATGTCCAGCACCAGGTACGGCGGGCGCGCCCCCGCCTCCGGCGAGAGCCTGGCCAGGCCCCTGGTCGCGCCGGTGAAGGAGAGCGCGGCCTCCTCGTCCCCGGTGACCACCTCGGGATCGACGCCGAAGATCTCGCGCACGCCCTCGGCGAACTCCTGCCGATTGGCCGCGTCCCGCGTGGCGCTCGTGGCCACCACCCGCGTCTCCTCGGCGGCGTGGTGGTCGATCAGCTCGCGGTAGCGGCGCATGGCGGCGAACGTGCGCCGCAGCGCCCGCGGCGCCAGCCGGCCGGTCCGGTCGACGTCCTCGCCCAGGCGGACGATCTCCATCAGCCGTTCGAGGTCGCGCAGCGAGTCTCCGGCCACGTCGGCGATCAGCAGGCGCACCGAGTTGGTGCCGCAGTCGACGGCGGCCACCCGCGTGCTCATACGCACGGGCCGTCCTTCCACCACTCGCCGAGCGCGCCGAGCGCCTCTTCGCCGAACGGGTTGCCGCCCGGCACCGCCAGCTCGTGCGCGACCAGCGCGTGCAGGCACTTGACCCGCAGCGGCATCCCGCCCGTGCTCTGCATGTCGCGCGGCAGCGGCTCCATGTCCTCGTCCTCGGCGGCCTTGTCCCGCCGGGCGATGTAGTCCTCGTGGGCGGCCTGGTAGGCGGCGGCCAGTTCGGGGTCCTCCGCCAGCCTCGCCTGCATCTCGCGCATCAGGCCGGAGCCTTCGAGCGTGCCGATGGCGGAGGTCGCCTTGGGGCAGGTCAGGTAGTAGAGCGTGGGGAACGGCGTGCCGTCGGGCAGCCGCGGCGCGGTCTCCACCACGTCGGGGTTGCCGCAGGGACAGCGGTGCGCCACCGAGCGCACGCCCCTCGGCGGGCGGCCGAGCTGCCGGGTGACCGCCTCGATGTCGCTACTTTCCACTCTGATCCTTAACGGTCTGATCCCTAACAGTCTGATCCCTAACGGTCTTCTCCCCGGTAGGCGCCTTCTGCCCCTTGCCGGTGTCGGCGGCCTCGATGGACTCCCACAACGTCTGGTACCACGGCGGCATCTCCGCCTGCTCCTGCGCCGCCACCTTCTGCGGGCTCGCGTCCGGCCGCGTCACCACGTAGCACTTCTCGCCGGGGCCGCAGTAGTGCAGCCGCTCCTTGGCGGTGCGCTTGGCCCAGTTGGGGTCGCTGATCCGCCTGGACTCCTCGGCCAGCGCCTGCCGCTCGGCCTCGACCCGGGCCTTCTGTTCTTCGAGCTCGGCGATGTTGCGCCGGTTCGCGATGTACTCGCGCACCGGATAGGCCAGGCTCATCGCGATCGCGCACACCACCACCGCGAGGATGGCGGCCCGTCCGGTCAGCTGCGGTCTCTTCGCCAATGCGTCCCTCCCGGGCTGTGCTGGTACGGCCGGCGTCGCCGTGGACGCCGGCCGTACCCGAAACTAGCGCTGGAAGCGCGGGAACGCCGCGCGACCCGCGTAACGGGCGGCGTCGTCGAGGAGCTCCTCGATGCGCAGCAGCTGGTTGTACTTGGCGACCCGGTCGGAGCGGGCGGGCGCGCCGGTCTTGATCTGGCCGCAGTTCACGGCGACGGCGAGGTCGGCGATGGTGGTGTCCTCGGTCTCGCCGGAGCGGTGGCTCATCATGCACTTGTAGCCGTTGCGGTGGGCCAGGTCGACCGCGTCGAGGGTCTCGGACAGGGTGCCGATCTGGTTGACCTTGACCAGCAGCGCGTTGGCGGAGCCCTCGCGGATGCCGCGCTCCAGGCGCTCGGGGTTGGTCACGAACAGGTCGTCGCCGACGAGCTGCACCTTGTCGCCGAGGGCGGTGGTGATGGCCTTCCAGCCCTCCCAGTCCTCCTCGTTCAGCGGGTCCTCGATGGAGACCAGCGGGTAGCTGGCGACCAGGTCCTCGTAGAAGGCGATCAGCTCGGTGGCCGACAGGCCCTTGCCGTCGATGGTGTAGACGCCGTCCTTGTGGAACTCGGAGGCGGCCACGTCGAGCGCGAGCCCGATGTCCTCGCCGGGCGTGTAGCCGGCCTTCTCGATGGCGACCAGGATGAGGTCGAGCGCGTCGCGGTTGGAGGGCAGGTTGGGGGCGAAGCCGCCCTCGTCGCCCAGGCCGGTGGCGTAGCCCTTCTCCTTCAGCACGCCCTTGAGCGCGTGGTAGACCTCGGTGCCCATGCGCACGGCCTCTTTGAAGCTCGACGCGCCGATCGGGGCGATCATGAACTCCTGGATGTCCACGTTGGTGTCGGCGTGGGCGCCGCCGTTGAGGATGTTCATCATCGGGACGGGCAGCACGTGCGCGTTGGGGCCGCCCACGTAACGGAAGAGCGGCAGCTCGGCGCTGTCGGCGGCGGCCTTGGCCACGGCCAGCGAGACGCCCAGGATGGCGTTGGCGCCCAGCTTGGACTTGTTGGGCGTGCCGTCCAGGTCGATCATGATCTGGTCGATGATCCGCTGGTCCTCGGCCTCGACGCCGTGCACCTCGTCGAAGATCTCGTCGGTGACCGCGAGCACGGCCTTCTCGACGCCCTTGCCGAGGTAGCGCTCGCCGCCGTCACGCAGCTCGACGGCCTCGAACTGGCCGGTGGACGCGCCGCTGGGCACCGCCGCGCGGCCGGTGCTGCCGTCGTCGAGCACGACCTCGACCTCAACGGTGGGGTTACCACGAGAGTCGAGGATCTCGCGGGCGTAGACGACCTCGATGGTAGCCACGTCAAAGCTCCTAGAGTCGAAGGGCAGTTCGCTCCCAGAGCCTACCGAGGTCTACCAGCCGGTACGGCTACCACCCCGCAAGCTCCCAAACCGCCATCTCCTCGTCAGGTTTGGCCACCACGACGGACTTCCTGCCGTTGAACTGACCGATCGCCAGGGCGGTGGCGCGCCCGCTCGACGCGGGCAGATCCCTGACCCGCTTGCAGGTGCGCGGATTCCAGACGCTCAGCCCGTCGATGCCGGTGACCAGCGCGCCCTTGGTCAGCGCGAAGTCGTCGATGGGCCTGTCCGGGGAAACCCCCTTGGAGGGGATCTTCACGGTGCACCGCTGCCGCTGCCCCTCCTGGTCGTAGATCTTCACGCCGACCCCCTCGACGCGGACCGCGACCAGCCCGTCGGCCGCCTCGACGCCGGAGGCGGGCGACCCCGACTCGACGACCGCCCTGGGCTTGACCTCGGTGCCGCTCCACGGGTCGATGCGCTGCAGGATTCCCTTGCTCATGACCGCGAACACGTTCGTGCCTGCGCCCGCCCAGGCCACGTCGTGGACCGACTGGCCCAGCCGCCACAGGCTCGCCTGCTTGCCGCTGGCCAGGTCCCAGGCCTGCATGCGGCCGTCGGCGCAGCTCACGTACGCGGAGGCGCCTTTCTGCGAGGGCAGGACGGACATCGCCGCCCGGCCGCCGCCCCGGCACGCCTTGATCGTCTCGACGGCGTTGCCCCGTCCGGGCTGCCACACGCGGACCGCGCCGTCGGCCGCCGACCACACGATGGACTGCCTGGTGCCGACCTTGGTGAAGGCCAGCGAGCCGATGTCCCCGGCGCCCATCGGGACGGAGTTGATGATCGCGCCGCTGTCGGGTTCCCACAGCTCGATGCGCTTGGTGCTCTCGTTGGCCGCGGCCACCAGGCTCCCGTCGCCGAGGGAGCCGAGCGCGATCTTGGAGATCCGGTTCTCGAAGTCGCCGAACGCCGTCATGCGCGGGCCGTCGTCGGCCGAGGAGCCCGCTCCGCCGTCGCCCGCGGTCACCCCGCCGCTGCGCATCGTCAGCCCGATCGCGCCGCCGAACATCACCACGAGCGCCAGGCCCGCCACCGCCATCCGCCGCCTGCGCCGCCTGACCCGCCGTACCGCTGGCCTGGTCTCCTCCGTACGCCTGGTCAGGGTCTTGAGCACCTCGGCCGCGCCGGGCCGGTGGGCGGGGACCTTCTCCAGGCACGAGGTGAGCACCGAGCGCAGCGGCTCCTCGATGCCGGACAGGTCGGGAGAGGCGTTGAGAATGCGGTGCATGACCGCCGGGATCGAGTCGCCGCCGAACAACGACGTGCCGGTGGCGGCGTAGGCCATGGTGGAGGCCCAGGCGAACATGTCCGAGGCCGGCGTCACGCTCTCGCCGGAGATCTGCTCGGGCGCCATGTAGCCGGGCGTGCCGACGACGGAGCTGGTGGCGGTCGTGGCCGACTCGGGGGTACGCGCGACGCCGAAGTCGATCACCCGCGGCCCGTCGGGGCCCATGAGCACGTTGTTCGGCTTGAAGTCGCGGTGCACGATCTGCGCCTCGTGGATGGCGGCCAGTGACCGCGCGGTGGCGGTGGCCAGCCTGGTGAGCGCCGCGCCGCTCATCGGCCCGTTCTGGGCCACGTACTGCTGGAGCGACGGGCCGTCCACGAACTCGCTGATCAGGTACGGCCGGTCGTCCAGGACCCCGGCCTCGATGATCCGGGCCGTGCCATGGCCGGCGACCTTCTCCGCGGTCTGCGCCTCGGCCAGGAAGCGGCGTACGGCCCGGCGGTCGTTGACCAATCGGGCGTGCAGCACCTTCACCGCGACCTGGCCCCGCTCGGCGTCCTCCCCCAGGTACACCGAGCCCTGCCCGCCGTCGCCGAGCACGCCGATCAGGCGGTATCCCGCCACTTCACGAGGTTCGCCCGATCTCAGGCGGCGCACCTCAGCCATTCGCAACTCCCCCCGTAACCCCGAACGATCCTGACATCTCCCGACATATCCCGCCACTCGGGTTTATTCGGATCGGGCGCAGCCTTATTCGGGTGCAGGTTCGGTCGCTCAGGTGGTGCGCGTTTCCCAGTTGCGCACGCGCTCGCGGTAGTCGCGGGCCGCCGCGCGCAGCTCCGCCTCCGGGTCGAGGCCGGCGTCCTGGGCCCGGCGCACCAGGTCGAACAACTCGCGGGCCACCCCCTGGCCCACCGCCTGCGCCAGCGCCTCGGGGGCGCCGGACCGCTCGGCCCGCCGGACGAGCTGGGCGGCCAGCGACAGCGACGGCTGGCCCATCGGCACGCCGTCCAGGATCGACTCGGTGCCCTTCTCGGCCCGCTCGGCGGCCTTGATGGCCTCCCAGTTGTCGTTCACCTCGTCGGCGGTCTCCGCCCTGACGCTGCCGAACACGTGCGGGTGCCGCCTGACCAGCTTGTCGACGATGCCCTCCGCGACGTCGTCGACGTCGAACGACTCGGCCACCCGCGCGTGGAAGACCACCTGCAGCAGCAGGTCCCCGAGCTCCTCGCGCAGCGCCGGATAGTCGCCGTGCTCGATCGTCTCCAGGACCTCGTACGCCTCCTCCAGCAGATACGGCACCAGCGTCTCGTGCGTCTGCTTGCGATCCCAGGGGCATTCCACCCGCAACCGATCCATCACGCCGACCAGGTCGAGTATCCGGGCGCCCGGCAGGTCGTAGGAGCCGGGCACGATCTCGATCACCGGCGGCTCGTCCAGCGCCAGGGCGGCGTGCCCGGCCGCGCGCAGGAAGTCCTCGTCGTCCATGGCCAGCCAGACGAGGGTGGCGCCGACGGCCCGCCGTACCAGCTCGGCCGGATTCTGCGGGCCGACCGTGACCTCGACGCCCGCCTCGGCGAGGTAGGGCAGCTGCGGGTGGTCGGCCGAGGCGGTCAGCACCTCGCCCGCGCGCAGCGCCTGCCACGCCTGGTGGCTGAGCAGGCCGGGGGCGACCCTGGGCGAGGTGGTGACGACGATGAGCGGCATGCTCAGCCCTGCGGCTGCTGTTGCTGCTGCTGGGGCTGCTGGGTGGGCGTGAGCTTGCCGAAGCGGCCCGTGTCGACGAACATCGACGGGTTCTCCTGCGTCGGCTGCGTGTTCAGCTGGCCGTAACGCGGGCTGTAGGTGACCTTGACGGTGGTGAACTCCGAGCGGAGCTTCTCGATCGCCTGCTGGTTCTGGGCGCCGCCGAGCTGCTGGAGGATCTTCTGGATCGACAGCTCGCCGCGCAGGAAGTCGCGGGCGTCGCCCGGGGGCACGCCCTTCGACAGCAGGTTCATCGCCGGAGTCTGCTGCTGGCCCGGGTCCTTCAGCGCGGTGTCGATCTCCGCCTCGCTGACCTGGACCTTGTACCTCTGCGCGAGTTGGCGGTAGACCACCTCGTTCGTCATCCGGAACAGTACGAACTGGTTGAGCGGCACCTGGAGCGCGCTCGCGTCCAGCCGCGCCGCGGTCAGCGCCTTCTCATACTGCTGGACCTCGGAGTTGAGGTCCTTCGCCGCGATGCGCTCCCCACCGACGACGGCGGCGGCGCCCGCCTCGACCGGGCTGGAGCAGGCGGTCAGCGCGACACCCACCGCGGCGGCGGCCACGGCCACTCGAATCGACTTCACGTGCATCCTTTCCGACAAAAACCGGCGCTAGCTTACCCGTGCGGGCTCCAGGAACATCGCCTCGACCAGATCCCCGCACCATTTGAGCAGGTCCAGGTCGCGAAGTGGCTGCCCGCCCACCGGCTTGGTCTTCGGCATCGGCACCAGGAGCGTCTCCGCCGCCTGCTTGTAGATGGCGCTCTTGTACAGCCGGTCCAGGCGTACCTGCTGCGACTCCTTCAGCACGACCGGGCCGAACTTGATGTTCTGCGCCTGCAGCGTCACGTCCGTGAGCCCCGCCTGGCGGGCCCTGAGCCGGAAGCGTGCCACCGCCAGGAGGTTCTCGACCTGCACGGGCGGCTTGCCGTACCGGTCGGTGAGCTCGGCGCGCACCTCGTCGATGCCGAGGTCGGAGGCGATCGCGGCGATCCGCTTGTAGGCCTCCAGCCGCAGCCGCTCCGAGGTGACGTAGTCGTGCGGGATGTGCGCGTTGATCGGCAGCTCGACCTTCACGTCGTGATGCTCCTCCACGACCTGCTGCCCCGACAGCTTCGCCTTCTGCTCCTGTACGGCTTCCGCCATCAGCCGGACATAGAGATCGAAGCCCACCCCGGCGATGAACCCCGACTGCTCGGCCCCCAGCACGTTGCCGGCGCCGCGGATCTCCAGGTCCTTCATCGCCACATACATGCCGGCGCCCATCTCGGTGTGCTGGGCGATCGTGGCCAGGCGCTCGTGCGCGGTCTCGGTGAGCGGCTTCTCCGGCGGATACAGGAAGTAGGCGTAGCCGCGCTCGCGGCCCCGGCCCACGCGTCCGCGTAGCTGGTGGAGCTGGGACAGGCCGTAGTTGTCGGCCCGGTCGACGATGAGCGTGTTGGCGTTGGGCACGTCGAGCCCGGACTCGACGATCGTGGTGCACACGAGCACGTCGTACTCGCGCTCCCAGAAACCCACCATGATCTTCTCGAGCTGGTGCTCGTTCATCTGGCCGTGCGCGACCGCGACGCGCGCCTCGGGCACGAGCTCCTTGACGCGCGCGGCCACCCGGTTGATGGAGGCCACCCGGTTGTGCACGAAGAAGATCTGGCCGTCGCGCATGAGCTCGCGGCGGATCGCGGCGGTGAGCTGCTTCTCGTCGTAGGGGCCGACGAAGGTGAGGATCGGGTGCCGTTCCTCCGGCGGGGTGAGGATCGTGGACATCTCACGGATGCCGGTCAGTCCCATCTCCAGCGTGCGCGGAATCGGCGTGGCCGACATCGCCAGCACGTCCACCTGCGTGCGCAGGTGCTTCATGGCCTCTTTGTGCTCGACGCCGAAACGCTGCTCCTCGTCGATGATGATCAGGCCGAGGTCCTTGAAGCGCACCTCGGGGCTGAGCAGGCGGTGGGTGCCGATGACGATGTCCACCGCGCCCGAGCGCAACCCTTCCAGCGTGCCCTTGACCTCACCGTCGGTCTGGAAGCGGGAGACCGGCTTGAGCGAGACGGGGAAGCTGGAGAACCGCTCGGTGAACGTCGACATGTGCTGCTGCACCAGCAGCGTCGTGGGCACCAGCACCGCGACCTGCTTGCCGTCCTGCACCGCCTTGAAGGCCGCGCGCACCGCGATCTCGGTCTTGCCGTAGCCGACGTCGCCGCAGATGAGGCGGTCCATGGGGACGCCGCGCTCCATGTCGCGCTTGACCTCGTCGATGGCCTCCAGCTGGTCGCCGGTCTCGGCGTACGGGAAGGCGTCCTCCATCTCGCGCTGCCACGGCGAGTCGGCGGCGAAGGCGTAGCCCGGACTGGCCATGCGGGCGCTGTAGAGCCTGATCAGCTCGCCGGCGATCTCCTTGACGGCCTTCTTGGCCTTGGCCTTGGCCTTGTTCCAGTCGGCGCCGCCCATGCGGTTGAGCGTGGGGGCCTCGCCGCCAACGTACCTGGTGACCTCGTCGAGCTGGTCGGTGGGCACGTAGAGGCGGTCGCCCTTGGCGTACTCGATGACCAGGTACTCCCTGGTCGCGCCCTGGACCGTGCGCTGGACCATCTCGATGTAGCGGCCGACGCCGTGCTGCTCGTGCACCACGTGGTCGCCGACCTTGAGCTGGAGGGGGTCGACCATGTTGCGCCGGCGGCTGGGCAGGCGGCGCATGTCCTTGGTGGAGGCCTTCTGCCCGACGAGGTCGAGGTGGGTGAGGACGGCGAGGTCCTTGGTGACGAAGCCGTGCTCGATGAGGCCGGTGGTGACGTGGACGACCTTGGGCTCCGGCGCCTTGTCCAGATATTTCTGCAGACGGGCGGGAACGTCCACGCCCTTGAGCAGCTCGACCATGCGCTCGGCCGAGCCCATGCCCTCGCTGAGCAGCACGACCGCCTTGTCCTCCGCCAGCCAGCCCTTGATGTCGGCCAGCGCCCGCGCGGTGTCGCCCCGATAAGCCTCGGAGTCGTGCGCGTCCAGCTCCACCCCGGATCCGAACGGCGCCAGCGTCCACCACTGCTGCCCCAGCGCGTCGGCGTGCCCGCGCACGTCGTCAAGCGTCCTGAAGGCGGCGGCGCCGAGATCGATGGGCGCCTCGCCACCGGCCGCCGCGTTGATCCACGACGCCTCGAGAAACTCCTGAGAGGTCCGTACGAGCTCCTCGGCCCGGCCGCGAATCCGCTCCGGATCACACACGAACACCGCCGACCGCGCCGGAAGATGATCGACCAGCAGGTCCATCTCCCCCGCCAGCACCGGCGCGAACGCCTCCATCCCCTCCACCGGCAGACCCTCGGCCAGCTGGTCGAGCACCTCCGCCAGCGAAGGATGCTCCTCCCCCAGCGCCCTGGCCCGCTCACGCACCTCGGGCGTCAGCAGCAGCTCCCGGCACGGCGGCGCGAACAACCCGTCCTCCGCCGCCTCCAGCGAGCGCTGGTCGGCCACCTTGAACCAGCGGATCTCCTCGACCGTGTCGCCCCAGAACTCCAGCCGCAGCGGATGCTCCTCCGTAGGCGGGAACACGTCCAGCAACCCGCCACGCACCGCCACCTCACCACGCCGCTCCACCATGTCCACGCGGTGGTAGCCGTTGGTGACCAGCCGGCCGACCACGTCGTCGAGATCGGCGTCGTCACCCGCCCGCAGCCGGATCGGCTCCAGATCGCCGAGCCCCTTGACGATGGGCTGCAAAAGGGCGCGCACCGGCGCCACGATCACACTGAGCGGCCCGGCCGAGACGTCACCGCTCACCGGATGCGCCAGCCGCCTGAGCACCGCCAGCCGCTGGCCGACGGTGTCGCTGCGCGGCGACAGCCGTTCGTGCGGCAAAGTCTCCCAGGCGGGGAAGACGGCGACGGTGCTGGGCTCGATCAGGCTCGTGAGCGCCGACGCCAGATCCTCGGCCTCACGCCCGGTCGCGGTGACGGCCAGCACCGTCCGCTGGTCACGGCCGACCAGCGCGGCCACCCCGAACGGGCGCATGGCCGCGGGCGCGACCAGCGCGACATCGCCACCCTCTTCGAGAGCGGCGGTCAACTTGGGATCGGCGGCAACAAGGTCAAGCAGTCCGGAAAGACTCATCCACAGCCCCACGCAACATGATCACCCCAGCCCGGGGCAACACGACTACCCCCGGCCTGCATCGGTCGCGGGGGTCACCCCCACCCTACTGTCCACCCCGCCACGACCCCCGCCCTCCCCACCCATTCGCTTCTTCGCCCACTCGCCTCCTCGCCGTCGCATCTCCTCGCCGTCGCATCTCCTCGCCGTCGCATCTCCTCGCCGTCCCATCTCCTCGCCGTCCCGTCACTCCGACTACACATCCCGCCCGTCCTCGCCCCCCGCCGTCTCCTCTCCTCTCCTCTCCTCTCCTCTCCTCTCCTCTCGTCTCCTCTCCTCTCCTCTCCTCTCCTCTCGTCTCCTCTCCTCTCCTCTCCTCTCCTCTCCTCTCGTCTCCTCTTGTCCCCTTCTGTCTCC
>NZ_JBHYIO010000037.1:47202-145370 GCF_042740095.1 Nonomuraea sp. NPDC059023 | reverse complement strand
CCGCGGGGCTTGATCAGCTCGGTCTTGAACAGGCCGATCTGCGATTCCATCAGGGCGTTGTCGAGCGCGTCGCCGACGGTGCCGATGGAGGCGTCGATCCCGGCGGCTAGTAGGTGCGTGGTGAATCGGAAGGACGTGTACTGCTTGGGCTCAACCGGTGGTCGCAACACCGCTGGTTGTTGGCTGGGAGAGTAGCTCATTGAGGGCCTCGGCGGGTGTTTTCCAGCCGAGTGTCTTTCGGGGCCTGCTGTTGAGAGTGGTGGCGACGGCGTCGATCTCCTCAGCCGTCCATCGGGACAGGTCGGTGCCCTTGGGGAAGTACTGGCGCAGCAGGCCGTTCGTATTCTCGTTCGTGTCGCGTTGCCAGGGGCTGTGCGGGTCGGCGAAGTAGATCGCGACTCCGGTGTCGATCCGTAGTTGGGCGTGCTGGGCGAGTTCCGTACCTCGGTCCCAGGTGAGCGAGCGGCGCAGTTGCTCGGGCAACGTGGTGATGGTGGCGGCGATCGCGTCCTTAACGGCCTCGGCGCCGCGGCCGGCCAGCGCCGGGCCGTTGTGCACTCGTGGTTGGATGCCGTAGCCGTCCATCCGGGGCAGGTGCAGCAGCAGGGTGAACCGTGTCGTGCGCTCGACCAGCGTGCCGATCGCGGAGCGGTCGGTGCCGATGATGAGGTCGCCTTCCCAATGCCCAGGAATGGCTCGGTCCTCGGCCTCGGCGGGCCGTTGGCTGATCATCACCTCCGGCGTGACGTGGCCGATGGCGCGCTTACGGGAACGTGCTCGAGGGACGCGCAGCGCGCGTCCGGTGCGCAGGCAGGCGACCAGCTCCCGCTTGAGCGCTCCACGGCTCTGAACATACAAGGCCTGGTAGATGGCCTCGTGCGAGATCCGCATCGTCTCATCCTCGGGGAAATCGAGCTTCAACCGATTGGCGATCTGCTCCGGACTCCATGCCTGCGCCCACCTCCGGTCCTGCCGCCGTGGCTTGTTGCGGCCCTTCCACCGCGCGGCCACCGGCCCAGGCACCACCGTCCCGTCCGGGTGACGGACCTGCCCCGACAGCCGCTGCTGCACGTACTCGCGCAACCGCTCGTTGGTCACCAGCTTGGCTGCCTTGGGCCGCAGGGCCAGCAGTTCTGCCTTCCGCTGCGCCACCGAGGCCCGGTACTCCAGCTTGCCACCCCGCGTTGCGGCGCAACTCCCTGGAGAGAGTCGACGGCGCACGGACCAGCCGCCGAGCGATCTGCCGCACTCCCACTCCCTCGGCCTTCAGCAAGGCGATCTCTTCCCGCTCGGCAAACGACAGATATCGACCGGTGCGCGGACTGACCATGAACGTCGGCATCCCGCCACGCTCCCGGAACCACCGGCTCCCCGTGGCCGACGACGCGCCGACCGCGGCGGCAGCCTCTTCGCTGGTCACCCCTTTGGCGATCTCACGCCAGAACGCGCGCTCGATCTCCCGCCGCAGCGAAGGCGCCCCCGGAGACTTCATCGGCGCCCTGCCGGTCAACGCCTTCATCCAACCCGCCGGCCTGCCCATCAACACCTCCACGATCAAGGTGTTGCGACGACCAGTTGAATCCGCCCTGTACACCTCAGACGAGTTCGGCCGCTTCCTGGCCAGCCTGGACATCCGCCGCTCGGTGGGGCGCACCGGGGTCTGCTGGGACAACGCGATGGCCGAGTCGTTCCTCTCCGCGCTCAAGAACGAGTGACTGCATCGCTTCGTCTTCACCACCCGGGCCAAGGCACGACGGCAGGTCATCCGCTACATCGAAGGGTTCTACAACCACCGGCGCCTGCACTCGGCGCTCGGCTACCGCCCGCCCCTGGAAGTATTCAACGAGTCCCTTACCAACCAAACAGCCGCATAAGCTGCGACCATAAGGCGGCTATCCGGAATCACCATGGCCCCTCAGTAGTGCTTGGGGTATTGCTGCGCCTATCTAGCGATGATCTTCTTGGTGATCTGTGCGCGCAGTTCTGGCCATCCCTTTCCTGTGGCGCTTTTGGCAGCTATGAGCATCTCGAAGCTGCCCGTATCCTCGGCGAGGGCTTGGAGGGCGAGCCTTGTGGCGATACTCGCCTGCCATCGCATCCAGCGGCGGTCTTCTTCACGGGGAGTGCCGCCTGGCCCGTTGAACCATTCCCTTCCCAGGTTGATGCTGTGTTCGATAAGGCCTGGCATCAGTTCCCCTAGCGCTTGGACATCCTGGTTCACGCCAGCGTTCGCAGCCTTTACTACTTCGGTTGATTTAGCGAAGTACCGTTGGGCCATGCGGTTGAGAACAAGCAGGCATATCTGGCGGCGCTGAGTCGTATTTGCCTCCGACACGTGCCCATATAGTTCGGAATCCACATGCCGAAGGGATAGAGCCCGGTTGGGGTCTCCTTCAATTAACCGATCGGCTAGCAGAGCGCGTTGTGTGCCGATTAACATTGAGTCACGCAACTGGAAGCTGCTCGCGCTTTCTACGGTGGCCATGGCGGCGGCGCGCTTGATTAGCCGCTCGTTACTTGGGGAGCCGATCAGGATTCGAATATGGTCCTCCAGCAGTGGAGGTATCTCGCCATAGATTGTTGCGTCGTCCATGCGGAATTCGGGGTAATGGACGAGTAGTTGTCCGTTCTCCGCGTAAACGAATTGCTCGTGCCCGCGAGCGTGCCAGGATACGTGCCACAGGCGTGCATCTCTGCTCAGCCATCGAAGCCACTCAATTTTGCTGTGATAAATCCCGTCGCGCTCCAAGATGGACACGCAATTGCTGTCGACGCTAATGAATAGCTCGACCGTGGGGTAAAGATCGCTCTCCCGTATATCGACGTCGCGGTATACAGGGGACGCTCCTAGGGATTCGACTACTGCTTGTTCGGCTGAGCCGGTGGGGTCGAGACGGCAAACGACAGACCAGCCGAGCCCGCCGCGCGCGAGCCACTCGTGTTGAACCAGAAGGTCCATGTAGTGCTCGATGGTGCTGTCGGCGTCTGTCCGCAGTCCCGTCATGGTGCCGAGACTAAGGGGTGGCGGGTCGTGCTCGCCACCCCTAGCCTTCAGGTCGCCAGGTGGCAGTTATGGCACTGGCCTGCCGCAGAGTTCTTCCTTAGTCGGCGGGTTTTCGAGAGTGGTGTTGAGTTTGTTGTAGTAGATGTCCCCGACTATGACTCTGTCCTTGATGAAGAATCTGTTCTCCAGGAGCGTCCCGGCCAGGCCGTTGTGGTCTGCGCGGATGGGGCATAGCGAGAACATGCTGGGTGCTGCGTTTGCGCGCTCGAAGCTTCCCGCGAACGGGTACTCGTCGCATTCTTTGCCGGCTGGTGCGTATGAACCCCAGATGCCTGTGCAAGCCTTCCATGTCTTCTTGTGTACGCTCTCTGCGACTTCGGAGTCTTCTCGGTGGAGGTAGTTGTCTTTCATTGCGCCAGGTCGGTAGCAGCCCGGCAGTCGCTTGTCAGGGTGTACGGGGAATGTGTCGTGAGCCTGGTAGCACGCTTTCCAGTAGTGCTGATAGGCGGTGTCGTATCCTTGGCCCAGTTTCCAGATCATCATGGGAGTGGCGGAGTTGAAGACGCAGCCGCCTTGCGGCTTGATGTAGGTGGCGGAGTCGCAGCGTACAATCGACCCGCCTTCCGATGCTCCGAGCGAGTTGGCGTATCCGTACCCCCCTTGAGGAGAGGGCCAGTCCGGAGAATAGCCGTACATCTTGAAGCCGCTGATGCTCATCTTTTCGAGGTTGTACACTGTCTCATCGAAGAGCGGGCTCCATTTTATGTGACGCTGCGATGGAGCCTTGCTGTCGGGGCACCTCAACCTGAACCGGGCGGAGCCGAAGTCCTGCCAAAGACCGATCGGCTTGGTGCGATAGTTGATCGTGGGGCTACCGCCCCACGAGGTTACGTGCTCGCAGCCGGTTCCGACGGGCTCGACCCCGAGAGTGAGGTGCTTGGCAGTAGCGCCGCCTCTTGTGCGGACGTCGTAGACGTGAACATCAACGAATATGTCGCGACTGGTGCCGCCGTTGTTGGTCTCGACGCTGTTGTTACCGTTGAAAGTATAGGCCATGATGACGATCTTTGCGTGGAAATCCATGATCGTGGGAGTGCGGCCGGGCTGGTGAAATAAGTCCAGGTTTGACGTCGAGCACCAGGAGAAGTGATTCCGCGCATACCCCTCTGGACGATTCGATCGGCTGAAGTTTCGCTTACAATCATCCGGCGTCATTCTGCCGTACTCGTAGATGGCCGGCGGCGGTTGAGGGTTATTGTCATCAGCCGCCATCGCCGTCCGTGCCTTTTCCAGCGATCGTGCCTTGGGTGCTGACACCACAGGTGCGTTCAT
Source organism: Nonomuraea sp. NPDC059023 (assembly GCF_042740095.1). NCBI lineage: Bacteria > Bacillati > Actinomycetota > Actinomycetes > Streptosporangiales > Streptosporangiaceae > Nonomuraea > Nonomuraea sp. NPDC059023. The sequence goes on along the minus strand of NZ_JBHYIO010000037.1, from coordinate 141,034 downwards.
GTCTGTCTGGATTTGTGCGGGGGTCTGGGCGCGGTTGTAGACGCGGACTTCGTCGATGAGTCCCTTGAAGTATTCGCCCCACTTGGTGTTTCCGCCCAGGCGGAGAGTGCCGTTGTCATCGATCAGGCTGCCGGTCATGGCCGTGGTCGCGACTTGGGTTCCGTTTACGTACATGTGGGCGTTGGAGCCGTCGTAGGTGACAGCCACATGGCTCCAAGTGCCGGCGGGTAGTGGGGATGGTCCGCTCAGGCTGTTGTGGCTGCTGCCGTCGGGCTTGAGCAGCCAGCTCGATGGCACACCGTCGCCGTCGGAGGAATACAGGCCGTAGGCCGAGCCGTTGGTGTGATCTTTCATGACCACGGTGCGGTAGCCATCAACGGCGGCCGGGTTCACCCAGGCTGACAGTGTCATCCCGTCGGTCAGTCGGAGCGATGAGCTGTGCGGCACGGTAACGGTGGCGTCCACACCGTTAAACGACAGCGCGTTGCCGTGCTTTCCGGTAGCCCAGGTGGTGCTCTGGGCGACGCCGGAGTTGTTGTTGCCCGATGCGTCGGCGACCGTCGAACCGGTGCCCTCTTCCAAACCGAAGGCAGCCACCAATCCGCTCTCTGGCTCGGGCTCAGGGCCCGGTGGCGCAATGGCGGTATTCATGTCTGTCTGGATTTGTGCGGGGGTCTGGGCGCGGTTGTAGACGCGGACTTCGTCGATGAGTCCCTTGAAGTATTCGCCCCACTTGGTGTTTCCGCCCAGGCGGAGAGTGCCGTTGTCATCGATCAGGCTGCCGGTCATGGCCGTGGTCGCGACTTGGGTTCCGTTTACGTACATGTGGGCGTTGGAGCCGTCGTAGGTGACAGCCACATGGCTCCAAGTGCCGGCGGGTAGTGGGGATGGTCCGCTCAGGCTGTTGTGGCTGCTGCCGTCGGGCTTGAGCAGCCAGCTCGATGGCACACCGTCGCCGTCGGAGGAATACAGGCCGTAGGCCGAGCCGTTGGTGTGATCTTTCATGACCACGGTGCGGTAGCCATCAACGGCGGCCGGGTTCACCCAGGCTGACAGTGTCATCCCGTCGGTCAGTCGGAGCGATGAGCTGTGCGGCACGGTAACGGTGGCGTCCACACCGTTAAACGACAGCGCGTTGCCGTGCTTTCCGGTAGCCCAGGTGGTGCTCTGGGCGACGCCGGAGTTGTTGTTGCCCGATGCGTCGGCGACCGTCGAACCGGTGCCCTCTTCCAAACCGAAGGCAGCCACCAGACCTTCCAGCGATGCGTTGGCTGTCGTGAAGGCCCAAGAGTGGGGGGCCATCACGTTGTCCGCGTAGTCAGTGGCTTTCGTAACCTCGACCGTGTACCTGGTGTCTGCTGCAAGCGGTGCAGAAGGGGTGAACGTGAGCGTCCTATTAGCGTAAACAGGCGTTCCCGCCACAGCGCCGCCATCCTGCTTCTTCACCTGGATGTCGCTGCCTCTAACCGCTTCGCCGAAGGTAGCCCTGATGGTCGTGATGATGGGAACACCAGTTGCATCACGAGCGGGTGAAGTCTCCACGACCGTCGGAAGAGTTGTATCGGGTTCCGGTTCGACAGGCGGATCCGACTCATGTGGCAGGGGCGTCTGCTGCTCCGCGTCCTGGATATCGAACTCGCTACCTGATTCCTTGGCTTGCTGCGCTTCCTCCCAACTCGGGCCGACGGGATCAGGACCGACGGATTGCGTAGCCCGCGCGCGAGCAGGATCGTTGGCCAGGGCCTCGATCTCGTCATAGGTGCTTGCCTCGGGCTCTGTGTATCGCCAAGCAACTGCGCTCACTGGTCGGTCGGCGGGCGTGTACTGGATGAACAGGACGGGGCCGCGGGGGGTGAAGGGGTAGGTGTCGTAGCCGCCATATTCGTGGGAGCGGTAGTAGCGCCAGTTCTGTGTGCTGTCGGGTTCGATGACGGAGTTGAGGCGGACGCCGAGGTCGGGGGTGCCGTTCATCCAGGCCTGGACGATGAGCTCGATGGAGTAGTAGAGCTCGCCTTCGCCCTCGGGGCAGCGGGTGGCGCTGTAGGCGCCGCGGTTGGCGACGTGGCCGGACAGCACGGTGGAGGGCTGGTTGTTCCAGCTGATCGTGCCGGTGTTCCAGGGGCTGGTGACGCGTTGCAGGTCGATGCCGGGACTGTCGGTGTCGCTGCAGGTGTGGGAGTCCTGGTTGTGCAGGCGCAGGTCGGCGTTGTGGACGGTGCCGCCTTCCAGCGGGGTCCCGCTGATGTGGAACATGATGTATGTGCGGTGCGTACGAGAGCCGCTGTGCGACTTGCCGGCCAGCAGCCATGGCAGAGTGGCGTTGGCGCTGCCGTCCGGCAGCACGTTGCTTACATGGGTGTCACCCGCGATCCCTGTCCCCTCCCATGTCTCCGACGCTGTGGTCACTGTCACTGGGTAGGTGGTGGTTGGATCGTTCAGGAAGGTCGCCGGCGCGGTGTAGATCACGTTGTTGCCGTCTATTTTGGCCTTGGCTTGGCTGATGTTGCCCTTGTCGGGATCTCTCATAGCTGCTGCATCGATCACTGGTGCGGCCGCAAGATCCGCGGCTTCTTCACCTGTCGCATTCAGAAGACCGGGGGTCTTGTCCGCCCCGATACCAAGCTTCGTTCCACTAGACAGGCGCATCGGCACACGTAACTCTAGGGCGTTGGTGGGTCGCTGGCGGATCACCACGTCGTGCCGGAACCCGCTGGGCATGACGGAGACAACCAGGTCGATGCCTGGCCCATATGCGGAAGGATATGTGGCTACATTCCCTTTAACAGTCGGCTTGGGCAGCGTGCTCGGAGAGGCGAAGGCCATGCGGCCTTTTTCGCCGGAGAAAGTCGCGACGGTAGAGTCGTTGCCACGCGATAGGACCAAATCGCCTGGAGCGGTCTTGGGTCGCAGCGCACCATCCTTTTCGACCAAGGTGAGGTCGATTGGGCGCCAGCCGTCGTCTGTCTTGACCCGGATCGGGACACTGGACAGTTCGGCACGCAGGGTCTTCCCGTCCGGATTGGCATAGTAGGTCGCAGTCGCCGAGCGTAGCGCCTCGACCTCGACTCGCTCGTTGACTTCCTTGGCCTTTGCCAACGCGACATCGGTCGGGTTCGGGGCGGCGGTCCGCGCTACCTTGGCGCTGGGAGGCGGGGATGGCGGCGGTCCTTGCGCGATCGCCGGAGCCGTAAGAAGCGATACCGAGAGTGTCAGAGCAGCGATCATGTAGAAGTACCGGCGTGCGCGAGACAGTAAGCCGGACGCTAATCGATAGGTAGACACCGTAGCCTCCCGTCGAGGTTGGCAAAACAGTCCCGATCATCACATAAGATACGAATAAATGAAAGAGCGCCTTTAGTAATGGGAAGGGCGCACTCCGTTAATGTCGGACCGCCGTGTAGAATAAATGTAGATGTACTGTTGTAGTGTGCCGCTCGAATATTGAGTTGCGTACGCTGGGCTGCAGTTAAGCAGCGTGTTGGTATTCGCTGATCATGCCTGCGACGATGGATCTTCGGCGGATGGACCGCAGGGCGTTGAGATGGGTCGCGTCACGGACGGTCTAGGTACCGAATATGTGTCACGGGGCTTGATCTGGGGTTTTGCTGTGTTCGATGGCTCGGCTCCTGCAGGATCGCAGGATGGCTCTGCGGCTGTGGTACTTGATCGTTTTACGGGTATTCGGTTGGATCGCGCTGCTCGCCCGATCGCAGGCGTGTCCGATGCCAAAGCTCTGCGCCTGCCGAAAATTCATCCGTGCAGTTCAAGCAGCATGTGCGTACTGGCGGAGGACTCCAGCCGTTACGGGAGTTGACGCGCTGGTCGGACACCTCGCCGTAGCCGGCACCGCACCGCTGCCCGACCTCGGCGTCCACCATCATCTGCGTCTGCAGGCGTGGGCATGACGCCGTCCCATCAGATCGCCGTGCCGGCCCTCCTCGACGTCAGCGGGACGGCAAGGAGGGCACGGTCCTCGGGAGCGAATCTCGCCCTGGTGCCGGCGCCAAACTGCCGTTCGCGAACGGTGATCTGGTGGCGGAGGGCGATGATCTCGATGTCCTTGTCTCGATCGCCCCTACGCAGGAGCCGCGACGCGGCGAAGGCGTTCGTGACGGCGAGACAGGCCAGGCGAACCAGCACGGCCGATCATCGTTCCGCATGCGTCTCCGTCTGCCGAGGGCCGGAGCCGGCGCACGCCGTGCAAGGCCAACTTCGCTGTGAGCTGGGCGGACGCAGGTATCAACAGGAGCATGGTGCGTCTGGCCCAGCCCCACCGACGCGGATGGCTCGGCCGGCCAGGTGATCGACACCTTGCTCGCTCACGCTCCGTCGAGGGCCCTGAGCCTGAGTTCCTGGTCGGCGGCGAGGGCCAGGAGTTCGTCGTCGTGGCTGATGACGAGCACGGTGATGCCTTCGGCGGCGAGCTCGCGCATGATCCGCGCGACGGAGTGCAGGTGACGGCGGTCGACGCCGGAGCTGGGCTCGTCGAACACGACGATCCGGCGAGCGCCGAGCCGGGCTGCGGCGACGACCAGGCGTTGCTGCTGCCCGCCCGAGAGGGACAACGGGTGCCGGTCCCGCAGGGACTCGAGGTCGAGGTCACGCAGGAGGCCGCCGACCTGCTGCGCGCCGGACCCGCTGAGTCTGAGCTCGGCGCTCACGCTGTCGGTGAACAGTTGCCGTTGCACGTCCTGCATGACGAGACCGCTCACGCGCTGGCGTTCGGCCCGGCCGAGCCGCCGCCCGTCCAGCGACACCTCACCCTCGTGCCGTTGCAGGCCGGTCAGTACGCGGGCGAGCGTGCTCTTGCCGGCGCCGTTCTGGCCGGTCACGGCGGTGATCGCGCCGGCTGGCAGGTACGCCTCCTCGATGTCGAGCACCCGGCGGCCGTGGAAGGCGCACCGGACGCCGCGCAGGGTCACGCCTGCCCCCGAGCGCCGCGCCGAAGGCGTGCCCGGGTCGACGCTGGGGCCCTGGGCGAAGACGCGGGGTGCCTCCGGGCGCCGGACGGGCTTGAGGGAACGCAACCCTTCGGCCGCCAGGGTGTCGTCGTCGAGGGCGGCGAACTCCGCACCCCGCCACTGCGCGTCGACGCGGCCCTCGCGCAGGGCGACGACGCGGTCGGCGACGCCGCGCAGGAAGTGCAGGCGGTGCTCGGCGATGACGATGGTCGCGCCGCTCGCGCGGAGCCGGGCCAGCGTGGCCGTGAAGCGCTCGATCGCGGCGGCGGACAGGTTCGAGGTGGGCTCGTCGAACAGCAGCAGCGACGGATCGTGAGCGGTCGCGGCGGCACATGCAACCTGCTGTTGCTGTCCACCGGACAGGTTCTGCAGCCTGCGTCCGACGAGAGGGCGCAGGTGGTGGCCGGTGGCGACTGCGCTCACACGTTCCCTGATGCGCTCGGCGGGCTCGCCGAAGTTCTCCATCGCGAAGGCGAGTTCGGCCTCGCACTCGTCGGTGAAGAACTGGCGGCGGGGATGCTGGAGCACGGTGCCGGTGCGGCGGCCGACCTGGTCGAGCGTCAGGTCGGCGACGGCCTGCCCGTCGAGGTGCACGGTGCCGTCGAGTTCGCCGTCGTGGAAGTGCGGGATGAGGCCGTTCATGAGCCTGAGCGCGGTGCTCTTGCCCGATCCGCTGGGTCCGCACAGCACGACCGTCTCCCCTTGCCGCACGTGCAGGGTGAGGCCGTCGAGCGTGGGGCTTGTCGCGCCGGCGTAGGTCCAGCGCGCCCCGTCGATCCGGATCACCACAGGACCGTGGCCGTGCCCAGCGCCAGCGCGGCGAGAACGGCCGCGCCGTCTGCGGCGGCGAGCCGCGGCGGGCGCATGGCGGTGGGGCGCGCGGTCGAGCCGAGCCCGCGTAGCAGAGCGGAGGCGGACAGGTCCTCGGCGACGCGCAGGCTGGAGGCGATGAGCGGGACCGTGAAGCGTTCGATGCCGAGCACGGGGTGGCGCAGCATGCCGCTCCATCCGCCGATCCCCCGTAGCCGCATGGCGTCGTACACGGCGCGGGCCTCGGCGAAGATCGTCGGCAGGAACCGCAGCATCACGGCCGCGGAGACGGTGATCGCTCTCGGCACCCGGGCGGCGCGCAGCGCCGCCGTCAGCTCCGTGGGAGAGGTCGTGGAGATCAGGTGCAGGGCCACGCCGCCGATGGCGACGAAACGGACGAGGTACGCGGCCAGGGTCGCGACCATGCCGACCGCCGGATGCGGGAGGAGTACCGGTAGCAGGTAGGCGACCGTTCCGATGGCGGCGGCACCGGCCGGCAGGGCGAGCGCGCGTACCCAGGCACCCTCGTTGAGCGCGAGCAGCACGCCGAGGACGAGCGCCGCGAGCACGAACGAGGCGCCCTGCGGGGCCATGACCACCAGGCTCGTCGCGAACACGAGCAGCGCTTTGGTCCGCGGGTCCAGCCGCAGCAGCGGGCTCGGGCGAGCCGCCGTCGCGGCGCGCCCGCGCGACGCCATGGTGCCAGTGCTCACGCCAGGCCCGCCTTCTCGAAGTGCTTGCGGGTCAGCCGCACGCCGAGCAGCCCGCCGAGCAGGCCGAAGACGATCGTGGAGACGTCGAAGGCGAGCAGGACCGGCGGGGAGAGCAACGTCTGCATCTGGCTGACGAAGTCGGCGCCCATCGCCTGCATCGAAGGTCCGGTGAAGTAGGCGTCGCGGTCGTAGAAGATGGGCATCATCGGCCCGGCGTACCAGGCGGAGTAGACGGCGTAGGCGAGCACGCTCAGGCGGCGTGAGGCGTACCGGCCGGCCCAGATGATCAGCTCCGCGGCCAGCGCGCATCCGATGGTGATAACGAAGCTGATCAGCGGATGCCCGGTGAGCATGAGGAACCCGCCGGTGATGATCGCGAAGACCGTGACCATGCCCGCGTGCCGTACCCGGGTGAGGAACAGCATGAACGGGACTCCGGCGGCCACGATGCTCGCGACGAGGGCGGCCAGCATGACGGCCGGGTTGAGGAAGCCCAGCATGTTGATCGCGAACACGACGGCGAGGTAGAGGGCGCCGAAGACGCCGATGTTGATGAGGTCTCTCGGGCTCATGCGCAGGTCGAGACGGCGCTCGGGCGGAGTGGTCGTGGTCACGGTGTTCCCTTCGAGGCGAGTTGCCAGCCGCGGGCGCGTACCCGCTCGTTCCAGAAGCGGGCGTAGGTGCCTCCCGCGGCGAGGAGCTCGTCGTGGTCGCCCTGCTCGGTGATCTTTCCTCGGTCGAGGACGAGGATGCGGCCGGCGGCGACCACGGTGGACAGGCGGTGGGCGACGACGATGACGGTGCGGTCGCGGGCCAGTTCGGTGATGGCGTCGGCGACGGCGGCCTCGTTGGCCGCGTCGAGGGCGGCCGTGGCCTCGTCCAGGAGCACGACGGGAGCGTCCTTGAGCAGGGCGCGGGCGATCGAGACCCGCTGCTTCTCGCCGCCGGACAGGGTCGAGCCCGCCTCGCCGACCCGGGTGTGCCAGCCGTCGGGGAGGCGTTCGACGACCTCGTCGAGCCGCGCGATGGCGGCCACGCGGTCGAGGTCGGCGTCGCTCGCGTCCGGCGCGGCCATGCGGAGGTTGTCGGCGATGGTGCCCTCGAACAGGTAGACGTCCTGGAACACCTGTGCCGTCAGCCGGGACACGCCCGCGCTCCCGAGCTCGCGGACGTCCCGCCCGCCGATGGCGACCGTGCCCGCGTCGACGTCGAAGAAGCGGCCGATGAGCTTCAGCAGCGTGCTCTTGCCCGCGCCGGACGGCCCCACGATGGCGGTGAAGCTCCCCGGCGGGATCGTCACGTCGACGCCGTCGAGGACGACCGGGCCGTCCTCGTAGCCGAAGCGGACTCCGCGCAGCTCGATGCCGGAGCCCGCGGGCTCGGCGGGGCGCTCCGGCTCGGGCAGCGGTGGCACCGCCAGCAGCGCGCGGACGCGCCCGATGGCGTCGGCGTTGACCTGTACGTGCCCGGCCAGCTCGCCGAGCTGGGTGATCGGGTCCAGCATGCGCAGGGTGACGATCAGTACGCCGATCATGACCGGAAGCGCGATGGCGCTCTGCAGGGTGAGTGCGACCGCGAGCGCGATGACGGCCGTGACCACGAGTTGCAGGGTGCCGAAGAACACGATCAGCCCCCACGCGCCGCGGATCGTCAGGCGGGACTGCGACCCTTCCTGACGGATCAGGGACTCCTCCAGCGTGCCCATCTCCGGCCGGTCGAGCACACCGTAGGCACGCAGGACCGGCTGCTGGCGGGCGTACTCGACGATGCGGGAGGACGTCGCGCCGATGTCGTGCTCGTAGTCGTCGTCGTTACGGCGGACGATCACCATGAGCAGCCGCAGCGCCAGGGCGCACACCACCGCGCCGGCGGTGAAGGCCAGGCCGATCCGCCAGTCGAGCAGGAAGCTGCCGATGATCATGACCGTGGGCGCGGTCACACCGACGACGACATGCCTCAGCAGGTGGGCGGGGATGTTGGCCACGTCCATGGTGCCCTTGCCGAGTATGCGCCCGACCGGTCCGGTACGGTCGCCGCCGAACCAGCCGATCGGGAGCGTGGCGAGGTGGTTGCCGATGCGCTCGTGGAAGCTGGTGAGCACGTCCGTGCCGACGAGGTAGCCCAGCGAGGTGCTCTTGGCCAGCAGCACGTGATGGACGCCGACCGCGGCGACGATCGCGCCCAGCCAGAGCCAGAACCGGCTCCAGTCCACGGGCGGGCTCGTCAGGCTCGCGACGAGCGGCGCCACGAACAGGAAGCCCAGTCCCTGCAGGACTCCCTGCGCCGCCTGTGCCATGAGCATGACCCGCAGATGACGCCGGCCCTTCTCGTCCAGCACCTCGGACAGGTATCGGATCATGGTGATCATCAGCGCGTCTCCGTTCCGGCCACGATGTCCTCGCGCGTGCGCTGATCGTGCTCCCACAGGCGCGCGTAGAGCCCGTCGAGAGCCAGCAGTTCCTCGTGCCGCCCCCGCTCCACCACCCGGCCGCCGTCCAGCACGACGATCCGGTCGGCGCCGCGCACGGTGCTCAGCCGGTGGGCGATGACCAGCACGGTGCGGTCGCGGGCGACCTCGCTCAGGGCGTCCTGGATGCGGGCCTCGTTCTCCGGGTCGGCGCTCGCGGTCGCCTCGTCCAGCACCAGCACCGGCCGGTCGGCGAGGATCGCGCGGGCGATGCACACCCGCTGCCGTTCGCCGCCGGACAACTCGGCGTCCTCACCGGCCACGGAGTCGAGTCCGCGGGGCAGTTCGTCGAGGCGGTCAAGGATCTGTGCCTTGGCGGCGGCGGCGCGAACGGCCGCGTCGTCGGCGTCCGGGCGGGCCAGGCGGATGTTGTCCCTGATGCTCATGCGCAGCAGCGCCGCGTCCTGGAAGACGAAGGCCACGTGGCGGTACAGCTCGGCGGGGTCGATGTCACGCAGGCCGACGCCGTAGAGCTCGACGGTCCCCTCCTGCGGGTCGTCGAAGCGGGGCAGCAGCTTGGCCAGCGTGGACTTGCCCGAGCCGGACGGGCCGACCAGCGCGGTCACCGTGCCGCGTTCGAGGTCCAGGTCCACTCCGTCCAGCGCCACGGTGTCGCCGTAGGCGAAACGGACCCCGCGCATCCTGACCACGGGGCCCGGCGTGTCCTGGTCGGGCACGACCGGGCGGGCCGGGACGGGCAGTTCGGGGCCGGAGAGCACGTCGCGGATGCGCCGGGCCACGCTCATGGCCGTGACCAGCGGATGGATCGACATCATGACCGTCATCAAGCCCGCGGTGGTGACCGTACCGAACACCAGGAAGGCGATGAAGCTCTCGACCGGCAACTGACCCGCCGCGGTGAGCGCGCCTCCCGCGCTCGCCATGACGACGAGCACGCTGGGCGGCGACAGGAGGATCTCCGCGATGACGCCCGCAGAGCTCGTCGAGCGGGCCCAGTCCAGGAAGAACCGCGCGAAGCTCCGCGAGACGTCCCGGAAGCGGCTGCTGGCGGCGCCGGGCGCGCCGAACGCCTTCACGACGCCGATGCCGTTGACGAACTCGACCGCGGCGCCGTTGAGGCGGGTCAGCCACTCCATGAACTCCGGGTACTTCGTGCCCGCGTCGGCCATCGCCCGCTGGTAGACGACCAGCCCGACCACCATGGGCAGCAGGCCGACCAGAGCCATGCGCCAGTCGACGACCACGAGGTACACGATCGCCACCACCGGCGGGACCGCAGCCGCGGTGACCTCCACCACGGAGTGCGCGATGAGCTGGTGAAGTGCCGCCACGTCGTCCTCGACGGTCTTCTTCACCGTTCCGGAGTTGCGATCGGTGAACCAGCCGAGGGGGAGCCTGCGCAACTTGCCCAGCAGGGCGCGGCGGATGCCGAAGGAGACCCGGATGTCGGCCAGATGTGTCAGAACGCCCGCGCCGAAGGTGCCGAGCTGCTTGACCGCCAGCGCCACGAGCGCGACTACGATGATCGGCCACACGTCCGTGTCACCGCCCAGCAACCGGCGGCTGATCTCCACCACGGCCACCAGGGGCGCCATGCCGGCGAGCGCGCTGACCGCGGTCAGGAGACCGCAGCCGATCAGTGTGGCGCGTGCCGGAGCCAGCACCGATGGCGCCCGCTGCGCCGTTGCCATCAAGGACATTCCCCCACCTTTCACCTCAAGCCGGACAGCGAGAGAGTAACGATAATCATTTTCGAGCGCTAGAGGCATCTCGCTTCGCGAACTCTTGCGTACTTAGTACACTAAAGCAAGGGTAGCCTTACTTCAGGGTCGGCAGTAGGCTCGCGCCACTACAGTGGAGGGAGTGATCGCCCGTTCGAGTGCCAGCCGACGCCGCCAGTTCCTCACCCGCGAGGTGGTGGTGGCCGCCGGGCGCCGGGTGGCCGAGTCCGAGGGCATCGAAGGGCTGACCATCCGCCGGGTCGCCGCCGAACTGGGCGCGGCGCCGATGGCGATATACCGGCATGTCGAGGACAAGCGCGAACTGATCCTCGCCCTGCTGGACGACGTGGCGAAAGGGCTGCCGCCGCTACCAGGCGACGAGGGCACGCCGCAGGAGCGCCTGGTCACCGCGTTCGCCGGGCTGGACGCCTATCTCGCGCGGCATGTGTGGGTCGTCGAGATCCTGCGGCAGGGCGAATGGTTCGCCCCCCGGGCCACCTTGATGTTCACCTGGGCCCTGGACCGGTTCGGCGACCTCGGCCTCGACGACCACCGCGCCACCGACGCCTACCTCCAGCTCTGGTGGTACGTTCTCGGCCACCTGAGCTTCCTGCCCGCCGCCACCCCCGAACGACGCAGTTCCCGCGAGGAACTGCTGGCGTCCGCGGCGGAGGATCCGGAACGCATCCACCGCGTGTTCCGCGCCTTCGACCACGAGAGCGCCTTCCTGACCGGGCTCCGCACTCTGGTGAACGCCCTCGCCCGTCCCGGCCGCGACTGATCCGATCATCGGGACCATACCGATGCCGTCGTTTGAGCGCGAAGTCATCGACGCCCAGCACGCGTGGGGTCCGCAGCGGTGGCAGCGGCACTCGCATGAGCAGGCGCAGTGCCGTGGACCTCGAGATCGTGATGGCCAGGACCACTGACAGTCGGGCACCCGCCCGGCCGGCCAGTTCCTTGACCACCGCGCCTACCTGGCCGGTGAGCCTGTTCGTCCAGACCCGCAAACACCACACCCGTAAGATCGTCGATCTTCAGCACGGCCCAGGCCGGCAGATGATCACTCAGCGCCACCACCGATTACGGAGCCAGAGCCGACCATCCGCGAAACGATCAAACCCGCGTCCACCGCAACGAGCCGGAGGATAAAGAACAGCTCAGGCGTATCCCTTTGACCAGGGGTCGCCGTCGAGCGGGGTGAGCTCGAAGGCGGGGTGGAGTCCGGCTTCGGCGTTGAGCACCCAGGCGACCTCCCCGTAGGGAGCGACCAGCCAGCGTCTGCCCTCGTGTTCGATGACGGTCACGGGCTGGGTGCGCAGGCGGCCGCTCTTGCGGCCCCGGGTGGTCAACAGGTGGCAATGGGGGATCAGACCGGCACGGATGAGCACGCCGACGATCACGTTGCCCGCCCGTGTGATCCGGCTCGCACGGTACGGTCCGGTCGGCCCGGCGACCTTGCCGGAGTGGCCGGTGGTCATGTCATGCACCTTTCATCGGTCGTGTGGTGGAGGCGTCGCTCAGAGCGGCCTTTGTCATCTTTTGCCTGCTCTCTTCGGCTTCAACGCGGCGGCGATGACCGCGGCGACGTCGTACTCGTCGACCGGTGCCGGCGAGGCGTCGGGGAAGGCGTTGTACACCGTGTCCTCGGTACGGATGGCGGGCGCCCATGACAGGTCGTTGGCCATGAACGCGGGCCGGAGGCGCGTACGGCGTCCTCGTTGGCGCGATGCTGCCGCTCGATCACGCTGGGCTCACCGGGGAGGGAGGCCGAGGACAGCAGGACGATCCTGCGTACACCGGCCATACGCGCGTTCGCCAGCAGGTCGGCGAGGGGCCAGCCCGGTACGGGGAACAGATAGACCACGTCCACGCCCTCGAACGCCACCCCGGCGGACGCCGCCACCAGGAGATCGCCGGGCATCGTCGGGACGTCTGGTCAGCGTCCGTACTTCCGCGCCTGCCGCGGTGAGTTCGCGAACGACCCGGCTGCCCGGCCACAAGGATCATGTGCTTGCTCCTCCCTCAGATGTTCAGCAGGGCAATGCTGTAGACGACGATCCAGGAGGCCCAGCCGAGCCAGCCGAACAGGCCCGTCAGTGCGATGCGGTTGGTGCTGTCGGCGTTGTACGGGGCGGCCGTGGAGGAAATGAACAGCAGGGCGGCGCTGATCCAGCCCAGCCACGCGTGCCAGGCGGGGATGAACGCGAGGCCGGCTCCCGCGGCGGTGAAGCCGAGTACCGCGATGGCCAGGAAGACCTGGTTGAACCCGAAGAGCACGTTGCTGAACGCCCACAGCCCGGCTACCGAGCCGCGGTGATGTCGGGCGGCCGCGGTCATCCCGAAGCGCAGTGATTCGACCACCATGAAGGTGGCGTTCTGCATGAGGACGCCGGCGAAGCCGGTCAGGGCCCAGATATTGCTGGCGGTCTGGTCGCCGCGCCAGAGCACGGCGAGCAGACCGGCGGCGAACAGGGTGGTGAACAGCCAGCTGGCCGGCGCGAAGACCGAGGGGAGGTTGATGCGTTTGCCGACGGCGGCCAGCGCGTCGGTGTTCGCCTCCAGGGATTGGCCGGAGGTGGGGAGCGGGAGCCCGGCCCGGACGTAGATGACGTTGATGACGACTGCGAGCAGGACGAATCCGATGCCTGCCGCGCCCGCCAGACTGGTGACGGTCACGGCGCCAACCAGTTGAATTTACGATACATATATTGAATATAAGCGGCGGAAGGGCTTGATGCAATCATGGAGAACGAGCCAGGACGACGCCGCTACACCTCACTGCGCCGCGTGGCACAGGCACATCAGACGCGAGCGGAGATCGCCGACGCCGCGCACAAGGATGGGGGGCGACCACCGTGCGCGACGTCGCTCGGGAAGCCGGGGTCGCCGTCCCGACCGTGTACGCCGCGTACCAGAACAAGGCAGGGCTGGTCTGGGCACTGGCCGACGCCGCGGACCTGGCCGCCGACCTGCCCCAGGCGATCGACGAACTGGAAGCCACCACCGACCCCCGGCGACACCTGGCCGCCATGGCCGGCTACGACCGGCGCCTCTCTGACGGCCACTCCCTCCAGCCCCCGCTTGTCCTGACATGGATCTCAGCGGACTTTGGAGAGGTGGCCTGGTGAGGGGCTATCCGATCTCGCGTACGCGCCGTGGATGGCCTGGCTGGCGCTGGCTACCACTCGACCAGGAGCTGGTCCACGCCGTAGACCGCCCTGTCCGTCCGCATCGGCACCTGCTCGGGGAGCACAGCGAGCTTCAGCGTCGGGAAGCGCCGCAGCAGCGCGGGATAGGCGATGCGCATCTCCATACGGGCGAGCTGCCGGCCGAGGCACTGGTTACACGCCGTGGCCGAACAGGTCCGAATCGGTGAAGCGTGCGGGGTCGCGGTTGACTCCGGTCATGGGGAACTTCTTGGTACGTCGACGTGGTTCATGATCATCTCTGTCGGGCCCAGTCGCCGTAGAGTTCGACGTAGGCCTGCCCGCTCACCGGCCGGCCGGCGTAGGTGCCGGTGACGGCCGAGTCCGCCTCGTACAGTCCGGAAGGCTGGCCGGGGTAGCGGATGTCGAGCTCCTGGTCGGTGACGAGAGACCGCACGGTGAGATCGGCCCGCAGGCCCGGGATCTTCACCTTCCATCGGGTGGGATAGTTCTGCCCGGTCAGGGGGCTGCGCCAGTGTCCTCCGGCGTTCTTCGCGAGAGGGACCATGGGCGCGATCGTCTGGCGCCCGTCGCGGTGCAGGATCGTGGCGTACGCTTTCTCGTCGCGGGTGCCGACCAGGTCCCAGACGTTGAGGCGGTCACCGTTGCCGAGGTGGACGGCCATCCAGGTCCAGCGCTTGATCTTGGACCATTCCCAGTCGCCCCATTGCCGGTCGAGCCATGACTCCCCGCGTACGGCGTGGGTCGTTCCCTTGACGGTGAGGTGCCCGCTCGTCTTCAGGCTGGGAAGTGAGTAATAGTAACTCTGGCCTTCGGCGAACGGGATCAACCCGGTTCCGCCTGGGTAGAGAGCCGGTCCCGAGTGTCGCAGGACGAGCTCGACGCGGCCGTCGGGGAGGGTCGCCTTGAGGGTCATCGCCTCCATCGGGCCGGTCAGTGATGCCTTGGGCGTACGAACGTCGAGCTTGGAGTCCGAGAAGCTCACCTCCTCCAAGGGGAACCGTTCAACGAGGGAGTAGTGTTTTCCGTTCTTCTCGTCGGTGATGGCCGCGTGCACCTCCGGTCCGGCGCTCGACCGGTTGATCGTGACCTCGTAGCCGAAGCGACGGTCGCCTGCCCGCACGTGCCCGACGACGTACCACCACTCGAAGGGGGACGACGGGTGGTTCGCCTGGTCCGCCGGCAACCGGACGAATTTCGGAAATCCCCGGTCCGGCTGGGACACCTTCGTCATGGGCGCCGCCGATGCCGGGGTCACCGCTCCGGCCAGCCCGACGGCGGTCAGGCAGAGAGCGACCGCGATGTGCTTCTTGCGCATGGTCCTTCGTTCCTTTCAGGGTGGGTGTGTTGAACCGCCGGCCGTCTGGTCCACCAGGTGGCCACGGCCGTGGCGAGGAGCACGGCGACCACCGTGTACAGCGCGGCGGGCATGGCCTGGACCAGGTTCGTCCCGGTTTGCAGGAGCGCGCCGACGACGGCCGTGCCGAGCACGGTGCCGACCTGGCGCAGGGTGCTCACCACTCCGGACGCCGCCCCGGCGAGCTCCGGCGGGACCTCCCGCATGGCCAGCGTGTTGGCCGGCGCGAACACCGCGCCCGCGCCCACTCCGCACAGGAGCATCCCGGGCAGCAGCGCGAGGGCGTTCGTCTGCCCGTCGCTGAACAGCGCCAGCAGGACGAACCCGGCGGCGAAGACGGACAGGCCGAGCCCGAAGATCAGTCGCGGGTTCACCCGGTCGGCGAGCCTGCCGGCGAGCGGCGAGATGATCAGGGTTGCCAGCGACGGCGGTGCCAGCATCAGTCCCGCCTGCGTCGGCGAGAGCCCGAGCACCGACTGCAGGTAGAGGGTGTAGGTGATCAGCAGGCCGGCCGTGGCGAACAGGGCGGCCATGAGCACGGCGTTCATCAGCCCGAAGTTGCGGTCGTGGAAGAGCCGGAAGGGCAGCAGCGGCGTGCGCTCTTGCGCTGAGCGTTGCTGGGCCAGGAAGGCGCCGAGGAGGAGGCCGCCGAGGCCGGCCAGGTAGAGCTCGCCGCCCAGGAGCGCGAACACCAGCACGGACAACCCCGCCGACGACAGCAGCACGCCGATCGGATCGAACCCGGCCGCCCGCCCCTGCCGGGGGGCGCCGCCCGGCGGGATGACGATGCGGGCGGCCACGAACGCGAGCACGCCGAGCGGCAGGTTGATGAGGAACACCGACCGCCAGCTCAGGGTGTCGACGAGCACGCCGCCCACGGCGGGGCCGGCGATGGTGGCCAGCCCGGCGACGCCGCTCCACACGCCGAAGGCCGCGCCGCGCCGTTCAGGCGGGAAGGCGGTCATGATGATCGACAAGGTCTGCGGCATCAGCAGCGCGGCCCCGGCGCCCTGCAGCACGCGTACGGCGATGAGCTGCCCGGGATCCTGCGCCAGGCCGCACAGCCCCGAGGCGATGGTGAACACCGCCAGGCCGGCGAGAAACACGGCACGGTGCCCGTAGCGGTCGCCAAGGCGGCCGAAGGTCAGCAGCAGTCCGGCGAAGGCGAGCGTGTAGCCGTTGAGCGCCCATAACGCCTGGCCCAGTGAGGCGCCGAGGTCGGCCCGCAGGCCGGGGATCGCGATGTTGACGATGGTGGTGTCCAGCATCGTCATGAAGAAGGCCAGGCAGACGGTGGCGAGTACGCCTCTCCTCAATTCAGTGCTCCCTTCCGAAGCGCCTTCAGCATGATTTTACGCACTATATATTCAATATAGTCACCGGAAGCTCGACCCGGACGCCGGGGTGCGAGACGTGTACCGCTCGGAACATCTCACTGCGATCAGGCGGTGGCGATCGACGCATTGACGGCCAGGCCGTTCGAGGTCGCCGTGCTGATCTTGATGGTGACGGTCTGCCGGGTGGTGGTCAGCGGCGGGTGTAGATGACGGTCGAACTGGTGGGCGGCAGGTACGCCAGATCACCCGGCGCGGCCTGTGCCGGTACGGCGGCGAAGATAGTTGTTTCGTGATCTGCTGAGGCCAGGATGTGTGGCGGGGTTCAATGGCGACCATGATGCGTAGAGGTCTATCCGCCGCTGTCGTCGCTATCGCGTTCGCCGCTCTCACATCGTGTTCTTCGGCTTCTTCGGACGGGTCCCGCTCCGGGTCACTGGCGTCCGACTCCACGTCTTCTCCCCAGGAGACGGCCACGCCGCCACCCTCGCCAACGGGGCCGTGCGCTGGCGGAACGTGTGAGGTCAAGGTCGCCGTGGGCGACGTGGTGACAGTGCCGGAAACATACGGCCTCGGGCCGATCGAGGTGAAGGCGATCACCCGCGACGCGGTCGAGATGGCCGCGCCGCTGACGGGGTCGGGCTACAGCCTTTCGGGCTGTAACGGTGGTGGCGGCGTATCGGCGTCCAAGGACGGCGTGGTCGGCGGTGTCAGCTTCAGCTGCGGCAAGGGAGCCGTCGCGACCATCAACAACAGCATGAGCCTGGAGATCGTCAAGATCCACGACACCACCGCTGTCCTCCGCATCAAGCCCGCCGGGTGATGCACCGCCCAGCCCGACCATGCGCCGCCGACAGATCCGCGGTCGAGACTGACCTGCGGACGCACCGTTCGCCGTGCGACGGCGGGACGGCTCGCCGGCCCGTCCTCCAGCGTCGGACACGACCGGTCGGCGGTGAACCGGGTCCCGCAGCCGGGAGGGTCCGGTAGGAGTACCGCGACCAGTCCGTCGCCGTCGCCCTGGTCGAAGACCTCCGGCGCGGTGAGCGCGCACATGCCGGCGCCGATGCGGACGGTGGTGTCGGCGGTGATCCGCATGGGCCGTCTACCAGGTGACGGGCAGCTCGTGGATGCCGTACGCGAGGTTGCCGTGCTTGTAGGGCAGTTCGTCCACCGGAACGGCGACCCGCAGGGTGGGGATGCGCGCGAACAGAGTGGAAAAGGCGATCTCCAGTTCTGCCCGGGCGAGGTTCTGCCCGAGGCACTGGTGTACGCCGTAGCCGAAGGCGACGTGGTGCCCGTTGCCGCGGTGCACGTCGAGCCGTTCGGGCTCGGGGAACACCGCGGGGTCCCAGTCGGCGGCGGCCAGCAGGGCGAAGACCCCCTCGCCCGCGCGGATCCGGGTGCCGCTGAGCTCGGTGTCCTCGGCCGCGATGCGGGTGGTGACGAGGTCGGCGATGCTGAGGTAGCGCAGCAGTTCCTCGATGGCAGCGGGGAGCAGCTCGGGGTTGTCCCGCAGGGCGGCGAGCTGGTCGGGGTGCTCCAGCAGGGCCACGGTGCCCAGCGAGATCATGTTCGCCGTGGTCTCGTGGCCCGCGTTCAGCAGCATCAGGCACATCATGAGCAGCTCATCGCGGCGGAGCTCGCCGGCGGGCTCCAGGCGCTCGGTGACCAGCTTGCTCAGCAGGTCGTCGCCGGGTTCGTGCTGCTTGCGGGTGATCAGGCCGTCCATGTAGGCGCGCAGCCCACCCAGCGCGGCCGCGAACTGCTCGGCGGTGCTGGTCCCTGACACGCCGACCTTGCTCATGCTCTGGAAGAACTCGTGGTCGTCGTACGGCACGCCGAGCAGCTGGCAGATCACCAGTGACGAGACGGGGAGCGCGAACGCCTCGACCAGGTCCACCGGCGGAGTCATGGCGACCAGGTCGTCGAGCAGCCGGTCAACGGTGGCCTGGATGCCGGGCCGCATCGTCTTGACCCGCTTGAGGGTGAACTCCTGGATGAGCATGCGCCGGTAGAAGCTGTGCTGCGGCGGATCCATCCGGATGAACGGCGGGCGCCGCAGGACCTGCGCCTGCCCCGGCAGGAGCGTGGGGAAGCCGGGCCGGGTGCCGTCGGCGCTGAACGCCGGGCTGCTCAGCACGGTCCGGACATCCTCATACCGGGTCACCAGCCAGGCGGTGCCGCCGGTGGGCAACCGCACTTCAGAGACGGGTTGCGTGGTGCGTAGCCGGTCGTATTCCGGAGGCGGGGCGAACGGGCACCGCCGCGGGAGCGGGAAGCTCCCGCTGTCAGGAGTCGTGGTCGGGGACATCAGCCTCACCTCAGTAAACGGAGGAGAACCCTTCGCTTGCATTTGGCGCTAAGCTAGCACAACCGAAGGGATTGCCTCCACATCAACGAGATGGGTGCCGGTTTGACCGAGAACACCACCCGGCTGCGGGCCGACGCCCGTCACAACCGTGAGCAGATCATCGTCGCGGCCCGCGAGGTCTTCCTCGAGCAGGGCATCCACGCGCCGCTGGAGGAGATCGCCCGCCGCGCCGGCGTCGGCATAGCCACCCTCTACCGCCGCTTCCCCGACCGCCACACGCTCGTCCTGCAGGTCGCCCTGGAGAACCTGACCTTGGTCGGCGAGGAGCTGGACCGCGCCACCGCCGCGCACCCCGACGCCTGGGGCGCTCTCGTGCAACTCGTACGCCGCCTGGTGGAGTTGCGGCTCAGCGTCATCATGCCGGTGCTGCTCCCCGTCCTGGAGGAGGACGCACGCGGCGAAGGGGGAGCACTGAAGGCTCGACGCGACCAGCTCTACGAGCGGATGGAGCAGCTCACCCGTGCCGCCCAGCAGGAGGGGCGGCTCCGCCAGGGCATCAACCCCATCGACATCTGGCTCGGCGTCGTCAAGCTGTCCCGCCCGCTGCCCGTCATCGGCGCCGAGCTGAACGAGCTCATCACCGGCCGGCAACTGGAACTGTTCCTCGACAGCCTCGGCGGGCTCCACCCCACGACGCCAGACACCTACGAGCCGCTACGCCGGCAGCCGCTCACCCTCGACCACCTGGACCGCCACCTCAGAACGGCAGACTAACGGCGACCCAGCACCCCGTGACGCACAGGGATTGGGCCAGGGGGCGACCCGCCGTTTAACGTGGGCAACATGCCATGATCACGCGGCAGCCACGAGCCCTGGCCGGCCGGACCGCGACGACGGCCCCATCGGGGAGCTCACGCTTCCGACCGGCCCGGACAGAGGGCTAGCGACGGACCGGATACCGCAGGTGCACGGCACGCCGGCTCTGGATGACGACCGGGTCGTCGAGCAGGAGATGCCCGCTCTCGATCTTGGAGAAGTACGGGATGCCCTCGCCGAACAGCACCGGTACGAGGCTGACGCACACCTCGTCCACCAGACCGAGGGCGAGCGCCTGCTGCGTCACGTTCGCGCTGGCGATCGTGACGTTCCGGTCACCGGCGATCTGTTTCGCCCGATCGATCGCCGCTTCGACGCCGTTGACGAACGCCGTGGTCGGCCACTTCTCGGCAGCATCCGCCGGTGGCCGGTGCGTTACCACGACAACGGGCGCGCCAGCCGGATGCTTGTCGTTCCAGCCCTTGGCGATGTCGAACAGGCGGCGGCCGGCGATGAGCGCGCCCGTGTTCTCGGTCAGCTCCCGCCATGCCTCCGCACCCGCGTCATCGACCTTGAGCAAGATGTCCTCGTTGGGGTTCGGCACGGCCACATCTCCGGACTCGTACCAATCGAACAGCTCGCCAACCTGGTCATCCGGTTGCGCGATATATCCGTCCAGCGACATCGTCATGTGGCTGACGATCTTGCCCATGAGCGTCCTCCTCTTACTGCTCGGTCCGGTGGCTCCCGGCCCGTCTTACACGGTCCTGAGGTAGACCACTTTCAACGGCCGAACTCATCGCGCCCAGACAACTGATCACAACCCCACGGTGCGAGGCCGAGCCAGCCCCGCTGCGTCCCACCCCGGATCCGATCACAGACCCCGGTCGAATCATCGACCCGCACATCCGCCGCCGAAACCTGCTCGAAGGCGTCCGCCACGAATACACACATGCCGCTTGACCTGAACGGACGTAGTTTTCGGCAGCCACAGTGCCCAAGGCGTCGAGATACTCGTCGAGCCGCGGCGGCGCGGCAGGCTTCGCGCAGTTCGTCGTCGGATGGGGGGTGCCCAGGCGCAAGCAGCCGTAGTCCGTCGCGGGTGGCGCCGTTGGGTGGCACTGGGTCAGAGTTCGCTGTCCTGGGTCTCGCCCTTGGTCCAGTAGGCGGTCAGGTGCGTGGCGGCGCGGTCCAGCCCGGCGGTGCTGGTGTAGTGGCGCCGCAGCGCCCGCATGCTGTCGCGCTCGCCGCCGCCCCACACGCGTCCGGCGCCCGGCGGGAGGTGTAGTGCGGTCGCGTGCTCGTACAGCAGGCTGCCGTGTTCGCGGTCGTGGCGGTGGAGCCAGGTGACGGTGGCGTCGGCGCGGGTGGGCAGCGGCTGTTCCTCGTCACGGTCGGCGACCTCAATGGCGGCCAGCACGCGGTGACCGGCGGGAAGCTCGTCGAGAATGGCGCCGATGGCAGGCAGCGCGGTCTCGTCGCCCAACAGGAGGGTCCAGTCGGTGACGGGGTCCAGCGGGTAGGCGGGGCTCGGGCCGAACCAGATCACCTCGTCACCCGGCCGGACGCGCTCCGCCCAGCCGGAGGCGAGCTGGCCGGGGCCGTGCAGGACGAAGTCCATGTCAACCTCGAGGCGTTCTGGCCGGTGGTGGCGGATGGTGTAGCGGCGCAACCTCGGCTGGGCGAAGGGCAGCAGCGCCTTGGCGGCCTCGGTCGTGAAGGGGCGGGGCAACTCGACGCCGGGCTCGTAGAAGTACAGGGCGACGTGCTGGTCGCTGCCGTTGCTGCGGAACTCCGCCAGGTCCGGGCCCGTGAGGGTGAGGCGGGCCGTGCGGGGTGTGATATGCCGCACAGTCCGCACGGTGGTCACGTGGATACGCCCCGGCCTGCGGCTCCGGCGCTCTCCGGTCGAGGTCGTGCTCATGACGTACGGGCTCCCCACGGCTGGTTCGTGATGATCTGTTCATGAAGATACTGCCGCGTCGCTATAGGTTAGGCAAACCTAAGTTTTCAATGGCGAAGGAGTGACCGTGGAGCGTTCGCGTATTTTGTCGGGGCCGGTGGGACGTAGACGGTTCCTCGTCGGGCTCACGGGCGCCGCGGCGGCGTTGGGGCTCACGGCCTGTGGCGTGAGCGCGTCGGAAGGCACTCGGCAGGCCGGCCGTTCCGTGCCGCCGGGCGGCGGCGCCACCCGTGGCCTCGTGACGGACAACGGAACGATCCAGGTGCCCGAGAACCCTCAGCGGATCGTGGTCCTGGCGAACTACGAGGCCCTGATGCTGCTCGACCTCGGTCTGGTCCCGGTGGGCATCCCCGACGGGACGGCCAGCGAGCAACTCCTGCCGCCGGAGGTGTACGCGCGGCTCAAGGACGTCCCCACGATCGGCGCCGCGGGCACCCCCAACGCCCAGGCCATCGCCGCGCTGAAGCCCGACCTGATCATCGACCAGTTCTACAAGGACAAGTCGGCCGCGCTCACCACGATCGCCCCCGTGGCCTACTTCGACTGGGCCTCCAGCCGCGCGCTGTGGCACGAGCAGATCGCCAAGGTGGCCAAGGCGGTCAACCGGGAGACCGTCCTGGCCGAGAAGAAGACGGAGTACGAGCGCCGGCTGGCAGAGGTCAAGGCCGCCTACGCCAAGCAGATCGCGTCCACCACCTGGGCGCCGCTCAGCGGCGGCCCGAACGGGAAGTTCTTCCTCGGAACGCCGCTGGCTACCGTGATGCGCGACGTGGGGCTGCGTATCGGCGCCGGGCTGCCGGAGAACGAGGCGGGCTTCGTACCGAAGAGCTATGAGGAGATGGACGTGCTCGACGGCTGCGACGCGCTGATCTACCCGGTGCAGTTCGACGGCAAGCCGACGCCCACGACCCAGCAGTTGCTGGACCACAAGCTGTGGAAGGGCGTGCCCGCGGTCAAGGCCGGGCACGCCTTCTCCTCCAAGCACTTCGTGATGGCCAACTACAGCTTCGCGATCAGCACGGTCGACGAGATCGAGGGCATGCTGAAGCAGCTGTGACGGCGCCGCCCCGCCACGGCGGGAGCGGCCCTACTCAGGCCACACCGGTGCCGCGCCGCCTGAACAGCACCCAGGCCAGATACATCCCGCCCAGCACGGCCGTGGTCACTCCGACCGGGAGCAGGTTGTTGCGCTGCGACTCCCCCGCGACCTCGACCCAGCCGATCCGCTCGTCGATCCACACCAGGGCCGGGAAGAACTGGCTGGAGACGAAATGGGCCGCTGACAACAGCGCGGCGCCCACGCTGGCGGCCGACATCAGGCTGACGCCGGGGGCACGACCGGCCAGCACCGCGATCTGCGGCGCGGCCAGCGCCACGAACGGGATGGGCCCGGCGCTGGCCACCGCCACCCCGCACAGCCCGATGCCCACCATCGTCAGCGCGAGCCGCGAACCATTCACCGCGACACCCAGTCCGGTCGCCAGTTCGTCACCGAGCTCCAGCATCCGCAGCCGCCTGCCGAGCAGCAGCGCCACGGGCAGCAGGACCGCCATCGCCACCGCCATGATCCGCACCGAGCTCCAATCCCGCCCGTTCAGCGTCCCGACGAGCCAGACGTGGGCGTTCTGCGCGTCGTTGAGCGCGGACCTGGTGAGCAGGTAGGAGTTGACCGAACCGAGCATGGCCGTCACACCGAGCCCGATGAGCACCAGCCGGATGCCGTGCAGGCCTCCCCGGCTGGCGAGTACGGACACCAGCAGGGCCACGACGAGACCGCCGGCGACCGCGCCGGCGGCCACCGCGGCGGCGGCTCCGCTGAACAGCACGATGACCAGGATGGCGCCGGTCGCGGCGCCGCTGTTGAAACCGATCACGTCCGGGCTGGCCAGAGGGTTGCGTGAGACGCTCTGGAAGATCGCGCCGCTGGTGCCCAGCGCGGCACCCGCCAGGATCGCCAGCAGCGCCTGCGGCAGCCGTTCCTGATTGACGAAGTGGACGGCGAGCCGGTCCCCCGTCCCGTGGAACAGCGCCTCGGCCACCTCCGGCAGCGTCACCGGGTAGGTGCCCACACACAGGCTGACCAGCAGAAGAAACCCGGCCAGCAGCAGGGCCGCCGCGCTGATGAAAACAGTACGCCGGTGCGCGCGGAAGCTGATCCGCCCTGACCACAGCCGGACCGGCCAGGCCCGGCCCCCGAGGAACCCGCCCTCGCGACGGGTCTCGGTCGTCGTCACAGTGACGCCTCCCTGCGCCTGTACACCATCGCGATGAAGACGGGCGCGCCGATGATCGCGGTCACCGCGCCCACCTCCAGTTCGTCATCCGGCAGCACGACCCGGCCGATGATGTCGGATGCCAGCAGCAGCACCGGCGCGAGCAGCATCGAGTAGGGCAGCACCCACCGCAGGTCCGGCCCGGTCAGCCGGCGCGCCACCAGCGGGACCACCAGGCCGACGAAGCCGATCGGGCCCGCTGCCGCCGTCGCCGTTCCGCACAGCAGGGTCACGGTGACCACGGCGAAGGCTCTGGTCCTGACGATCCGCGTACCGAGAGCCCGGCCCAGTTCCTCGCCCAGGGCGAGCGAGTTCAGCGGTCTCGCGAGGAACAGGGCGACCACCAACCCTGCGGCCACGAAAGGCACCAGTTGCACGACGAGCTCCGGCTCCCGCCCGGCGAGCGAGCCGACCATCCAGAACCGCAGGTAGTCATAGGTGGCCGAGTCGAAGACGGTCAAACCGGCGATCACGCCGCTCAGGCAGGCGCTCACCGCGGCCCCGGCGAGCGCGAGACGCACCGGAGTCGGCCCGGCCCTGCCGGACGCGCCGAGCATGTACACGATCACCGTGGTGATCGCCGCGCCCGCGAACGAGAACCAGACCAGCGAGCCGAAGCTCGCCAGGCCCACCACACCGATGCCGAAGACCACCGCTGCGGACGCTCCCGCGTTCACGCCCAGAAGTCCCGGATCGGCGAGCGGGTTGCGGGTGATGGCCTGCATCACCGCTCCCGCCACCCCGAGCGCCGCGCCCGTCATCAGCCCGGCGAGCGTGCGCGGCAGGCGAAGCTGCCGGATCACGTCGGTGGTGTAGGAGCCGTCGCCGTTCCAGATAGCGGTCCACACCTGGGCGAGCGTGGTGTCCTTGGCGCCGATCCAGGTGCTCAGCACGACGAGGAACAGAACGAGCACCGCGAGCGCCAGCACGCCGCCACCGCGTAGCACAGCATGCACGGGGCGCGGCTTCCTCCGGCCGGCGCGCGAGCCCGGCGCCCGGATCGGGACCTCGCCCGGGCCTCGCCGGACCCGCCTGCCGAACACAACCACGCGCACGATGCAGCCTTCCCTTGCGTCCAGGAATCGCGACGGGTCCGCCGACTCGGCCGACTCGTAGCAAAGTTAGGCTAACCTAACCGCTCAGCCGAGCATCCCCGGAGCCGCACATCGAGACCCTCGGGATCGCCGCGGCGAGTGACAAGCTCGGGCCGCTCGTGTCCCGTGCCGTCCACGCCCACCGCCCCACCCGCATCAAGCGGTCCGCCGACGAACACGCCGACCTCGTCGCCCTCCGCCGTGCTCGCGACGCCGCGCAGGTGCGTGAACTGATGGCGGCCGCAGGTCGCGGTGATGTCGAGATGACCGTCTACACCTCACAGGCAGAGGCGTACGCCGACCTCGGGCTGGGCGGCTCCGACCGGTGAAGCTCCCCCTCCACATCGCCCCCAGGTTCGAGGGGCCCTTCAGCCGATCGCGCCGACGCTTCGTGTCTCCATCGTTGCTACGCTGCTCGACCTCGCCGGCGACCCGACACCGCCTGGAGCCATACCGTGCGCCGACATTCCGGGTGCCTACGAGCTAGTGACGCCGGACTTCCGCGCGCTGTACACCTACGGCCCCGACCTCGCACATGTATCGGTGTGGGTGCTTCATGGCTGGGGCTCAACGGCTCAGGTTGCGGAAGCGGCGCACCGACAGCGGGAGGAACACGGCGATCAAGGCGAGCGGCCACACGACCGCCATGAGGATCGGGTTCTGTGCGAGCCATGAGTCGCCCCCGACGCCGGGGTTGTCGAAGAGCAGCCGGGCCGCCGCCACGGTGGACGACAACGGGTTGGCCTCCGCGACGGCCCCGAGCCACGAAGGCATGAGCTCCGGCGCGACAAAGGTGTTGGTGATCATCGCGAACGGCAGCACCAGCGGGAAGAGCACCGCGGCGCTCTCGACCGACCGCAGGAGCAGGCCGATGTAGATGCCCGCCCAGATCAGGGCGAAGCGCAGCAGCAGCAACAACCCGACGGCGGCCAGGAACGCGAGGACTCCCCCGTGCGCCCGCCACCCCACCAGCAACCCGCACGCCACCAGGACTCCCAGGTCGGCAGCGGCGCGGACCATGTCGGCCAGGCTCCGCCCGGCGACGATCGCGAAGGGCGAGATGGGCATGGAACGGAATCGGTCGGTGATCCCCCGTCCGGAGTCGGCGGCGACCGCGGACGCGGTGATGACCAGACCGAAGACCATGGTCATGCCGAACAGCCCGGGCATCAGGAACTCCCGGTAGTTGCCCCCGCCGGGGACGACCATCGCGCTGCCGAAGACGTACCCGAAGAGCAGCACCGACACCACCGGGAACAGCAGCCCGCCGACGACCTCCTCCGGCGAACGCAGCCAGCGGGTCAGGTCGCGCCGTGTGATGGTCCAGCCGTCGGCCAGGGCCCACCGCGTCCTGGCGGCTCGGGTGCGGGGTGTCACGATCGTCATCGGCCTGCCTCTTTCTCATCGGTGGCCGTCTCGTGGCCGGTCAGACGGGCGAAAACCTCGTCGAGCGTGGGGCCGCGCAACGCGACGTCCCGTACGGAGACGCCGGCGTCCTGGAGCCCGCGTAGGGCGTCGGTCAGCGTGCCGGTACGGTCGCGTACCGGCACGACGAGCCGGTTGGCCTCGATGTGGATCCGCGGCGCGATCCCCGTGACGGCCGTGAGCACCTCGGCCGCGCGCTCGCACGCGTCCGCCCGGTCCACCACGATCTCGAGCCGGCCGCCCCCGACTGCCGACTTCAGCTCCCCCGGAGTGCCCTGCGCGATGACGCGACCCCGGTCGATGACCGAGATCTGGTCGGCGAGCTGGTCGGCCTCGTCGAGGTAGTGCGTGGTGAGCAGGACGGTGGTGCCCTGGGCGACCAGCGTCCGCACCTGGTTCCACACCTCCATGCGGTGCCGGGGGTCCATGGCCGCGGTCGGCTCGTCGAGGAAGAGCACCGGCGGCGCCGTGATGAAGCTGATCGCGAGGTCCAGCCGCCTGCGCATGCCTCCCGAATAGGTCTTGGCGGCGGCCCCGGCCACCCCGACCAGGTCGAACTGCTCCAGCAACTCCCCCGCCCGGCGCCGTGCCTCCCGGGCGCCGAGGTGGTAGAGGCGGCCGAACATTTCCAGGTTTTCCCGGCCGGTCAGCACCTCGTCCAGGGCGATACTCTGGCCGGTCAGCCCGATTCGGTAACGCGCCTCGGCGGTCTCGCGTACGACGTCGAAGCCGCCGACCATCGCCCGGCCCACGTCGGGGCGCAGCAGCGAGGTCAGGACGCGTACCGCCGTCGATTTTCCCGCCCCGTTCGGGCCCAGCAGGGCGCACACGGCGCCGTGGGGCACCGCGAGGTCGAAGCCGTCCAGGGCTTTGGTGGTGCCGTAATGCTTGCACAGCCCGTCGGCGAGGATCGCGTACCCGGCCGTTGCCATGACCGCACCTCCTGATGTTAACTCCACTAAGTATATGCGTCGATATACTTACATGAGAGTACGCTTGGGAGCAACAAAGTGAGCGGACCGGAGGAGCCGATGGCAGCGCACGAGGACCAGGCGGAGCCCCGGCGGCGGCTGCCCCGAGCCGAGCGGCGTGAGCTGATCCTGGCCGCCGCCACCCGCGCCTTCGCCAGGGCCGGCGGCTTCGCCCCGACCAACCTCGACGACGTCGCCGAGGAGGCGGGCATCTCGCGGATGATCCTCTACCGCCACTTCGAGTCCAAGGCCGACCTCTACCAGGCGGCGATCGACCGCGCCGCCGGCCGGCTCCACGAGGCGGCCACCGGAGGAGGCGGGCTCGGCGAGCACAGCGTGCCCGCCATGGTGGAGTGGGCCGCCCAGGACGCCGACGCGTTCCGGCTGCTGTTCCATCACGCGGCCCGCGAGCCCGACTTCCGCGACGAGATCGACCAGTTGCGCGCGGGCATGGTCGCCGCCGTCCACCCGCACATGCGCGAGCTGACCACGGACCCGGAATGGTCGAGATGGGCGGCGCAACTGGCCACCACGACGGTCATCGAAGCGATCATCATCTGGCTCGACAACGGCCGGCCCGACCCCGACCTGGCCGCGGAGCGCATACTGACCGCCGTGGACGGCGCCTATCGGGCGATCGGCCCGCAACCGCGATGACCTCGGCCTGCAACACCCCGGCACTGCGCCTGCCGAAAATTATGTCCGTGCAGATCAAGCGGCGTGTGAGTATTCGCGGAGGATTCCGCCGAGCCGGTCATGTCGGCGGATGTTCAGGTGGATGATGCGCGCCGGTTCGGTGATCGGATCCGGGGCGACGCGTCGTGGGGCCGCCTGGTCGAGGGTTTGATGGGCGCGATGTTCGTTGGAGAACTTCTCGTACTCGGCCAGGGCGTGGCGTGATGGCGATGGTGCCAAGCACACGGACGCGCCTGGTGGCGTGCTCGATGACGGCCAGGATGTACTGGCGCTGCGCCCGTTCAGGGTGACGGTTTCCATGAAGTCGCAGGCCAGGAGCGCGTCGGCTTGCAATCACAGGAGCCCCACCGGTCCTCCCCCACTAACGAGCGGCAAACGCCCATGCCACCCAGGGCTTCGCAAGGCCATGACCTGGCCGGACGGGATTTTCGGCAGGCGCAGAGCTGACCACCCTGACCTTGGGACGGCCGGGCATGGGACAACCGCGGCGTATTGTCGCGCTTCGTCCTGCGGCTCATCCGCGTGGCCACCGAGGATGTCGAGCTGCCGTCCGGCAAGGTGAAGAAGGGTGAGGGCGTCATCGCCTCCTTCACCGGAGCCGACTTCGACCCGAGTGTCTTCCCCTCCCCCGGCACCCTGGACCTCGACCGCACTCCCGATCGACCCTATCCCGCCTTCGGCCGCGGCCTCCCACTACTGCCTCGGCGCCGACCTCGCCCGAGCCTCCTCGGCGTTCTCGTCCAGCGCCTGCCCGATTTGTCGCTCGCCGTACACCCCGACGACGTGACGTGGACCTTGGACAGCCTCGTTCTTCGCCCGCCGAGCCTGCCCGTGAGCGAATGAGCGTACTTCCCAGCGCCAACTCCTTTTCTGTATGGCGTACAGTGTAGGCTGTACTGTGTATGTCATGAACAGTTAATTAAGGAGCGCGCCATCGACGAGGAGTTCGAGATTCCGACGGTCGTCGCCCGGATGTGGGGGCGGGAGCCGAGGACATCCCAGGGGCCGCGGCCCAGCCTGAGCCTGGAGCGGATCACCGAAGCCGCCATCCGCCTCGCGGACCGCGAAGGGCTGGCAGGCGTGCGGATGGGCAGCGTAGCCGCACGCCTCGGCGTGTCCACGATGGCGCTGTACGGATATGTCGCCAGCAAGGATGACCTTCTGATCGCGATGGCCGACGCGGCCACGCCTGAGCCTCCCGAGCCCGGCGAACTGTCGTGCCGGGCCTACCTGTCCGCCTGGACGCGAGCCAACCGCGACTTCCTGCTCGGTCACCCCTGGCTGCTGGAGGTGTCACCGCTGGCCCCGCCAACCGGGCCGCGGGCGCTGCGATGGCTGGACCACCTGCTGATCGTGCTGACCGGCGCCGGAGTGGCTCCAGGTGAGGCGGTCAACATCGCCACCAGCCTGTCCACGTACGCCGTCAGCGCCGCGTCTCTCGCCCACAGACTGCGGGACGGCACAGGCATGACGGGGCCAGGGGCGTACAGCGCACTGCTCTCCCATCTGGTCGACAGGCCCCGTTTTCCGGGCCTGTCGGCAGCCCTCGACGCCGGCGCCATCGGCAGCGCCCCCGAGTGGGCGGACGACGACCACGCCTTCGGGCTCAGCCTGTTGCTCGACGGCATCGAAGCGCTCATCACCAAGCGAGCGGAGGAAACACAATGATCGACGTAGTATGCGCCGCCGACCTCCACGAAAGCTACCGCCGGTCCATCGCCGAGATTTTCGTCGACGGATTCGGCCCCGATTTCGCCTTCTTCTCCACCGACCACGGAAAGCTCACCGACGTTCTCCAGCACACGCTGGTGCTCGACCTGTTCTACGTCGCTCTTGTCGACGACCGGCCGGCCGGGATCGCCGCGTGCACCAATGGCAGACAGTTGTCATTCCGGCATGACAAGCGCGAGTTGCGCAGGCATCTCGGCTTCTACAAAGGCACCATTGCCCATATCGTCTTCGGACGGGAGTTCTACAAGCCTCTCCCCTACACCAGGGACAGGCTGGCCAGCCTCGAGTTCGTCGCCACCGGAGCGAGCTACAGGGGAATGGGCGTCGCCACCACCCTGCTGACCCACCTGCTCGCCCTCCCCCAGTACGACGAGTACGTGCTGGCGGACATCGCCGACACCAACACGGCCGCTCTGGGCCTGTACGAAAAACTCGGCTTCCGCGAGTTCAAGCGTGAGAAGGTGAACCACACCAAACGGACCGGCATCAACGCCTACGTGTCCATGCGGCTCGTTCAGCCCTGAGCGGGCGTTCCGCGAGTTGACGTCTCTTTCGGCGCTTGGGCAGGGTAGGACGGGCAGACGGGGGATGTCGTTGCCGAGCTATGGACGTGGCCCGGGCTCGGTCTCAACGAGGACGCCCTGGCCGACCAGGCGTTTGAGCTTGGCGCGGATCTTCTCGGTGTTCTTGGGGATGATAGGCAGGTCCAGGGCCTGACACAGGTCACAGGCGCGAACCTGAAGGACCTGCGCAAAAGGTACGGCCGCGCAGGTCCCAGAGCCGCAGAAGGCCGTCCCCGTCGGCGGTCAGCGCGATCGGCCTGCCGTTGACCGTGGCGGGCACGATGCGGGGCACCGGGCGGACGGGACCGGCCGATTCCGTCCCGTGCCCGGGTCCCACAGCCTGATCGTGCTGTCCGCGCAAACGTGGATGCCCGACTGGAAGATCGGATTCGTGCGAGCCCTCAAAGCGGACTATGTCGCCATCGGTGCTTGGTGGTGGGTCAGGAGAGCCCGTACGGCGGTGCGGATCAGCTGGCTTGGGGACTCGGGCACGCCTGTGGTGAGAGCGGTGAAGAGAACGCCCAGCACGCTCATCTCCAGAAGCATGGCGTCGTCCTGGCTGATGTCGATTCCGGCGGCGCGGCATTGGCGGACGATGAGATCGCTTCGGCCGTGCAGGGCGTCGGTCAGCGCGTGCCGCAGGCGGGGGTTTCTGGTGCTTTCCAGATGCAGCTCGAACAGGGCCAGCGGATGGTGCCGGCCGTCGGTCAGCATCGTGGTCAGGACGGCGACCAGCGCTTCCTCCAGATCGGCTGGCGAGATCGGCCGGACGGTGTAGGCGTCCACGCGTTCGCCGAGCCGGTGGGTGATCCGCTCGATGACCCCGTTGAGCAGCGCGTCGCGGGTGCGGAAATAGCGTGAGGTGGTGCCGGCCGGTGCGGCGGCGGCGGTGTCGACGGCTCGGTGGGTCAGCCCGCGTGACCCCTGCTCGGCCAGCACCGTGATGGCCGCGTCCGCTAGGTGGTCGCGGCGCTGTGGGTTAGGCGGTGGCACGGTTTCCTTCCCTGTCGGTGCGGTTGGCTGGACCACACCATTTCACCAGAGCCGCTGCTATACCGGTGTGATCCCCGGCCCAGGCCACGTAGCCGTCCGGGCGGATCAGCGTCGCCTCGGGCCCGGTGCCGTGAAGGGGTGTGGCGTGCCGTACGCGATCGCGCCAAGGGGTGGGCACGCCCTCGTCGGAGAGCAGAACGAAGGTGCCGGCGCGCAGCACCTCATACAGACGGCCCGCGTCTGTCGGGCCGTCGGCGGCGCGGCGTCCGGCCAGCGGGTGGGCGTCCGGTTCGCCGGATGGGTAGGCGAACTCCAGGCCGGACAGCCTGCCGAGAATGCGGCGGCGGCCTGGACCGGTGTGGAGCAGGGTCGCCATGACGCGCCGACTGATTTCCAGGCGCACTCGGGAGCCGCTGAGCACCAGCCCGGTGAGGTGGTCGGTCATGGCCAGGACGGCGGAGCCCACGGGGTGCCGCTCGGCGTGGTAGGTGTCGAGCAGCCAGGGCGGGGCCCAGCCGTGCAGCGTTGCGGCGAGCTTCCAGCCCAGGTTGGCGGCGTCCTGGATGCCGGTGTTCATGCCCTGGCCGCCGATGGGCGAGTTCACATGGGCGGCGTCCCCGACCAGGAAGACCCGCCCCGATCGGTAGCTGCGGGCCTGGCGGCGTTCGGCGGTGAAGCGGGAGAACCAGCGCGGCTCGCTCATCCCGTAGTCCGTGCCCGCGATGGTGCGGAACGCCTCGCGGATCTGGGCGAAGTCTGCGTTCTTCTGTTCTTTGCGCAGCCACGCGCCGACCCGGAACCAGCCGTCGCCGAACGGGAGGGTCACCACCACACCCTGAGTGCCGACCTGGGTGATGGGCGGCGGCTCGGAGGTGGGGATGCGGACGTCGGCCAGCAGCATGGGCAGGCTGTAGGCCGCGCCGGCGAAGCCCACGTCGACCAGGTCGCGGACAGTGCTGTGGGCGCCGTCGGCACCGATGACGTACCTGGCCTCCAGCTCGCCCCCGTCCTGAAGCTTCAGCCGGACGGATTCGGCGTCCTGGGTCAGGCCGGCCACATCGGCGTTGCGGCGGATCTGTACGCCGAGTTCGGCGGCGCGCTGCTGAAGGAGCATCTCGGTGCCGTTCTGGGGGACGAGCAGCAGCATCGGATATCTGGTGTCGAGCCGCCCGAAGTCGACCCGCGAGGCGTAGGCGGGATACACCGTCCTGAGCGGGTTGCCTGCCGCGACCAACTCGTCGCCCATGCCCCGGGCATCGAGCAGTTCCAGGGCTCGGGCGTGCAGACCGAAAGCCCGCGTGACGTTGGACTCGCTGCCGCGCTTGTCCACGATCGTGCAGGGAACGCCCGCCAGCGCGAGCTCGCAGGCGGCCATCAGCCCGGTGGGACCGGCTCCCACGATGACGACGTCGTGCATAACTCTCCCCTGTTCGCTATTTATGTATCGCTACATTTATAGCGCATGGATGGCTCGCGACACCCACCCTGTTCGCCAAGAGCCCTCCCGTCGCTGTGCGTTCATCAGCCGATCGGATGCGTCGTCTCGCGGTTGTCCCCGGAGGCGAGTGATCCACTGCTTGGCCGCGTGGTAGACGTGGTGCAGGTCATCTCGTTCGCTGACAACGCTGGCCATCCTCGCCATCTGCGCCCTGCTCGACGTCGGCATGATCCTGCCGCCGTAAGGCCGGCCGCCATCCCGCTCAGGACACACAACGTGATCGTCAGCCCCATGCATTCTGCGCCGGTGGGTGGTGCGCGGGGCGCCATCGCCCTGGACGGAACGGAGCTATCCGCGCACCACCTCGACTGGAATGCTCAGCCTGCGACGGGGAGCCTGCTGTTGGAGGTCACCGGAGGCGCCGCCTCGGGCAGCGGCCCCCGGTCGTCGACCGCGACCGGCACGGATGTGACGGCGCCGCCGCAGGTGGCCGAGGCCAGGTCGACGGTCCGGTACTGGCCGCCGCCCACCGGCACGGCGACCGAGACACCGGTGACCGTCATACCGCCGTCGGCGTTGCGCTGCTGCTTGTTCAGCGTGACGGTCGCGGTGCCGTAGCCCTTCAGCCTGACCGGCACGGCGGTGTTGGGAGGCGGCGCCGACCCGACCTCGGTGCCGTCGACCACGGCGCCCACCATGTTCGCCCTGCCTTGCCCGCCCGTGCACTGCACCTGCACGGCCTCGGCCGTGAGCTTGGACTCCAGGCCCTTCACTCCCACAGCCCGCGAGTCGGCCCGCTCACCCTGCGCGTTCACCTCCAGCGCCTCGGCGTTGATCAGCTTGTTCTCCGGCTGCTCCGTCACACTCATGCGGGCCGGCCTGCCGCCTTCCGAGCGTACGGCGGGCATCGGCGCGATCCCGAGCAGGTCGGTGGCCGCCAGCCCGAACGCGCTGGCTCCCGGAGGTTCCGTGGCCGCCTGCGAGGCCGGCGCGAGCACCGCCATCGCCAAGATCGCGGTCGAGACGACGAAAGCAGATTTCTTACCCATCATTCCCCCTACATGGATATGAGGACGACAGTGCCGAGTGGCACCTTCGCCAGTGCACGCAGTGCCGCTTCGGGCACCCGCACACACCCGTGACTGATCGCCTTGCCGTACACGGAAGGGTCGGGCCAGCCGTGCAGCGCCACCGTGCCCGGGCCGCCGCCGTAACTGTCCAAGGTGTCGGAGTGGGCCCCGGTGGGCAGCACCAGCGAGCCGCCGGCCAGCAGCGACCCCAGCACGAACGTGCGTCCCACCGGCGTCGGCGTCTGCCGCGCTCCGACGGCCACCGGCCAACCGCCGATCCTGTGCCCGTTGCGCAGGAGCGTCAGCCGGCGCTCGGCGATGTCCACCCGGACCAGATACGCCGAACGAGCCAAGCGCGCCCCGGGGCCGGTGACCACCCACCCCGTCGAACCGTTCGGCCGGGCGGGCAGCAACACGCGCGCCCATCCCGGCACCCGCTCCACCACGGGAACCCACGTCGGATTGCCCAACTGACGCGCGGGCAACATCGCGACCGCACGCCCCGCCGGCCGCTCCCGGACAACGGCCGCGCCGACAGGATGCAGCACAACGCCATCCCAGGCACTGAAAGGGGCAGGGTCGGCGGGCAGGGCCGCGATGGTGGCATGGGTCGTCGCGTACGGCAAACGCGTCGCTCCGGCCGGGGCAGCCCCAACCGGCAGCAGCAACGCCGCCACGACGATTCCGGCATTCCTCACCCGTACTGGCAACACCCGCTTGACGCTATGGGCCCTGCCACGCCTGCCCGGCGATATGACAGAGACAGGAACCACCGTTTACCCGCAACATTCCCTCAACGCTGGCGCTGACGGGCGATACACGCCGCCCACACGCATGTAACCGGCATGTTCCGCCCTCCTGCCCGGACAAGGCGGCTGCGCGTCGCCACCGCCCTGGTGCCGCACCTGAGCCGAGACACCTCGCTGTGGAACGAGGATTCCCGCCGGGCGAAGTCATGCAAGCGCTCCGTCGCGGTAGGGGCCCATGTCCGCCAAGGCGCGCTCCCAGTAGAAAAGGGCGCCAGACGTTCTCCGTCCGCGGATGGGCCAATCTGCTCGGTGACGCCGGTCATGCCGTTCTTCCTTGTCGAAACCAGACGTGGTGCGTGTCAGGGTCCGGCCCGGGGGGCGGACAACGCAGCCAACCCCAAAGATCACATCGGCCGGATCTGAGCTGAAGTGGCTGGATCTGCGGCTGCGGGGCGGTTCGGGCTCGTACCTTCGTTCTGCAGGGACGAAAACGCAGGGCGATCTGCGGGGTTCCGGGGGTGCGCTGGCGGTTTCGGGGACGGCGATCAGGACGGTCCCGGCCGCCGCCAGCCGAGCTTGTAGAGGTTGTAGAGGAAGGTGGCCAGGGGAAGGTTCTCCAGTCGGGTCGCGGGTGTGCGGAGTTCCCGGATCAGGCTTGCTCGGCTGGACGGTCAGAGGCTGGCGTGGCCGTTCCGGAAGTAGCCGCGGAAAGTGATGTCGGATCGGGGCACCCCGCGTTCGCCGACCAGATGCCTGCGTACGCCGGTAGCGAGCGAGGACTCGCCCGCCGTCCAGGTGTAGAAGCGGCCGTCGGGAAGCTGGGCCTGCCGTACCGCCTGCAGGACGAGGGCGCCGGGCTTGGCAGCAGGGTCGTTCCTGGGCAGCCAGTGGATCGTGGTGCCCGCGGGCACGCATCCGCGGCATCCGGATGCCGGTGAGTACGGTTTGGATGCCGATGCTGGCGAGGATCTCCTCCACGAGGGTAAGGAACTTGCCGTCTCGGTCGCGAATCAGGAACCGTGCCCGGCAGCCCGCGTCCTCCAGATCCTTGACGAGATTCCTGATCGTCTGGGTTACCCAGGCGGTGGAGGCTCGCTCGGGTGCTGGGTCGATGCCTTCGCGCTTGAGGATCTCCCAGACCTTGGATGGCGCGACCTTCAGGCCGAGCGTGGTGAGCTCGCCGTGCACCCGCCGATATCCCCAAGACGGGTCCTCCTGGACCAAGCGCAGCACGAGCGCGCGCGGACGGAGCGGACCGTGCGCGGGCGCCCTCCCCGCTTTGGCCGGCAGGTCCGGGTATGCTGCCGTTTCACGATCTCGGGATGCCAGCGCAGGATGATGTCCGGGCGGACGACAAGCCGAAGCCGGCACAGGACCGCTCGGGGCAGCGAAGTCAGGAGCGCCGCCAGGAAGAAGCGGTCTTCAGGGGTGAATCTCACCCGCGCATCGGCGCCGAACTGCCGTTGCAGGACCATGAGCTGATGACGCAGCGCAAGAATCTCGACATCCTTATCCCGATCACTCAGGTGGATAGCCGGGTGGTGCAGGAGATCGCCGGTCACGCCTCAGTGACCTCGCAGGATCCGTACTCCCATGTAACCGACTCCGACAGCGTTGAGGCCGTGGAGATGGTGGCCGCCAAGAGACGGCAGAGCCGTTCGTGAGCGGCCCCCGCCGTTACTGCGGCGGCAGCGCCCACCCCCCGGCGAACGCGCCGACGCGGTCGACTGCGGCGACAACCGCCGACGCCGCTACAACCGCGAACGCTTCCCAGCCGAGCCGCTTCCGCGGCCTCGGTCTCGACGACCACCGCGCCACCGACTCCTTTCTCCAGTTCTGGTGGTGGGTTCTCGGCCACCTGAGCTTCTTGCCCGCCTCCTCCGAACGACGCAGTTCCCGCGAGGAACTGCTGGCGTCCGCAGCGGAGGATCCGGAACGCATCCATCGCGTGTTCCGCGCCTTCGACCACGAGAACGCCTTCCTGACCGGGCTCCGCACTCTGGTGGACGCCCTCGCCCGTCCCGGCCGCGACTGATCCGATCATCGGGACCTCCGACACTCAGCCGCGGTCGAAGGTCTGGGCGACGACCAGGCAGGCGAACGCCGCCAACGCGAGTGCGCTACGGACAAGGTGCAAGCCCAGCCACCGCCGGCGGCTCTCTTCCCAGCCGTCGGGCAGGAGGTCGGGATCCCAGCCGTCCACGACCCGGTTGAGGGAATCCAGGCCCGTCAAGGTGAGGACCACGCTGAGGATCACCATGACCAGGGCCGCCGCGACGAGACCGAAGGCGAACCATCCGCGGCGCCACGACCAGGCCGCCACGACGACCAGGGCAGCGATGCCGGCCAGCAGCAGCGGCGGCATGGCCCGGCCGTAGTCGGTGTTGAGCGCCTGCCAATACCGGACGTACGCGGGTCCCGGCAGGCGCGCCACGGACGGAGCGAGCACCACGAACACCACGCCGCCCGCGTACAGGCCGACCAGCAGCAGCGCGACCACCCTGGACGCGGCGTACACCACGGACACGGCACACCCTCCCCTGTCACAAGTTAACTAGACGCACACATTTTCATTAGATGCTTATACAGTCAATATGTCTCTGGAATCATGGTGCGCGATGACTGAGCAGAGCAAGCGCCGCCCGTACACCAGCGCCCTACGCCAGGAGCAGGCCGAGGCCACGCGCCGGAAGATCGCGGACGCCGCGCGGAAACTGATGATCGGGAAGGGCTACGCCGACACGACCATGGCCGAGGTCGCCCGCGAGGCCGGCGTGGCACTCCAGACGCTGTACACGTCCTCCCCCGGCGGCAAGCCCGCCCTGGCCAAGCTCGTCTACGACATCACCTTGGCCGGCGACGCCCGTCCCCTGCCGCAGAGCGGCCGGCCCGAAGTCCAGGCGATCATCGACGAGCCGGACCCGGTGCGCAAGCTGGCCAGGTACGCCACGATGGCCACCGGCATCCTCCGGCGCATCCAGCCTGTGCACCGCGTCCTGCGCGCGGCGGCCGCCGCCTCCCCCACCGACGCGGGACTCCAGGAAGTCCTGACCGACATCGAACACGAGAGGCTGAAGGGCAGCCACGCACCGGCCCGCCACCTGCACGAGCTCGGCGCCCTGCGGCCGGGCCTCACGCCCGCCGGAGCGGCCGCGCAGATCTACGTCCTCACCTCGACCGAGAACTTCGAGAAGCTGACCGAGGTCTGCGGATGGACCGAGGCCGCGTACGAGGAATGGCTCGCCTGGATCCTCGCGACCACCCTGCTTCACCCCTGACGAGCGCACCGGCCACCCGCCCGTACGCGCGCCCCCCGGGCTTGGGGTGGGAGTCAGGCCCCGTTCTCGTCGGGTCCACGAACAGCGCGCCCCCGGGGCAACGGGTGTGGAAGACGGTGACGGCGGCGCCGCATAACGTCGGCCCCATATCCGTCGGGAAAGGATGCCGGACATGCGGCAGGAAGACCGCCCCACAGCGCTGGTGACCGGGGCTTCCACCGGGATCGGCGAGGCGTTCGCACGGGAGCTGGCCCGCCGCGGCCACGACCTGGTCGTGGTGGCGCGTGGCGCCGACCGGCTCGACGCGCTGGCCGCCGATCTGAAGGACGCGTTCGGCACGGTGACGGAGGTCCTGCCCGGCGACCTCACCGACCGGACGCAGGCGGCGGCCGTCGAGGAGCGGCTGGCGGACGCCACCCGTCCCGTCGACATCCTGGTCAACAACGCGGGCGCGCTGACCTCCGGCCTGTTCGCGAAGCTGCCGATCGCCGGCGAGGTCTCCCAGGTGGAACTGAACGCCGTGGTGCCCGTCCGGCTGACGCACAGCGTGCTTCCGGTCATGCTCGATCGCGGCAAAGGCGCCATCGTCAACGTCTCGTCGATCGCCGGTGAGGCCCCGACGCCGTTCGGGGCGACCTACGGGGCCGCGTACTCCTTCTTGACCGCTTTCAGCCAAGCCGTCCACATGGAGGTGCGCAGGTACGGGGTGACGGTGACGGCGCTGCTGCCCGGCTTCACGGCGGCCGCCGCCGACCCGGCGCGGCGCGTTCAGGACGCCGGCCGGGTGGTGCGCGACGGCCTGGCCGCGGTGTCCGCCGGCCGCCCGGTGTGCATACCCGGCCGCCGGAACAAGACGTCGGCCGCCTTCGCCCGGCTGGCTCCCCGGAGCCTCGTGCGGGCCGTGATGGAGGCGAGCCGCAACCCGTGAGCGATATCCCTGAGGTCAAGCCCGGCAGCTGGGGAATCGATGCGGCCACGGCCCGGCTGACGTTCCGGCTGAGCCATCTGACCCTGCGCACCGTGAGCGGACGGTTCAACGCGTTCGCGGGAGAGATCATCGTGGAACCCGACCTCCTCC
Source organism: Nonomuraea sp. NPDC059023 (assembly GCF_042740095.1). NCBI lineage: Bacteria > Bacillati > Actinomycetota > Actinomycetes > Streptosporangiales > Streptosporangiaceae > Nonomuraea > Nonomuraea sp. NPDC059023. The sequence continues at coordinate 102,088 of NZ_JBHYIO010000037.1, read as the reverse complement.
GGTCGGCCGCCGGCGCCACCATCGAGATGGCCTCGATCGACACCGGCGACCCGGAGCGCGACGCCTTCCTGCGCTCCCCCGCCTTCTTCGACGTCGAGTCCTTCCCGGAGATGCGCTACCGCGCGGAGAAGGTGCGATCGGCAGCCCGGGGGCTGATGGCCGACGGCGCGCTCACTGTGCGCCAGAACATCGGCGCGCTCCGCCTGGACGTGCGCTGGCTCGAGCCCGAGGAAGTCCCGGGAGGCGGGACGCGGCTGTTCGTCTCCGCGATGGGCAGGATCGACCGGCACGAAGTCGGCGTCGCCATCGGCTCCCGTCTGATGGACAGCCGTGCCGTTCTGGGGCGGACCGTGCGCGTCAGCCTCACCGGCCACGCGGTCCTGCGCGACTGACCACCGCGGGACCGCGTTCCGGCGCCGCTCACGTCAGCTTGGCTCCTCTGCGCCGTCCAGGACGCCGCCGACCTGCCGGGCCAGCAATCGCACGTAGGCGCCGCCGGCGGCGACCAGTTCCTCGTGAGTGCCCTGCTCGGCGACCTTCCCCCGGTCGAGGACCACGATCCGGTCGGCGGTCCTGATCGTGGACAGGCGGTGGGCGATGAGCAGCGTGGTCCGTCCCCGCCGGACGGCTCGCACGGCGGCCTGCAGCGCCTCCTCGTTCTCCGCGTCGAGGTTGGAGACCGCCTCGTCGAGGATGAGGATCGGGCAGTCGCGGAGCAACGCGCGGGCGATCGCGATGCGCTGACGCTGCCCGCCGGACAGCTGGGCCCCTCTCTCACCGCACATGGTCTCGAACCCTTCGGGCAGCCGGGCGATGAACTCGTCCGCCCGAGCCTGCCGGGCGGCCTCGGCCACCTCGTCGTCGCCGGCGTCGGGACGACCGAGCCTGATGTTCTCCCCCACCGACCGGTTGAACAGGTAGACGTCCTGCGGCACGATCGCGACCAGTTCCCTGATGTGCTCCTGGGGCAGGGTGCGCAAGTCCCGCCCGCCGATCGCCACCGCCCCCTCTTGCGTGTCCCAGAAGCGCAGGAGCAGGTGGGCGCAGGTGGATTTGCCCGCTCCCGAGTGGCCGACGAGGGCGACCGTCTCGCCGGGCCGTACCTCGAAGGAGGCACCGTCGAGGGCGGGCGGCCCGCCGGAGCCGTAGGCGAAGCGGACGTCCCTGAACTCCACGTGCGGGGCAAGCGGCTCGCGCGGCGCGCGGGCGTCGCCGTCGTCGACGGCGGGGCGCTGCCGGGTGACGGCGAAGATGCGGCGGGAGGCGGCGCGGATCTGTCCCAGCGCCCGTGCGGTCCCCGAGACCTCGATCACCGGGCCGAACGCCGAGAACGCGAGGACCACCACGGCCGGCAACAGCGCGACGGTCAGCTCTCCCGAGGTCACGAGCACGGCCGCCAGCACCAGCACCCCGACCAGCCCGCCCGCGACCAGTCCGTCGGTGACCGCGGCCTCTACGCCCGAGCGGCGGCCGTAGGCGAGTTGCCGTGCCTGGAGGGAGGCGGTGCGCTCGCGCAGCCGGCGCGCGTAGTCCGAGCCGCGGCCGAAGCTCACCAGTTCGCGCATGCCCTGCACGCCGTCGACGACCTCTGCTCCCAGAACGCCCAGCTCTTCGCGCAGCTTCGCGCCCTGCTCGTCGGCCTTGCCCGCCAGCCACACCGGTACCGTGGCCATCAGCACCAGGAACACGCCGACCAGCAAGGCCAGCAGCGGGTGGAAGAAGGCCAGCACGGCGGTCGAGGCGGAGGCCACCAGCGCCGCCACGGCGTAGTCGATGACGGTGTGCGCGTAGAACCACTCGGTGGTCTCCACGTCCGCCATGACCGTTCCGGCCAGATCGCCGGTGCGGCGGCCGAGGAGGTAGCCGGGGGCCCGCCGTTCCAGGCCGTCGAACAGCCGCACCCGCATCAGCGCGAGCAGCCGATAGGCCAGGTCGTGCGCCACCCACATCTGCCACCAGCGGGCCAGCGCGGCTGCGACGACCAGTGTGACCAGCAGCCAGAAGATCGTGGTCAGCGGACCGGCTCCGGAGCCGGTGACGGCCTCGCCGACCATCCACGCGCCCACGGCGGCGGCGGCGACGCCGAAGCCGTGGGAGAGCAGGCCGGACAGCAGGGTCAGCCCGGCGAGCACCGGCTGGCCGAACACCATGGGCACCAGCGCCAGAATGGGCCGTGCGGGAACCGAGGGGGCGTTCATCCCGTCACCTCCTGCGCGGCGACGAGCCGCGCGTAGTCGCCGTCGCGTCGCATGAGCTCGCGGTGGTCACCGATCTCGCGGATGGCGCCGTCCCGCATGAGCACGATCCGGTCGGCGTCGCGGACCGTGGACAGCCGGTGGGCGACGACCAGCGTGGTGCGCCCGGTGGTGACGCGCCGCAACGCGTCCTGGATGACGGCCTCGCCGGCGGCGTCCACGCTGGAGGTCGCCTCGTCGAGCACCAGAATCGGCGCGTCCTTGAGCAGGGCGCGGGCGATCGCGATGCGCTGGCGCTGGCCGCCCGAGAGCGTCAGGCCCCGTTCGCTCACCTCGGTGGCGTATCCGTCGGGCAGGGCCGCGATGAAGTCGTGGATGCCGGCCGCCCGCGCGGCCTCGACGACCTCCTCGTCGCTCGCGTCCGGACGGCCGAGCCGGATGTTCTCGGCGACGGTGCCGGTGAACAGGTAGGTGTCCTGGGCCACGACCGCCACCATCGCGCGCACGTCGGCCAGGGCGGCCTCGCGGACGTCGACTCCGCCGATCCGCACACGCCCTTCGCCGGCGTCGAAGTAGCGCAGCAAAAGTGCCACCAGCGTGGTCTTGCCCGCGCCTGACGGCCCGACCACGGCCACGGTCTCACCCGGTTCGATGTCCAAGGTGAAGTCGCGCACGGCGGGGTGTTCCCGCCCCGGGTAGCGGAAGGTGACCCGGTCGAAGCTCACCCGCGGCTGCCCCAGCGGCCTGGGCGACTCGGGCTCTTCCACCAGTTGCCCGGCGTGCAGGAGCTCGTCGATCTGCTTGCTGGAGGAGATGCCGGTGTATCCGGCGTGCCAGTACTTCGACAGGTCGCCCAGCGGCCGGAAGCACTCGCGGGCCAGGACGAGCACGATCAGGAGCGTCAGCAGGTCGACGGAGCCCGCGGCCAGGCGCAGCGCCGCCACGCCGACCGCGAGCGCGGGCCCGGCGAGCATGCCCAGCGTGGTGACTCCGGTGTCGACCAAGGAGACCGCGAGCTGGCGCATGGTCGCCCCGCGGAGCTCCTCGGCCCTCTCCGACAGGGAGACCCGTTCGCGCGCGGTGGCGTTGAACGCCTTGAGGGTGGTCATGCCCTGCATGACGTCGAGGTAGTCGGAGCTGAGCCGGCCGTACGCCTGCCAGTTCTCCTCGCCCTTGCGGGCGAGCATCTTGTCCAGCAGACGCGGGCTGAGCAGGACCAGCAGGATGCAGATCCCGATCAGCGCCACCGAGATCGGGTCGCGGGTGGCCAGATAGATCAGGATGCCGGCGGGACCGAGCAGGCTCAAGGCCACGGTCGGCAGGTAGCGGCTGTAGTACGCCTCCAGGGCCTCGACCCCGTCGACGAGCACGGTGCGCACGTCCCCGCTGCGCCGCAGCGTCAGGTATCCGGGCCCGAGCAGCAACAGCTTCTGGTAGAGGCGGCCGCGTACCCGTTCCTTGACGGCGTGGGCCGTGTGCTGCGCCGCCACCTCCGCGAGCACCAGGAGCACGAGCCGGCCGGCCACCACGGCGGCCAGCCAGACCAGCAGCCACAGCCCGTCGCCGAGGCCCTGCCCGGTCAGCAGGCGGGCGAACACCAGCGCCACCAGCACGCCCTGGGCGATGTAGGTCGCCGTCACGGCCAGGCCCAGAGCGATGTTGAGCGTCAGCGGTAAGCGGATGTCGCCTGCCAGGGCCAGCAGGCGGCGATGCACCATCATGTCGTTCTCCGTCTCAGGTGTAGAGCTCCTCGTCGTGCTCATTGATCTGGATCAGCAGGCCGTCGGGGTCGGCGAAGACGACCGAGCGCCCGAACGCCTCGTCGGCGACCCCGCGCACGGGCGCGACGCCTGCTTCGCCCATGCGGGTCACGAGGTCGTCCAGGGACTCCTCACTGACCATGCAGAGCGCCACCGCGCCCGCCGGCAGCGGCGCGTCGGGCTCCGGCGGCGGCGTGTCGCCCGCGGGCGCGCCGACGTGCAGCCCTACCCAGCCACCGCCGCCCGCGGCGAGCTCGGCCCATTTCCCGCTGCGTCCTTCGGCCCGTACGGCCAGCCCCAGGGCCCGGTAGAAGCCCGAGGCCCGCTCGACGTCCGAGGTGTAGACCACCGGCATCACGATCATGATTCCTCGTTCTCCGTGCCGCCGAGCGTCGCCAGGTGCTCCCGCAGCGCACGTTCCACCAGCGCGGACAGGGTGATGCCGCTGTCGATGGCGGCGTGCTTCACCGCTCTGATCAGCTCGGGCGGAAGGTAGACGTTGAACTGTTGAGGCTTCATAGCTTGCTAGCATACTAGTAAGCTATCACTTCAAGACGTCCCGCCCTCATGGCGTACACCCGGTCGCAGAGCGCGTGGAGCATGTTCTTGTCGTGGCTGACCAGCACGAGCGCGGTGCCGTCCGCCGTCACCTGCTTGAACAGGCGCAACATCCCCGCCACGGTGGTGACGTCCAGCGCGCTCGTCGGCTCGTCGGCCACCACCGCGGCGGGCGAGGCGGCCAGCGCCCGGGCGACCGCGACCCGCTGGCATTGCCCGATCGACAGCTCAGAGGGAGTCGCGTCCAGATCGAGGCCGCCGAGCCCCACGGCGTCGAGCCGCTCGGCGGCCAGCGCGCGCCGCCCGGCCCGCGGCAGGCCGCCGGCGATGGCCACCGGCTCGGCGACGCTGCGCCAGATGGGCCAGCGCACATCGAGGCTGGCGAACGGGTTCTGGAAGACGGGCATCACATAGCCGGGCCGGGGCGGGTCACGGTACGGCCGGCCGTACCGGCGGCTCCAGGCGGCACGTCCGCTGAGCAGGACCTCACCCTCGTCGGGTGGCTCCACGGCGGCGAGCAGGCGCAGCAGCGTGGACTTGCCCGAGCCGGACGGGCCGTGGACACCGACGATCTCCCCCTCGCGCACCGCCAGGTCGGCATGGCGCACGGCCTGGATACGGCGACGCCCCAGGGCATATCCCCGGCTGACTCCACGGACCTCGATGACCGGGCTCCGCTCAGGCATGGGACACCGCCCAGCAGGCGACGCCGTCGCGCAGCGCCGGGACCTCGTGCCCGCAGCGCTCCGTTACCAGCGCGCACCGGGACGCGAACGCGCACCCGGCCACGGGTTCCGCGGGAGGGGGCGGCCTGCCGGGCAGCGGCTCGGGGAGGCCGGCGCCCGGTTTGGGAACGGAGGCGACCAGAGCCGCCGTGTAGGGATGACGGGGTGCGGCCATCACCTTGCCCGCCTCGCCGACCTCCACCAGGCGCCCGGCGTACAGGACGCCGACCCGGTCCGCGTGCTCGGCGATCAAGGCCAGGTCGTGGCTGATGAGCAGCAGGCTCCTGCTGGCGGCGCCCAGCAGGGTCAGGACCGAGCCCGCCAGTTCGGTGTCGAGCGCGCTGGTGGGCTCGTCGGCCACCACCAGCGCCGGGCGGTGCGCGACCGCCGCCGCGATGGCGGCCCGCTGGAGCATGCCGCCGCTCCACTGGTGCGGCCACTGGCGTAGCCGGGCGGCCGCGTCGGGAATGCCCATCTCGCTCATCAGCGCGGCGACCGCGCCCGGCGGAGGGGTACGGCGGTGCGCCCGCCATGCCTGCTCGACGTGGTGACCTACCCGGCGCAGCGGGTCGAAGGCGGTGACCGGGTCCTGCGGGACGTAGCCGATCTCGAGGCCGAGGACGTCCCGCAGGGCACGACGGGTCGCGCCGACGAGTTCCCGGCCGCCCACCCGGATGGAGCCCGAGGACCGCGCCCCCGGAGGCAGCAGCCCGAGCATCGCCCGCGCCAGCGTCGTCTTGCCGCACCCCGACTCACCCGCCAGCGCGAGGACCTCTCCTTCGGCCACCTCCAGGTCCACTCCGCGCACGGCGTGCCCGCCGCCCGGATAGCGGACCTCGAGCCCGGAGACGCTCAAGGCGCTCATCGCAGCCTCCTGGGATCCGCCGCCTCCGCGGTGGCCTCGCCCAGCAGGATCGCGGCCAGGATCACCACCACGATCGCCGCCGACGGGGCCAGGAGCAGCCACGGGGCGTCCGACAGGTACATGCGGGAGTCCGACAGCATGACTCCCCATTCGGCGTGCGGTGGCTGCGCGCCCAGCCCCAGGAACGACAGCCCGGTCACCGCCATGATCGTCTGTCCGACGTCCAGGGCGGCCACGACCAGGACGTGCGCGGCGGCGCCCGGCAGCAGATGCGCCGCGGCGGCACGCGGCCACCCCGCGCCCGCCAGGCGGGCGGTGAGCACGTCCGGGCGCTCGCGTCCGGCCAGCACGTGGCTGCGCGCCAACCGGGCATAGGGCGGCCATGCGGTCGCGGCCAGCGCGAACACCAGGTTGCCGAATCCCGGCCCCAGGGCGCCGAGCAGCGCGAGCGTCAGCACGACACCGGGGACCGCGAGCGCCATGTCCACGAGCCGCATCGCGATCACGTCGATCACGCCACCCGCGACCCCGGCCAGCGTGCCGACGACCAGCCCGGCCGCCACACTGATGAGCAGCACCAGCCCAGTGGCCTCCAGCGAGCGTGCCCCTCCGTCCAGCAGGCGGGCGAGCTGGTCGCGGCCGAACTGGTCGGTGCCGAGCCAGTGCGCGGCGTCCGGCGGGCGGAGCGCCGCGTCGAAGTCGGCGACGTCCGGCTCGTAGGGCACCAGAGCCGGCCCGGCCAGGATGGCCAGGAACACCAGGCACAGGATGCTCAGGCCGGCCGCGGCCTCGCGGCGGCGCAGCAGCCGGGGAAGCACGCCTCGCACGGGAGGCGTCGTCGCGACGGGTTCGAGCACGGTCATGCGCGGCTCCCGGTTCGCATTCTCGGGTCGATCCACACGGCGGCCAGGTCGGCCAGGAGGCTGACCACGACCCAGGTCACGCTCATCACCAGCGCGAAGCCCTGGACAACCGGCAGGTCCCGCGCGGTGACGGCCAGCACGATCTCGCGGCCCAGCCCCGGCCACGAGAAGACGTTCTCGACGACCGCCGCACCCCCCAGCAGAAACCCGACGGTCATGGCCAGGACGGTCACGAACGGCACCGCGGCGTTCGGCAGGGCGTGGACCAGCAGAACGCGCAGGCGGGAGGCGCCGCGAGCCGCGGCCACGGTGACGTGCTCGGCCCGCAGCGCCTCCAGCAGGCTGCCGCGCAGCAACCGTGACCAGCGGGCGACGGGATACAGGGCGAGCGCCGCCGCGGGAAGCCACACCTGGGCCCAGCCGCCATCGCTGACCACGGTCCCGGCTCCCCAGCGCACGACCACGAACTCGATCAGCAGCAATCCCGCCACGAACGAGGGCACGGCGGCTCCGGCGAGCGCGACGAACCGTCCGGCCGCGTCCGGCCAGCGCCCGGGGACGGCCGCGCCGGCCAGCGCGAGGGGCACGGAGACCACCAGCGCCAGGAGGATGGTGGCCAGCGTCAGCCGCAGGGTCGCCGGAGCGCGCTCGGCGATGACCTGGGTGACCGGCAGCCCCAGCCGGGCCGAGGTGCCCAGATCGCCGCGGACCACGCCGCCGAGCCAGCGCGCGTACTGCTCGGGCAGGGGCCGGTCCAGCCCCAGGTCGGCACGGGCCTTCGCGAGCTGCTCGGCGGTCGGCGCCGAGACGTGCCTGGCCTGCAGATAGCGGACCGCCGGATCGCCGGGGACGAGCGGCAGCAACGCCCACACCACGACGCTCGCCAGCAGCGCGGTGACCAGCGCCTGCGCGAGGCGGCGCGACAGCGGACGCAGGTTCACGGGCGTCCGGCGAGCGCCGCGTCGATGAAGACGAAGCCGGGGTCAGGGGTGAAGTCCCGGAACCGTTGGTTCACGAGGGCGTCGACCGGACGGAACCCGAGCACCGCCGCGTAGGCCCGATCGGTGATCACTCCCTGGGCCTTGCCGAGGTCGGCGCCCGCCTGGTCCAGCGGGGTGGAGTGCATGCGGGCGATCAGGCCGTCGAGTTCGGGATCCTTGACTCCACCGAAGTTCGCCCCGCCGCCGCTGCCCAGCCAGGCCGCCATCGAGTCCACCACGTTCGGGCCGTCCAGCAGCACCGACAGCACCACGATCGTCCACTCCTGCGGCCACGCCTTGGCGTCGTAGGTGTCGTCGACGCGAGCCATGGTCACGTCGAAGCCGAGCGGACGCACCTGCTCGCGCAGCGCGATGCCGAACGCCTCGTGCTCGGTGTCTCCGGCCTGGAAGAGATAGGTCAGGCGCAGGGGTTTGCCCGCTTTGGCCCGCACACCGTCCGTGCCCGCCTTCCACCCGGCCCCGTCGAGCAACGCCGCCGCGGCCCCCGGCTCGCTGCGCTGTGTCGTGGCGGCGAAGGGCAGCGAGGCGGGCACCAGGCCGGTGGCCCGCTCATAGATGACGCCGCCTGCCACGACCGTGGGCAGCTTGGCGTAGTCGAGGCCCAGCGCGAAGGCCCGCCGTACCGCCGGATCGTCGAAGGGCGAGCGACGGAGGTTGAACTGCGCGAAGACGGCGCGGTTGGCGACGCTCGCCCGCCGGTAGGTGAAGGGGCCGTTCTGCTTGGCGGTCTTCACGATCTCGGCGGGAGGGGTGATCGCGATGTCGGCCTCGCCGCTGCGGACGGCGGCCACCCGGGCGGTGGCGTCGGGCATGGCGAGAACGCGCACGCCGGGCAGGGCGGGCTTGGTGCCCCAGTAGCCTGCGAACGCCTCGGCGGTGATCGACTGGGCGTCGACGGCGACGGGTTTGTAAGGACCGGTGTAGATGCCCGCGGCGAGCAGTTTCTTCTCGTCGGCGCCCGCCGTCTCGGCCGCGGCGACGTCGTAGATCTGGTAGTAGCGCACGAGCGAGCCCAGGTCGCGCGGAATGGCGGCGGTCGGCTTCTGCGAGGTGAACGTGATCTCCATTGGGCCTGACGCCTCGATCTTCGCCTTGGCGACCGAGTCGTTGCCGTACCCCTGCGCGGCCCGCTTCTTCAGCGCCTGGATCACCGCCGGGGCGTCGACGGCCTTGCCATTGTGAAAGGTGACGCCCTCCCGCAGCCGCAGCCGCCACGTCTTCGGATCGGTCCGCTCGATGGAGGCCGCCAGCCAGGGTTCGACCGTGCCGTCCGGGCGGGCCCGTAGCAGGTGCTCGCCGATGCCGTAGCTGGCCAGGGAGTAGTGCCAGAACGCGTCCGGCTTCAGGCTCGTGCCCGTCTCCGGTACGGCCAGCCGCACGGCCGCGGGCTTGGCGGCGCCCGTGGCCGCGGGCTTGGCAGGTTCGCCCGCGCAGGCGGCCAGCGTCGTGGCGAGTACGAGCGCGGCCACCGCGATCAGTGGCCGGGCGGGCTGGTCCATGTGTGCTCCTCGCCGAACGGTTCTGCCGGATCGATGGGGTAGTCGATCGAGACCCACCCGGAGTTCCCCGTTAGGTCCGCCATGTGGCGACATGTTCAGCCAGTCGGTCGGCGGCCCGCGGCAGTGTTTCGGGGGCCAAGGGCAGAGGCACGTGGGCGGGGCCGCGGGCGAGGAATCGGCGCAGCGCCGAGGTGAGGAAGTCCGCCGTGGTCATCCCGTCCGCCGCGATCCGGGCCGCCCGCTGGACGAGTTCGGGTTCCGGCCTGCCCAGAACCGGTTCGAAGGCGGCCCGCTGCCCCGGCCACGGGCAGGCATAGGGGTAACCCTCCTCGGCCAGCCGGTCGGTGGCCAGCATCGTGCTGATGGTCCAGCCGGGCAGGACGAATGGCGTGATCCCGGCGCTGGCGCACTCGTGGAGCGTGCTCATCCCCGCCGGGATCAGCACGTGACCCGCCGCGCCCATCAACGTGGCGTAGCCGGCCGCCGGCACGGCGGAGTGCACCTCGACCGCGGGATGGTCCGCCCAGCCGTACGGCAGGAGCGCCGTGAGGTCCCTGGAGCCGCCCGCGACCACAACGCGAGCCCTCTCCACGAGCACGGGCAGCACGGCGGCGAGGAACCAGCGGGCGAAGGTGGCGAGGTGATGGCCGGTGCCCGACATGCCCATGCCCCCGAAGCCGATGACGGCCAGGTGGGGGCGGCGCGCGACGCCCGGACGCCACAGGGCGGTGTCGACGATGGGCGCCACGGGCTCGCCGTGGGGATGGGGCCCGAAGCCCGCCTGTACCAGATGAAAGCGCAGGCGGGCCGGATCGGGCTCGGCCGCGGGCCGGGCGAGCGGCCACAGCCAGGGCAGCACGTCCACGACGCCGACCTCGTGCCCCTGCTCCAGCGCCCAGGCCGCGAACTCCGGGTTGGTGATCGACACGACCAATGCTTCCGGTGGCAGAAGCCCGGCGCAGAGGTCCGGCCGCAGGGTGTTCACGTCGTGGTGGGCACAGCCGGGCCGCTCGCGCAGCAGGTGCCGTGCCGACTCCCCCGTCGCAAGGAGGTGGATCTCCTTGTCCGGGATCCGCGCCAGAGCCGCCAGAGCCGTGGCGGCCGGGCCGAAGCCCAGATTGGGCACGTCCACATAGATCGTCATGCGTGCGGCAGGGGGAAGTAGTTCAGCTCCTCCTCAGCCAGGGGCCGGTCCCGCCAGCCGAGGCTCACCGGGTGGTCCTGGATCCGGCGGCGGCCCAGGAAGGGGAAGGCTGCCGGGAAGTTCGGCACCAGGCCCGGGATCAGCACGCGGACCACGCGCAGTCCGGCCTTGGCGACGTCCTGCGTGGTCAGCTCCACGTAGACGATCTCGTAGCCCCGCGCTTCCACCAGCCGCTGATACGTGCTGAGAGAGCGGTCGGGCAGACGGGGAAGATCGTCCATGGTGCGGGTCACCGGGGTGTCCAGCCAGGGGCGCACGGTGTCGGCCGCCCGCGGGTCGAGGAAGACCTGCTGCTGACACATCAGGTCGTTGACGTCGCGGAAGCCGGGATCGTAACTGTCGAGGTAGGCCCGGTCGGCCCGCCACGGCTTCAGCGGCGCGCTGACCCAGCCCTCGGCGATGGCCGTGCGCGTGAGCCCGCCGGGATCGTCGAGGTCCCTGCTGCCGTCCTGCAGGGTCAGCGCCTCGGTCCACGCCTTCCTGGCCGCCTCCACCGGGTCGGGGCGGGCCGCGAAGCCCACGTTGAGCAGGCCCTCGTCCGGCTTCTCCACGACGCCGGCCATGACGGGGACGCCGAACTCGTTGTCCAGGTGGATGAGCCGGGCGCGCTGGCCCATCTCGGTGGGCCTGCCCGCCCACAGGGCGTCCAGCTCGGCTCCCGGTCGTACGGCGGGCAGGGGGTGCGCGTTCATCCACCAGATCATCGTGATGTCGCGTTCGATGATCTCCTCGATGCCCGAGGTGATCGCCCATTCCAGCGACGGTCCGGCGGCGATGCCCGGATAGTAGAGATAGTTGGTCGGGGGAACCCGCGCGTAGTCGTCCATGTACCAGTTGACGTAGACCAGGCTGGCCGGCACCCAGATGTCCCGGCCGGCTGTGAGCGAGCGGCCCCGTACCCAGTGCGTGGGCAGGTCCGGGTCGAAGCGGACGAACGGAAAGCCCGGCGAGTCGTACAGCCGATCCGAGTACAACACCAGCCGCCCGGGGTCCAAGGCGTGCTCGCCCTTGAGCTCCGCGAAGGTGGCCTCGCGGACGTCGACCTTGTCGGTGACGCAGTTGCCGCAATAGCGCTCCACGGCCTCGCCGATCGCCGACAGCCGGGCTCCTTCGGGATCGCCGAACCTGCTGCCTCCGCACACGATGTTGTTGGCCCAGGTGTAGAGCCTGCGCATGTCGGCGACGTTGCTCTGCACGGTGACGAGGTCGCGGGGGATCGACTCGTGGTGCGGGAAGACCGGCAGCCCGGTGATCAGCCCGGTGCGCGGGTCGATCAGCGCCTCCTGGTCCAGCGGCGGCCCCGGATCACGCAGCGGGCGATCGGGAAGCGGCAGCAGGGGGTGGCGGACGGTCTCCAGGGTCCGCGGATCGAGCTCCAGCTCGGCCCAGGACATCCTCGCCTCTCCCGCGTCCTCGCGCAGCCACCTGTCCAGGTCGAGCATGAAGGCGGAGACCATCCAGCGCAGTTCCCCCTCAGGCGGGAGGTACGGCCGGCCGTACGCGAGCGGAGCCATCAGCGCCTCCTCCACATCGGGCAGCTCGGTAGCGGTACGGCGGCGGCCGAGCAGGTCGCGGTAGTCGGGGGCGCGTCCCGGTGCAACGGCCGGGCCCGCCCATCCCCTGCCCTGGTCGAGATGGAGCTGCGCCCAGCGCACGCCCGCGGCCGCGCAAAGGTCGTTGAGCCATTCGAGAAAGGGCACGTCCAGCCGGTCGCGTAAGGCGATCACCACGCTGCCGGGGTTCGCGGCCAGTGTGGCGTCCAGCTCGCCGGAAGCGGCCACGGTGAGCGGTGTGTGCGCTCGCGCCAGGTCGATGAGCAAGGCATCGCCGACGGCGACCACGGTCGCCGGGAGCCGCGGCTCGGCATCGCCGGTGGTCAGGCAGCCGGTCTCCAGCAGGTGGGTCAGAAGCTCCTGGTACGCCCCGGGATCCGGAGTGCCGTGGACGAGTTCGGCGGGCGAGCGGGTGCCGTCACAACGCTCCAGAAGTTCCCGGATCGCCGGCAGCGGGGCCGCGATCTCGAAGACGGCGCCCGAGGGCGTGGTCACGAGGCTCGCCTCGTCACCCAGGGGACGGAGTTCGACGCTGGTGACACGTGGTCCGGCTGCCATCCGGCTTTCTCCTTTCGCTGGGCCGGGCGGCCGGAGGCGGGCGGCCTCCGGCCTTGGACCGGCCTTACTTCCAGGTGAACGACGGAGCCAGGCTGGTGTGGTGGTTGTGCGGGGCCAGGAGCTTGGCCACGCCCTTCTTGGCGATTCGCTTGATCATGGAGTTCTCCCTCCGGAGCCGGTGCCGAGATCACGGCACGCGGCACAAGCTATGCCGGGAAAGCACGGACGTCTTCCACCCGGTGCTGGCAGAAGTGACGCGCTTTGTGGTGATATTTCCCGGGAAACCAACAGCTGTTGAAGGGGCAGGCGCACGGGTGCGCCCGGCGTGGACGGGTCTTGGGCGGCTGAGGCCGTCAGTCGTCGGGGAGGGAGGCGACCAGACCGTGGCGGAAGGCGAACGCGACGGCTTGGGCGCGGCCGGATACGCCGAGCTTGGCCGCCATGTGATGGACGTGTGATCGCACCGTCGCCTTCGACAGCCGGAGCATGGCGGCGATGTCGCCATCGGTCAGCCCCTTGGCCAGCATCGCCAGCACCTCCCGCTCGCGCCCGGTGAGCCTGGCGGCCTCAACGGGCACCTGAGTACTGCCCGGCCCCGCGGTCATCGCCCAATCGAGCAGCCGCCTGGTCATCGAAGGGGTCAGGCACGCGTGGCCCGCGGCCACCGCACGGACCGCCCGCCCCAGCTCAGAAGCGGTGGAATCCTTGCCCACCACGCCCCGTGCGCCCGCCCGGAGGACGTCGAGCAGCCTGCTCTCGTGCTCCGGCGCGGCCATCAGCAGCACACGCGGCGACGAGTCCAGCCCGAAGGCGGTGAGCTTGTGTACCAGCCCGGTCAGATCGGCCAGATCGTCGGAGACGCCGAGCAGCACCACGTCGGGCTGGGACTTCCTGGCCTGCTTGATCGCCTCAACGCCGTCGCGCGCCTCGCCCACGATCTGGATGTCCGGCTCGCGCGAGAGAAACGCCCGCACGCCCGCGAGTACGAGGGTGTGCCTGTCACAGGTCAGGATCCGGATTCCCACGTCGTTCTAGAGCGTCCGTGTGAAGGTGTGCAACGCTCTCATGGTCCATCCCCGTTTGCTTGGCGCCTTGTCACCATTCACCCAAGATGGTCGTCGCCAACACGCGTGGAGTTCCATGCGGTTCGCCATCCGCCGTCGTCCGACAGCTGTTCCAGCAGGCTCTCGCGTGCCCTCGCCACCCGCGACCTGATGGTTCCCACCGGGCACCCGCACACCCGGCCGGCCTCCTCGTAGGACAGGCCCAGCACCTGGGTCAGTACGAACGCCTCCCGGCGCGCGACGGGCAGAGCCGCGATCAGAAGGCGGAGCTCGATCTCCCCCGCCATGTCCGGGGCGGTCTCGGCACCGGCGGGCTGGGCGAGAACCGCTTCCTCCATCCGGCGCACGCGGACCCGTTTCCTGATCGCGTCGGCCACGACCCGCCTGGCGATCGACAGCAGCCAGGTCCTGGCGCTCGCCTCGCCGCGATAGCGCTTCAGCGCCACGCAGACCCGGGCGAAGGTCTCCTGCGTGAGGTCGTCGGCGCTGTCCACGTCGGCGAGCGCGGCGCACAGCCGCCAGACCTCGGGCGACGCGGCGGCGACGAACTCACGTAACGTCTCCGTGTCGCCGTGCCTGGCCGCGATGGCGAGTCGCGTGAGTTCGTCCATGGGTTCCTCTTCGGGGGGTGGAGATGGTGGCATGAATCAGGGAGCAGCCGCGGAACCCCGTTCGGCCCGGCGGCGACTACCTGCACGAGAGAGGCGAACCGATATGCAATGCAGGCAGGCTCGAGAGGCGTTCTCTGTATTGATCGACAACGAGGAGCCGGAGGTCGGCATCCATGAATTGCGCGCGCACCTGGACGCGTGCCAGGCATGCGGCGACTGGCTGAGCCGGGCCGGTGAGCTCAGCCGCGGCCTGCCCGGCTTGTTGCCGCCCCCGCCCGACCTCACCGACCGCGTCATGCGCCACCTGGCCTCGCGGCCCGTGCCGCCCGCCTGGCCGCTACGACTGGCGCGCGTGCTCCTGGGCGCCCTCGCCACCTGCCAAATCGCGATTGGATACGCAATGGTTATTAAGCCCGACTTTGTTTTAGACACAGGCCCCATCCACGACATTCGGGAAATAGGGGCATTCAACCTGGCGCTCGGGGTCGGGTTCCTCACCGCGGCGCTGCGGCCGCACACGGTTTGGGGCATACTGCCCCTCGCGACGGCGGGTGCGGTGATCCTCACCGCGACCGCGCTCTGGGATCTGTACGGCGCCGCCACCGAGCCCTTGCGGGAATCCCACCATGTGATCGTGATCGTGGGCTGGGCCGTACTGGTGTGGCTGGCGCGGCTCATGCGCAACCCCCCGGAGGCCGACGGTGCACGGCCGGGCGGACTGCCCGCACGGCCGGGAGGAGGGCGCACGGCCACGCCACCGGGGGCGGCGGCCTGACCAGCTGAGCATGGCAGGTTGGCATGCTGGAGGCACCACCGATCGACCTGAAGGACGCGCTCCGATCTTAGGTTTATCACACTACATTAGAAAATGATTATCAAATCTACCGCAATTCCACCCGCATGACAGGGGGGCTCCGCGCACCGACGCCCTGGGGTCGAGTGCGCCGCCGCCCGGTCGCCCCGGACCTTCCGTCGTCCAGCGGCGAAGCCCACGCGCTGACCAGCGGGCCCAGGTCGAGGACGACCCGGGCGAGAGCGCGGACCGGCGGGATCTCGGCGCCCTTGCGCCCGACCAGTCCCCAACGGACCGGCGGGCTGTCGTGGATGAGCACGTAAGTGACGCCGGGGCGGGCATGGTAGCGGGTGGCATGGGCGCTCAGGGGCTGGACGGCTTCCCCGGCCGCGACCCGGGTGAACAGGTCTTCCAGGCTCGCCACCGGCTCGGGAGAACGTTCGATGGACCGCCCCTTGGGGGTGAAGAAGGGGGTGTAGGCGTTCTCCCAGTATTCGGGGACGTTGCGCCGGCCGTTCGTTCGCCCGTCGAGGACGGGCACGTCGCCCAGCGTTTCCAGCGAGACCGGTCCCCGGGACAGCGGGCGGCCGGAGGCGGTCACCAGGACGCGTGGCTGAGTGAAGAGCACCGGGCCGGTGGTGAGGTCGGGCTCCTCGACGGACAGCCAGGCGACCAGGGCCCCACGGCGGCGAGGGCCGGCTTGCCCCCATCGGGGAGTGGTTCCGGCAGGCCGACGCCATCCTGCTGGCCTATCGATCAGGGCGTGGTGTACGGCACCAGCCCGCTCACATGCTCGTCGGCCCGCACCTGGGTGCCGGTGGGCGGGAAGGCACGCTGGGCGCAGTCGTCTCGGTCACACACCTTGCAGCCCAGGCCGATCGGCATGACCTGCGGAGTGGCGAGGTCCAGACCGTCGGCGTAGACGAGCCGGTGGGCGTGCCGCAGCTCACAACCGAGCCCGATGGAGAACAGCGACCCCGGTGAACCATGCCGGGGAGGGCGGCGCTCCACGGTCCGCGCGACCCAGAAGTAGCGCCGCCCGTCGGGCATCTCGGCCACCTGGCTCAGCAGGCGGCCAGGGGTGGTGAAGGCGTCGTAGACGTTCCACAGCGGGCAGCTTCCGCCCGCCCTGGTGAAGTGGAAGCCGGTGGCGGACTGGCGCTTGGAGATGTTGCCGGCCCGGTCCACGCGCACGAAGGAGAACGGCACACCGCGCATGCGGGGGCGCTGCAGGGTGCTGAGGCGGTGACAGACGGCCTCGAAGCCCACGCCGAAGTCGGCGGCGAGCCGGTCGAGGTCGTAGCGGTGATGCTCGGCCGCGTCGCGGAAGCGGCGGTACGGCAGAAGCAGCGCCCCGGCGAAGTAGTTGGCCAGCCCGATCCTGGCCAGCGCCGCGGCGTCGGCATCGGTGAACCCCGCGTCCGCGACCAGCCCGGCGATCAGATCGGCGTGCTCAAGCAGGGCCAGCTGGGTCGCGAGCTGGAAGGCGCGCTGGGAGGAGCCAAGGCCCGGCGCGAGGTGTAGTACCCGGGTGTGGGGGTCATAGCGGCGTCGCGCGCTCCCGTCCTCCGCGACGCGCACGCCGTGACCGGCCAGCCGGGCCGCCGCGAGCCGTCCCGGGTCATCGCCGTCGGCCAGCGATTCCGCCGCCCGGTCCAGCTCGTCGACGTAGTTGTGCCGGTCGTAGAAGAAGTCGCGGACCAGCTCGTACGGCGCGGGCGCGACGGGCTGCGCGCCGGCCAGGACGGCGGCGTGTTCTGTGGCGGCCAGGTAGCGGCGGTGCAGTCCGGCTACCGCCCGCGCGATCTCGGGGCTGGCGGCGGCCAGGTCCGCGAGGGCGACGGCGGAGATCTCCTGACCGGCCAGGGCCTCGCGCAGGTCGGCGATGAGCCGGGTGCCGTCTTCGGGGGCGAAGAATTCGGGGTCGAGGCCGAAGACGTCGCTCAGCTGGAGCAGGACCGGAGCCGTCAACGGCCGCTGGTTGTGCTCGATCTGGTTGAGATAGCTGGCCGAGATGCCGAGCAGCCCCGCCAGACGGACTTGGCTGACCTTCCGGTCGCGGCGCAGCGCCTTCAGCCTCGGCCCCACGAAGATCTTGCCCATGAGGGACAGCCTATGCGAAGAACACTCTTCACAAACTTCGCAAAATCGCTCTCATGCTTCGCGAAACTTCGCAGATGACGTCACTGGCCTGCCAGAGCGGCCACCTGTGATGCTCGCAGGACAGCCTTCGCCGTCTTCGCAAGGAGTCGTATGGTCACCCATGTCGTCCGGGTCAGCCCCAGTGCCGACCGGTTGCCGGTCACCGGGCAACTGGCCTGGAAGCTCGCCGAGCTCGCCGTGCACGCCCCCTCCCCCGACCTCGACGTAGCGGAGATGATCGCCAACAGGGTGATCGACAACGCGGGTGTCGCCGCGGCGTCGTTGCTCCGACCGCCGGTGGCGGCGGCCCGGGACCAGGCGCTGGCGCATCGCGCGGCTTCGGGCGGCGCCGGCGTCTTCGGGGTGGCCGGGCCGTCCGTCTCACCGGAGTGGGCCGCCTGGGCGAACGGCGTCGCCGTACGGGAGCTGGACTTCCACGACACGTTCCTGGCCGCCGACTACTCGCATCCGGCCGACAACATCCCGCCGATCCTCGCCGTCGCCCAGCATCTGGGGCGGACAGGCGCGGAGCTGGCCCGCGCCATCGCGGTGGCCTATGAGGTCCAGGTCGCGCTGGTGGGCGGCATCTGCCTGCACGAGCACAAGATCGACCATGTCGCCCACCTCGGCCCGTCCGCGGCGGCCGGGATCGGCGCGCTGCTCGGACTGCCGGTGGAGGTGATCTATCACGCGATCGGCCAGGCCCTGCACACCACCACCGCGACCCGCCAGTCACGCAAGGGAGAGATCTCCTCCTGGAAGGCGTACGCGCCGGCTTTCGCCGGGAAGGCGGCGATCGAGGCGGTTGACCGGGCGATGCGCGGCCAGGGGGCGCCCGCGCCGATCTACGAGGGTGAGGACGGCGTCATCGCCTGGCTGCTGTCCGGCCCCGGCGCCGAGTACGCGGTGGAGCTGCCCGCGCCGGGCGAGGCGACCCGCGGCATCCTGCGCACGTACACCAAGGCGCATTCCGCCGAGTATCAGGCGCAGGCCCTCATCGACCTGGCCATCGACCTGCGCGCCCGGATCGGCGACCCGGCGAAGGTGGAGCGGATCACCATCCACACCAGCCACCACACCCACCACGTCATCGGCAGCGGCGCGGGCGATCCGCAGAAGTATGACCCGGCCGCCAGCCGGGAGACGCTCGACCACTCCCTGCCCTACATCTTCGCCGTCGCCCTGCAGGACGGCGCCTGGCACCATGTCGACTCCTACCTGCCCGAGCGGGCGGCCAGACCGGACACCGTCGAGCTGTGGCGGAAGATCGCCACGCTGGAGGACCCGGAGTGGACCGCCGCCTACCACCACCCCGAGCGCCGTGCCTTCGGCGGCCGCGTGGTGGTCGAGCTGGCCGACGGCAGCACCATCGAGCAGTCCCGCGCGGTCGCCGACGCCCACCCCGACGGCGCGCGGCCCTTCGCCCGCGCGGACTACATCGCCAAGTTCCGGGCGCTGGCCGCCGGAGCTGTGAGCGAGACCGAAAAGGATCGCTTCCTGGACCTGGCCACCCGCCTCGCCGGCCTGACGGCCGCCGAGGTCGCCGCGCTCAACCTGGAAGCCGGCATCGGCTCCGTGCCCGGGACGAAGGGAATCTTCTGATGCTTCACTCCCGCACCACGCCGCACGACAAGCGCCGCGCTCTGCGCGCCGGGCTGTCCGGGGGCGAGCTGCTGCGCCTTCCCGGCGCGATCAACCCGCTGTCAGCCCGCGCCATCGAGCGGGCCGGATTTGACGGCGTCTACGTGTCCGGCGCCGTGCTCGCCGCCGACCTGGCCCTGCCCGACATCGGCCTGACCACGCTCAGCGAGGTCGCCGGACGTTCGCAGACCATCGCCCGGGTCACCGGCCTGCCCACCCTCGTCGACGCCGACACCGGCTTCGGCGAGCCGATGAACACCGCCAGGACCATCCAGATCCTGGAGGACGCCGGACTGGCCGGATGCCACATCGAAGACCAGGTCAACCCCAAGCGCTGCGGCCACCTGGACGGCAAGACGATCAGCCCGCTACCCGACGCGGTGCGCCGCCTGCGCGCCGCCGTGGACGCCCGCCGCGACCCCGACTTCGTCGTCTGCGCCCGCACCGACGTACGCACCACCGGCGGACTGGCCGCGACGATCGAGCGAGCGAAGGCGTTCGCCGACGCCGGAGCCGATCTGATCTTCCCCGAGGCGCTGGCCGACGCCGCCGAGTTCGAGGCCATACGCAAGGCGGTCGACGTGCCGATCCTGGCCAACATGACCGAGTTCGGCCAATCGACCCTGCTCACCACGACGACCCTGCGCGACCTCGGCATCAACGTCGTCATCTACCCCGTGACCCTGTTCCGCCTGATCATGGGCACGGTCACCGAGTCCTTGAAGATCATCGACGCTGAGGGCACCCAGGCCGGGCTGGTCGAGCGCATGCAGACCAGAGGCGAGCTGTACGACCTGCTGGACTACTCCGGCTACGCGACCTTCGACGCCAACGTGCTCACCCACGGCTACCGGGAGGACCGATGACCATCAGCAAGGGCCTGGCCGGCGTCGTGGCGGACACGACCGCGATCTCCATGGTCAACCCCGACAGCAACTCCCTGACCTACCGCGGATACCCGGTGCAGGAGCTCGCCGCCGCCTGCGGCTTCGAGCAGGTCGCCTATCTGCTGTGGCACGGCGAGCTGCCGGATGCCGGGCAACTGCGCGCGTTCGAGGCGGCCGAGCGAGCCCGCCGTACCCTCTCACGCACCACGCTGGACATGCTCGCCAAGCTCCCGGAGAGCTGCCACCCGATGGACGTGCTGCGCACCGCAGTCAGCCAGCTCGGCGCTGAAGACCCGCGCGAGGACGACGCCGACGCCAACCCGCACGCCGCGCTCGACCTGCTCGCCCGCCTGCCCACCGTCGTCGCCCAGAACCAGCGCCGCCGCCGCGGACAGGCGCCGATCCAGCCCGACCCCGAGCTGGGCTTCGCGGAGAACTTCTTCCACATGTGCTTCGGTGAGATCCCGGAACCCGAGGTCGTGCGCTGCTTCGAGATCTCCCTCATCCTCTACGCCGAGCACAGCTTCAACGCCTCCACCTTCACCGCCCGCGTGGTCACCTCCACGCTGTCCGACCTCTACAGCGCGGTCACCGCCGCCATCGGCGCGTTGAAGGGACCCCTGCACGGCGGAGCCAACGAGGCCGTCATGCACATGTTCGCCGAGATGAGCGACCCCGAGGCCTGGCTGGCGCAGGCCCTGGCGGACAAGCGCAAGATCATGGGCTTCGGTCACCGCGTCTACAAACACGGCGACTCGCGCGTGCCGACCATGGAGGCGGCGCTGCGCGACCTGGCGCGGCTGCGGAACGCCGACGATCTCATGAAGCGGTACGACGCTCTCGCCGACGCGATGGCACGGACCAAGGGAATTCACCCCAACCTGGACTACCCGACCGGCCCCGCGTACCACCTCATGGGCTTCGACATCCCCACCTTCACCCCCATCTTCGTCATGTCCCGCATCACCGGCTGGAGTGCTCACATAGCCGAGCAACTGACTGCGAACTCCCTCATCCGCCCCCTCAGCTCCTACGTCGGCCAAATGGAGCGACACCTCCCGTGACACTTCTCTCGACACGTGATGTGGGGTGTGGCTCTCGGGCCACCCGGTGGGACGGCTGACGGCACCGGCGCGCGGGCTGTGCGACGCCCCTGCCCGCGGCCCTTCTGCGCGACCTCGGTTCAACGACCGCGCTGTCGGCGACCGGCCAAAATGTCGCAGAGCATGATCCCAGGCGGAGAGACAGACGTCCCGTCAAACCACACGTGTACCTCATTTCAACGGGGGAGGCTACCGGCCCGTTATGCTTCCTTCTGCGGCTGGTCCGGCCCTCACGAGGGACCGGCGTAAGAGGGAACCCGGTGTGAATCCGGGACTGCCCCGCAGCGGTGAGCGGGAACGACCGCCGTCCACACAAGCACTGGGCTCCGGCCTGGGAAGCGACGGCCAGTAGACACGTGTGAGACGCCCGCGAGTCCGAATACCTGCCACCGCCCGTGTGCCACCCGGCACGCGGCCCCCAGGGGTTCCGCGAGGGAAAAGGACCCGACGTGAGACAACGCACCACCGTGCTCGGACGCCCGGCGGCCACCGCCGATCTGTGGGAAGGCTGGCGGAACTTCCGCCTGACCGACCTGCCGCTCCACGACCCCGCCTTCGCCTCGGCCGCCACCTTCGGCGTGACCGGGCCGCTGACCCGGGCCACCCGCTTCCGGCTCGACCGCAATGCGCCGCTGGCCGCCTACCATGAGGTCAGGCGGCTCGGCTTCGAGATGCGGCCCGTGCTGCCGGGGCCGCTCGCCTTCCTGCGGAGCATGGGCGGCGATCATCGGCTCCGCCTGCTGGACGCGTTCCTGGAGCCGTACGCGGAACTACTCGAACGGCTGGCCACCGCCGGAGCTCAGGAGGTCCAGCTCGACGAACCCCCGCCGGCCGATCCCGCGGACCTGCGTCACCTGGCGTACGCCTACGAGCGGCTGGGCGAGCTGAGCAACCGCCCCCGGCTGCTGGTGTGCCTGTGCTCGGGCGAAGCCGGTCCAGCGCTGGCCGTGCTGGGCGCGTCACGGGTGGAGAGCATCGCGGTCGACTTCGTGACCACGCCCGGCAACCTCGACGGCCTCGCCCGATTGGGGGGCCTGCCTCGCACGACGATCGTGGCCGCCGTCGTGGACGGCTGCTCGCCCGGCACCGGACAGGTCGATACCGCAGTGACCACATGCGCGGCGGTTTCGGAGCTCGCCGACCAGCTCGTGGTGGCCGCCTCCTGCTCCCCCGGGCAGCAATCGCCCTTGGAGACCGCCGCCGCCGTGGTCAAGATCGGCCGTGTCCGATGGGCGGGACTCAACCGTGTCTGAACCCTTTCCCGGTTCGGTCGAGCGGGTCAGGGGCCGAGCCGAAGTAGGTGGCGCGTAGCTCATCCCACGCTGCCAGCCGGTCGAAGTCGGGAGGATCGAGGATCTGCTGGCGGTCGGTGAGGAAGGGGTTGGGCAGCAGGACGGTCATGAGCTGTTCGTCGCGGCCGTTGAACAGGCGCACTCCCCAGGAGGTGGGGATGCCCTCGTCGTCGACGCGGCGATACAGCTCGGCCCGGGCGCACCGGCGGATGGCGCCGAGTTCGGGGCCGCTGGCGGTGTGCTCGCCGATGCACAGGTGGAAGTGCCAGCGGCCGAAGTCGACGGTGACGTAGCCGTCGTACATGCTGATGCGCTCAGGGGCGTTGGGCGCGGCCACCTCCCAGGCCGCGCCCTGGATGATCACGCCGAACCAGATGTGTTCCCAGTGCCGCTCGAACAGGAAGGTGACCAGGTTCAGCAGGTTGTCCTCGTCGGTGGGCAGGGGCCAGACGTGCAGGGTTCCGTTGCCGTGTTCCTCGACGACCGTGTGGTTCACGATGGGGCTCCTGACTGGTTTCGGGGGATGAGGGCGCAGTCACCGCACTTGCCGCCGCCGGGCAGTCGGTAGTACAGGCAGCAGCTGCGCCGGACGAAGAACGGGCGGCCGGGCTCGGCGAGGTCGCCTGTGCCTTTCAGCAGCTTGGTCCGCAACAACTCGCGACCGATGGGAACCGCCCGCGCGGTCAGCTCGGGGTGCCGGCGCAGCACCGCGCGGATGCTCCCGGCCAGGGAGGAGGCGGCGTTGCCCCACAGCAGGCCGGGTGCCAGCTTGACGATGCCGCGGGTGGTTTCGGCGAGTGGTTCGAGCAGTTCGGTGACGACGTTGCGGTAGAGCGGCTCGATGGCGGCGCTCGGGTCGGCGGCCTGCCATCCGGTCGGGCGGGCGATCCGCAGCGGCAGCGGTCCGCTGGGGACAGGTCGCCAGTGCAGGTCTTGCGGCGGCAGGTCGAGCAGCAGGTCGTGGACGATGAACGCGCCGAGAACAGGCGACCACAGGCGCGCGGCCAGGCCCTGGAACAGGATCGAGGCGGCGACGCGCCTCTCCTGGGTACCGAGCCGCTCTGCGACGGAGTCGATGCGGCCGGCCAGGGCTGACGGGTCTGCGGACAAGTCGGTGAACGGCTGCCATCCGTCACCGGGTGGACCGACTTCCAGTTCGAAGTAGCCGCCCAGCGTGCTGGTGCCGGCCACGGCGACGGCGGGGGCGGCCGGGAGAAGGACGGGGTGGTCGTGCAGGTGCCGAGCCCAAGCCGCGACCTCGGGGATGGTGGGGAACCAAGGGGTTCGCCCGTCGTAGGCGGCCGCGTATCCGCCCTCCCTGTGATCCACGGCCAGTTGGACGGCCCCGGCGGCATCCCGGCGCCAGCCCTCCCTGGCCAGGGCGCGCTCCAGCAACGGGTCGTCGGGCAACCGTACGGGGCGGGCGCGTGCCGGGTTCAGCGTGAACACTCCTGCCTGCCGGTCGAAGGACAGTTCCTCGCCGTCGAAACAGGCGCCGATCAGGCCGTTCTCGGTCAGTTCCTCCGGTGTACCGGTGTGCAGGACACCCTCGGCCGTGACCAGCCACACCCGGTCGGCTACGCGAAGTGCCAGCTCCAGGTCGTGGGTGGACACCACGATGACCAGACCACGATCACGGGCCAGGGTACGCAGCAGGCCCATGAGGGCGACCCGAGAGGTGACGTCCAGGAAGGCCGTGGGCTCGTCCAGCAGGATCACCGAAGGTTCCTGGGCCAGGGCGCGGGCGATGAGGACACGTTGCCGCTCGCCGTCCGACAGTTCGCTGACCTGGCGTTCGGCGAGATGACCCGCGTTGACCGCGCTCAGCGCCCAGGAGACGACCGCGTGGTCGGCCGGGCCGAGCCGGCCGGTGAAGCCGGTGTGCGGGTGGCGGCCGAGTCCGGCCACCTCCCGCGCGCTCAGCAGGGGCGGCAGGTCGCGTTCGGTGAGGACGGCCGCCAGCTTGCGAGCCACCTCCACGGGAGACAGCGAGCCGAGGACCTCCCCGTCGAGGTGCACCCGTCCGGTCAGCGGCGGCTGAAGCCCGGCCATGGTTTTCAGGAGGGTGGACTTGCCGCTGCCGTTGGGGCCGATCAGCACGGTCAGCTCGCCGGGAGCGGCGCTTGCGGCCAGGCCGTCCAGGACCCTCCGCTCCCCTCGTCCGCGGCGTGCCGGGTAGCCCGCGCACAGCGCCTCCAAGCGCAGGGACATCGTCACACCGCCAGTCCGGTCCGGGCCGCGCGGCTGCGCAGCAGCACGGTGACCACGACGGGCGCGCCGACGATCGTGGTGACGGCGTTCAACGGCAGCACCACGCCGCTGCCCGGCGCCTGCGTGGCCACGCAGCACAACAGGGCGGTCGCCGCGCCGAGCAGGATCACGCCCGGCATGAGCAGCCGGTGATCGGCCGTGCCCAGCAGCAGCCGGGTCACATGGGGTACGGCCAGACCGAGGAAGGCGACCGGGCCGCAGTAGGCGGTCACCGCCCCGGCCAGCACCGAGGCCACCAGCAACGTGAGCGTGCGCACCAGCCGGACGTGCACGCCCATCGTGCGGGCGTAGCTCTCACCGAGCAGCAGCGCGTTGAGCGGCTTGACCCCGGCCAGCGCCGCGCCCAGGCCCGCCAGGCCCACGGGTGCGAACAGCGCCAGATCCGCCCAGGTCGTCCCGGCGAAGCTGCCCAGGCCCCAGCTGATGAACTGCTGCGCCCGCTGCGGATCGGTGTAGACCAGGAGCAAGGTGATGACCGACACTGAAGCGGACCCCACCATGACGCCGATGACGAGCAGGGTCACCACCGAGTGCACTCGCCGGGACAGCGCGAGCACCAGCGCGAGCACGGCCGCGGCACCGGCGGAGGCGGCGACCACGACGCTCGCCTTGCCCAGCCCGGCCAGCCCTGCGGTGAACGCCCCGGCCGCACCGCCCATCCCGGTCGTGACCAGGGCGACACCCAGGCTGGCGCCCGAGCTGACGCCGAGGATGTACGGCTCGGCCAGTGGGTTGCGGAACAGCGTCTGCATCTGCACGCCCGCCGCCGCCAGGGCCGCTCCGGCCAGCGCCGCCGTGATGGCGCGCGGCAGCCGTACCGTCCACATGATCTCCTGAACGGCGGGGTGGGCGGCGGGAGAGCGGATCAGTGCGGCCAGCGCCTCGCCCAGCGGGACGGGTGTGGAGCCCAGCGTGACCGCCAGCGCGAACGCGGACGGGACCGCCGCCGTCATCGCGAGCAGAGCAAGCGCCCGGCGGCGGTAGGCCACTGGGACGACCGCGAGAGCCGTCACTTGGTCATCTTCTGGTAGAAGGCGAACTCGTGGCCGGGGGCGAGGTCGGGGTGGAGGATGGCGACCAGGTCAGCGAGGATCAGGTCGGGGCGGGCGACGCCGCGTTCGTAGAAGTCGTTGCCGCCGCCGGGTCCGAGCGCCTTGTTCGACGACCAGATCTCGCCCGAGGTGAAGGCGGCGAACTTGGCGTAGCGCGGGTCGGCCTTCTCCACGTCCGATAGGCCCTTCCACTCAGCGGCGGTCGCGAGCCAGACCTTGGCGTCCTTGGCCTTGGCCAGCACCGCCTCCAGGTCCAGCGTGCTGCTGCCGGGGCCGGGGGTGTCGGCCCAGGCGTAGCTGCCACCCGCGTCCTTGATCAGCTGGGCGACGTAGCTGCCGCCGTTGGCGATCGACCACTGACCCTCGTACATCTGGCCGGGCAGCACCGTCACCGGCGTGACCGCCTTGACCTTGCCCGTCAGCGCCCGGTAGTCGCTCTCGATCTTGTCGAACACCTGGGTCGCCTGCTGCTCGGTGCCGGTCAGCGCGGCCATCAGCTTGATCCATTCGGCGCGGCCCAGCGGGGAGCTCTCCAGCCACTCGGCGTTGGCGACGATCTTGACACCTGCCTGGCGCAATGGGCCGTAGGCCTTGTCCTCGGTGCCGCCGGTCATCAGCACGCCCGGCTTGGCGGCGATGACCTTCTCGGTGTCGACCTCCTGACCCTTGGCGTACTCGGTGATGGCGCCCTCCTTCACCTTCGCCAGCACCTGTGCCGAGGTGATGAACCCGGCGGAGGCCACGCCTTTGAGCCGGTCGAGCACGCCGAGTTCCGTGACGAAGGGCAGGTGTGTGGTGGAGGCCGAATACAGCGACTCGATGGGGGTCTCGACCACGGTGGCCCCGGCCACCTTCGGGTCGGGCGTGCCGCAGCGCAGCAGCACGTACGTCTCCGGCTTGGCACCGGGTGTGGGCTGCTTGACGGTGATCGTCTGGTAGTGCCTGGCGTAGGTGAGGGTGAAGTTGCCGGCGTGCTTCAGCGTCTGCTTGGCCGGGAAGTAGTCCTTGGCCGGGTCATAGGCGGTGACGCAGCGGCCGTCGGCGGCGGCCGATGGCCTGACGGGCTGGGCCGTACCCGCGCAGCCGGTGACGAGCGCGAGGGCGAGCAGTGCTCCGCCGACAGGGCGAAAGAAACCCAACGGATTCTCCTGGAGGGGAAGGCCGCGACCGCCATTCCTCGACAGCGATCACGGCGTGCGAGGGGGCGGCGCTCCAGGAGGGAGACGGTCGTGCTCACGGTCCATCCTCTCTTGGGGAGATCCGCCCCAATTTCTCGAGGAGGCGACCGCGTGAGTCTCCTGGCTCTCGGGTCAGCGCCTACCCCGGCCTTCCCACCCACGAGAGGCAGTGGCATTGTCGGGGCACGCTCGCCGATCACAGTGGCGGGACCGCGCCGGATTCACACCGGCTTCCTCGTTCCGCCGTCGCCTACGCCGATATCGTCGCACACGTCTTCAGGACTTATCCGGGCGAAGCCGTGTCGAGGGGAACCGGCCTTGACCAGCCCACGATTCCTCGTGCACGACTAGGACTCTCCAAGAAACGCAATGAGCTCGGTCCGGTCCGATGCCCGTGGGCGAAGACGTCGAGGCGGTGTGAAGCGGTGCAGTTCGAGGATGGGCGGCAGCGGGACCAGTCCTGGGCCGCCGGCGCTGATCCAGTCGGCGACGTCCGTGGTGGCGCCCTCGTCGTTGACCAGCGCAAGCCACACCGGACGACCGCCGGCGGCCCGCCCCTCCGGCGTCGGCTGCACGATGACGACGTTGGCCTGGTCGCACACGTCGAGGCAGTCGGTGACGCGGACGTCGGAGACCTCCGCCAGCCGGCGGATCTGCTCGTCATGGTCGAGGGCGGGCACCTTCCGGACGCTGCCGCAGCAGCAGTCCCGGCACACGGTGATCCTTTTCACGGATTCCTTTCATGAGTACGACAGGGTGTGACTCAGCAGCGCTCGCCGCCCCCACCGGCACGCCAGGAGTAGCAGGCGGGGATCATGACCGGGTTCAGCGAGATCAGCCGGACGCTCCGGCCGATCGGAGTGGGAAAGTCGACGCCGACACACCAGGGCTTGGGGGTGTCGCCGCTGCAGTTGGGGCTCTCTCTCTTGATACGCAACGCCTGTGCGGTGAGGTTCATGTGCGACAGTACGGCGCCGCCGTGGCCGCCCCAGGTGTCGACGGTGTAGGTCGTCCCGCCGTTGAGCTGGTGGGCGTTCCAGGAGCCGACGGTCATGTCCTGGGTGTTGCAGGGGTCGCTGGCGTTGGTGTCGAAGTAGGCGCCGGGCAGGTTGCTGGACCACCCCAGCCCACCGTTGCGCAGGATCCAGAAGTCGTTGTCGTTGCAGCCGCCGTTGACGGACAACACCTTGGTGTCGTGCTCGTAGGCGTAGAAGCTGTAGCCGGAGCCGTAGGCGCCGTTGCTGTTGCTCAGGCCGAAGAAGGAGTGGCGGATGCCGCGGTGGCCCTGCTGGTTCAGCGCGAGGGTCATGCCCCGGTCGGGCACGTCGAGTTCGGCGGCGACCGCCGCGGAGACGGGCTGGGGGCGGACCGCGCTCACCCTGTCGTCGATCACGGTGACGGGTGTGGTGGACGGGACGGCCGTCTCCGCGGTCACGTAGCCCTTCAGGACGTTCTTGACCTGGGCGGCGGCCTGAGCGGGCACGCGGAGCGCGTCGATGTACAGCGGCTTGCGCTCGCTGAGGTTCCACGTGTCTTCGAACGTGGTCAGTGCGGCTGCCACGCTGCCCTCGGGGGCCAGATAGCCGCCGCGGAACTCGCCTCGATCACCACCGAGAATCTCCAGCGCCGTCGTGCTCAACGATCCCAGCTCCTGCCGCAGGTGCGCGACGGGTGTGGGCGTGAGCTTGAGGACGAGCGTGTCAGGTGTCTCGGCCTGAGCGACCGGGCTCGCGAACGCGGCCATGAGGGCCGTGGCCGCGACGACCACAGCGGTCCGATGTGCTAATGGCATCATTCTCCCCGTTCGTTGGTTGTTGACATCACCAAGCCGCGCCGGGCACGCAACCCCACAAGCACGGCCAGGAGGATCGCGAAGGCGTTCCACGCCAGGTAGATCCCGGGCAGCCCGAGGCCGAGGGTCAGGCCGAGCAGCCAGGAGAGCGGGATGAGCAGCAGGTAGTCGCAGGCGACGTTCGCCAGCATCACCGAGCGGGTGTCGCCCTGGGCGCGCAGGAAGCTGCCGGAGGCCATCGCGGGCACCATGGGCGCCAGGCTCAGCATGGCCAGCGGCACCACCTGCCAGGCCAGCGCGACAACCTCGGGGTTGTCGCTGAACCACGACAGGACGGTGGTACCGCCGAGCAGGAGCAACCCGGCCGGCACGGCGAAGACGATCAGCAGCAGCCGGGTCCCGGTGCGCCGCCAGTGCACCGCCCGGTCCGTCTGGCCCGCGCCGATCTCCTGCCCGGCCAGGATGACGATGGACGCCGAAGCCGAGGCCATCACGGTGAAGACGATGAGCAGCAGATTGTCCACGATCCGGTACGCGGCCAGCTCCGGGGTGCCCATCCGGGCGGCGAAGCCGGCGAGGAGCGCCTCGTTGAGGTAGCCGACGCCCATCGCGCTCATCTCCGGCCAGCCGATGCGCCACAGGTCCCGTGCCACGGGCCGGCCGCCGGCGGCCACGCGGGGCAGCCGGGCGCGGCCGTACGCCAGCAGGAACGCGGTGCCCGCGACGGTGGCCGCCAGCGTGGCCAGGGCCGCGCCGGTGACGCCGAACCCGGCGGAGAAGATCAGCCACAGCCCGAGCGGCAGGTTCACCAGGTTGACCAGCAGTGCGTGCCACATCGCCGCCCGGGTCACCCCGACCCCGGAACAGGCGCTCTGCAGCGTGAAGGAGGCGGCGGCGAAGGGCACCGCGAACGCCAGCACCCGCAGGTACGCCACGCCCGGCCCGGCCAGCTCGGCGGAGGCGCCCAGCAGGCTCAGCACCGGTCCGGCGACCGCGTACAGAAGGGCGCCGATCGCGGCACCGGCCAGAAGCGAGGTACCCAGCCCGACGCGGACGACCCGGACCACGGCCGCGGGCGTGCCGGCGCCGTGCGCCTGTGCCACCTTGATCTGCACGGCGGTGGCCCAGCCGCGTACCACGACCAGGGCGATCAGGTAGACGGGCGCGGCCAGCGCGAAGGCGGCCAGCGCGGTCGTGGAGTGGCGGGCCAGCATGACGGTGTCGACGACGTTGACGACGATCTGCGTCAGCCCCGCCACCAGCAACGGCACCGTCAGTGCCCACATGCGTCTCACAGCACGGCCCGTGCCGCTTCCAGGAGGGCCGGGTCGCGATCGAGCAGGATGACCGTGTCCACCCGCGACTCCCGCCACACGGCAAGCCGCTCGGTCATGGCCTCGATCGGGCCGATCAAGGCCACCTCGTCGAGCAGCCGGTCGGGCACCGCGGCCGTGGCGGCGTCACGGTCGCCGGCGGCGAAGTGCTTGCGGATGTCGTGGGCCGGGCCCTCGTACCCCATCTGGACGACGACGTCGGCGTAGGTGTTGCGCACGCCCGGTGAAGCCGCACCGATCAGATGGGCGTAGAGCGGACGTAACCGCTCCCTGCCCGCCTCGACGGTTGCCGCGTGCGCGACGTACAGAATGGGGCAGATCTTCACCTCTCCGGCCGTGCGACCGGCCTTGGCGATGCCCGCGTCCAGCGGAGCCAGGATGGCGGCCTCGTGCTCGGGCGCGTACATCCCCGACAGCCACCCGTCGGCGAGCTCACCGGTGAGCGCCAGGTTGCCGGGCCCGATGGCCGCCAGATACAGCGGGATGCGCGGGCGGAGCGGGGTCATCTCCGAGCGAACCGGCCGCGCCCGCCCCGTCGAGCCCGCCCCGGTGTACGGCAGGCGGTACAGCTCCCCGGCGTACTCCACCCGATCCTCGCGCGCGATCGCCTTGCGCACGATCTCGACGTACTCGCGGGTGCGGCGCAGCGGCCGGTCGTACGGCAGGCCGTGCCAGCCCTCCACGATCCACGGCACCGACAGCCCGAGGCCGAGCTGGAACCGGCCATGCGACAGCACGTCCAGCGTCATGGCGGTCATGGCCGTGGCGGCCGGAGTGCGGGCCGGGATCTGCATGATCGCGGTGCCCAGCTCGATGCGCTCGGTCACGGCGGCGAGGTAGCCGAGCACGCTGACGGCGTCAGGTCCGTACTCCTCCACGCTCCACACGGAGTCGACGCCGATGCTCTCGGCGTGCCGGATCGTCGGCAGCACCTCCTCCATCGGCTCGCCGCCGTAGCCCATCGCAAGTCCGAGCCGCATGTCTTGTCTCCTCCTGGGTTCACGCGAAGGGCAGGGGAACCGGGGTCAGATCTGATGACGGCGGGATCCGGGTCCCGCCGAGAAAGGGGAACGCGGCCGGGGCGTTGCACAACAGCCCGGGCACGATGACCCGGGCGACATGCAGGTCCGCGCCCGGGACGGTGAGGTCCACGGCGTAGGCCCGGAAGCTCGCCTCACCCGTGGCGGGCGATCCTGCCGGGTGGCGCAGCCGGTCGAGCGTCTCGCCCTGCAGGCGTTCGTCCAGGTAGAGCTGGACGTGCAGGCGCACGTCGTTGACCGAACGCCAGCCGCGCCGCAGGTCGTCGAGGTAGCGGCGGTCGGCGCGGCGCGGCAGGTACGGCGGCCCGGGGTCCAGGCGCAGCAGCGCGCGTCCGGTCTCGTAGGTGCCGATGGCTTCGGTGAACGCCTTGGCGGCGGCCTCCTCGATGGTGTCCCGGCAGGCGCTGCCGAAGCCCACGACCCCGCGCTCGCGGTCCTCGGCGAAGACCCCCGCGACGATCGCCCCGAACTCCGATGGAATCTCCAGCAGCGTGACCCTCAGCCCGGATTCCGCCGCTTCTTCCATCGCTGCGGCCAGCGGGCCTGTCCCGGGCGCCGGCAGCGGGGCGGCTTCGTGGCGGCCGGCCCACCAGAGCGTGACCGCGTCACGTTCCAGCACTTCACGCAGGGCCGCCCGCCTCGCCCGCTCCCGCGTCGGGCCGGCTGCGGTTCCGGCCAGGACCGGATAGTTCGTGTACGGCTCGCCGCGGCGTGGGCCGGTGAAGTAGTTGACGTAGGCCAGCGAGGCGGGCACCAGGACCCGCTCCCCCGAGGTCAGGTCCTCGGCGGGCGCCCAGGCGATCTCCAACTCCCTGGTCATCGGGACGAACGGAAAGCCCTTGGCCGCGTACTGGGCGGGTGAGTAGAGGGCGAAGTCCCGGGGGTCGAGCGCGGGTTCGGCGAGGTCGCGGTGGGCGGCCCTGATCAGGTCGTCGGGCACCTGGTTGGCGCAGTGGCGTTCGACCGCCTCACCGATCGCGGCCAGACGAGCCGCGTCGTCGTCACCGAGGGCCGCGCCGCCGGTCACCTCCGTCCCTTGAACAGCGGTGTACGAGACCATGCCGGCGACGACAGGGTGGCGTGGCCGGTCCCGGCGCACTTCGCGGATCATGAGCAAGACCTTCCTGGGTGTGCCGGGACCGGGGAATCAGGTCTTACTCGTCGTCGTCCTCACGCCACTCGAACGGCGAGTCCACCGCGGGGGTGTGGGACTTCAGGCAGGTCTGGGGGTCATCGGGTTCGGCGAAACCGTGGTGCGCCATGTGCGTCCTCCTTCGGTGTTCTGCACGTATTGTGCAGTTGCGAACTCTTCGCGAGAACTTTAGGCACAGGCTCGTCGGGATTTCAAGAATTCATGTGTCCAGCAGCGCGCAGTCGCCGCATTTATCGCCGTCCGGCACCCGGTAATAGAGACAGCACGTGGTGCGCCGGAATGCGAGTTCCGGTGAGGTGAGGGCGCCTTTCCCGGTCAGCCCGCCGGTGGCCAGCAGCAGGTTCACCAGCCGGGCGGCCCGGGGGGCGAGCTCCGGGCGGGCGGTCGCCACGGCGCGTCCTGCTTCGGCGACGGCCGAGGCGGCGTTGCCGTACAGCAGGCCGGAGGCGACCTTCACCCGCAGGCCGCGCGCGAACGGTTCGAGGTGGCCACGCACCACCATGTCATAGAGCAGGGCGGTGACCTGCTCTTCCGTGCCGGCACGCCAGCCGGCGAGCATGGGAAGCCGCAGGCGGGCGTCGGCGTCGGCGCGGTCGAGCCGGGTCAGGTCGGGGATCACTCCGTGGGTGAGCACGGCGCCCACGACGGGCGACCAGAGGCGGGCCGCGTGGCTCAGCTGAGCGATGGAGGCGCCGATGCGCAGCTCACGGGTGCCGTACTTGGAGGCGGTGGCCGCGACCAGGTCGGCGAATCCACCCGCGTAATCGGAGGCCACGTCATGCCATCCCGCGGGGTCGCCGCCAAGATGCGGAGCGAAGAACGAACCGAATTCGGTTATTTCCTCAAGTGCGCTGCGGACGGACTCTTCCGACGCCGCTTCCATGGTTCCAGGCTCCATTCTCGAAAAGGGCATGACTAAATGGGCCGGACGGCGAATCCGGCAGTTTTTTGGAGAGGTCAGGAACTACTCACGGCGGGACCGAGCGGTCGGCGGCGCGCCATCGTCGTTCAGGCACCATGGCCTGCTCCTCTCCGGGGAGATCCGCCCCAGTTCGTCGAGGAGGCGAGCGCGTGAGTCTCCTGGCTCTCGGGTCGATGCTCGTCCCCGCCTTCCCACCCCGGAAGGTGGTGGCGTTGAGGGGATCCGCTCGCCGATCACAGTGGCGGGACCGCGCCGGAGTCGCACCGGCTTCCTCAGTCCGCGCTCGCCTTTACCCGGCCATCATGACACGGATCCGGTCAGTTGGGCCGATATGAGGCGGGTGTAGGCGCCGTCGCGGGCCAGCAGTTCCTCATGGGTGCCGGTCTCGGCGACGCGGCCCGATTCGAGCACCACGATGCGGTCGGCGGTCAGGATGGTCGACAGCCGGTGCGCGATGATCAGCGTGGTCCGGTCACGGCGGACGGAGGCCATGGCGGCGGCGACCTCCTGCTCGCTTTCTGTGTCGAGGTTGGAGACGGCTTCGTCCATGATGAGGATGGGCGCGTCCTTGAGGATGGCCCGGGCGATGGCGATGCGCTGGCGCTGGCCGCCGGACAGGCGGGTGCCGAGTTCGCCGGGCAGGGTGTCGTAGCCGTCGGGCAGGCCGGTGACGAACTCGTGGGCCTGGGCGGCCGTGGCGGCGGCGATGACCTCCTCAAGGGTGGCGTCGGGGCGGCCGAGGCGGATGTTGTCGGCCAGCGGGATGTTGAACAGGTAGACGTCCTGGGGCACCAGGGTGATGCGGCGGCGCAGATCGTCCTGGGGGAAGTCGCGGATGTCGTGGCCGCCGATGGTGATCGATCCGGAGGTCACGTCCCACAGGCGCATCAGGAGGCTGGCGCAGGTGGACTTGCCGGCGCCGGAGTGGCCGACGAGCGCGACGGTCTGGCCGGGTCCGAGGGCGAAGGTGACGCCGGTCGCCGCCTCGGGGAGGGCGGGGCCGTACCAGAAGGTGACGTCGGTGAAAACCACGTGAGGAGCGATGGGGCCGGGCGGCGGCGCGCTGACGCGGTCGGTGACCGGGGCCGGGGTGTCGAGGAGCGTCATGATGCGGGCGCCGGCGGCGGTGACGAGGTTGAGGTCGCGGGCGACGTCGGTGACGGCGACGACGGGGGCGAAGGTGGCGGCCGACAGAACGACGGCGACGGGAAAGAGCAGGGGCTGCAGGGAGCCGGCCGTTACGAGGAAAGCGGCGGTGAGCAGGACGGCCAGCAGGCCGAAGGTGGCCAGGGCGTTGGTGGCGGCGTGTTCGAGGCCGGAGCGGCGACCGTGGGCGAGTTTGGCGGCGAGCAGGAGTTCGTCCTGTACGGCGAGGCGGTCGAGCTGGCGCTCACCGGCGCCGGAGGTGATGAGCTCGCGCAGGCCCTGGAGGGTGTCGACGGCTTCGGCGTTGAGTTCGCCGACCCGGGCGCGGAGTTCGGCGCCCTGGGCTTCGGCGCGTCGGCGCAGCCACCTGGGAACGAAAGCCAGCAGCACCAGCGCGGGCGCCAGCGCGAGGGCCAGGGCCGGGTGGAAGACGCCGAGGGCGGCGAGCGCGGCGACAGGCACGGTGGCGGCGCTGACCAGCGGGCTGAGCGTGTGGGCGAACCACAGCTCCAGCTGCTCGACGTCGGAGATCGCGGTGGCGCCGAGGTCTCCGGAGCGGCGTTCCAGCAGGTAGCCGGGCGCCAGGCGGTCGAAGGCGGCGTAGACCCGGCCGCGCACGTCGGACAGCACGCGGAAGGCGGCCACGTGCGCGAGGTAGGACTCCAGCCAGGGCGTGAGGGCGAGCAGCGGCAGGAGCAGGCCGAGGGCGATGAGGCCACCGCGCAGCTCGCCGGGCGTGGCCCCGGTGATGGCTCGGCTGACCACCCATGCTCCGACACCCGCCGAGGCCAGCATCACGACGTGGTGGGCGATGCCGCTGACGACGGCGGCGACCAGCAGCGGCCGGTGCGGGCCGAGCAGGCGCAGCAGGGCGAACATCAGACGGATCCTTCCTGGGCGGCGACCAGGCGGGCATAGGCGCCGCGCCGGTCGAGCAATGTTCGATGGTCGCCTTCCTCGACGATGCGGCCGTCGGCCATGACGATGACCCGGTCGGCGTCGCGGACCGTGGACAGCCGGTGCGCGATCATCAGGGTCGTGCGGCCGCCGGCCAGCGTGTCGAGGGCTTGCTGGATGCCGGATTCGTTGGCGGCGTCGACGCTGGAGGTGGCCTCGTCCAGGACGAGGATGGGGGCGTTCTTCAGCAGGGCGCGGGCGATGGCGATGCGCTGGCGTTCGCCGCCGGAGAGTTTGAGGCCGCGTTCGCCGACGATGGTGTCCAGGCCTTGGGGCAGGTCGTGGACGAAGCCGGCGCGGGCCGCGCCGATGGCCGCGTCGAGTTCGGCGTCGCCGGCGTCCGGTCGGGCCAGGGTGAGGTTGTGCCGGACGGTGCCGTGGAAGAGGTAGGTGTCCTGGGAGACGACGGCGACGAGCGAGCGCAGCTCGTCCAGGGGCAGGTCATGGATGTCGGTGCCGCCGACCGTGATGCGGCCGCCGGTGGCGTCGAAGAAGCGCAGCAAGAGCGCGGCCACGGTGGTCTTGCCGGCACCGGAACGGCCGACGAGCGCGACCCGCTCCCCCGGCTCGATCTCCAGGGTGAAGTGGTCGAGGGCGGGGCGGTCGCGTTCGCGGTAGGTGAGGCTGACGTCGTGGAAGGCGACCGCGGGCGGTCCCGAGCACGCCGTCGACGAACCCTGCTCCTGCGCCGGGGTGTCCAGTACCTCGAAGACCGCCCGCAGGGACGGGACGGCGTTGTAGCTGGAGTGATAGGCCGCCTCAAGCTCCTTCAGCGGCCGGAAACATTCGGCGGTCAGCATGAGCACCAGCAGCAGCCCGGTCACCGTCAGCTCGCCCGCGGCCAGCCGCAGCGCGCCAACGCCCAGCGCCACCGCCGTGCCGAGGCCGATGACGAAGGCGACGCCGCCCAGGTAGAGGACGACGATCGCCATCAGCCGGATGGAGTCGCGGCAGAACGCCTCGGCCAGCCTGGCCAGCTCGCTGCCGCGCCGGCCGCTGGCGTTGAACGCCTTCAGCGTGCCCATGCCTTGCAACGCGTCGAGGTTCTCCGCGTACAACCCCTTGTACCCGCGGAACCAGGCGTCGTTGCGGTTCCTGAGCACCCGGTCGGAGGCCAGGGGCAGCACGGGCATCAGGACGGCGCAGGCCAGCACCACGATTCCGATGACCGGGTCGAGAGTGAACAGGAACGCGGTCACGCCGACGGCCCCGATCAGCGCGGCGGCCAGTTGCGGCAGGAACCGGCCGAGGTAGGCGTCCGCGGTCTCGATCCCGTCGACCAGCGAGCTCTGGGTCGCACCGGTCCTGCCCTGCTGCGCCCAGCCGGGTCCGAGCGTCAGCAGCTTGGCGGTCAGCCGCCGCCGCAGCTCCTTCTTGATCCCGGCCGTGGCCCGCAGCGCCGCCACCTCTCGTACGGCCAGCGCCAGACTGCGCCCGAGCTGCAGCACGACGATCCCGGCGACGGGCCAGCCGATCGCGGCCACGCCGTCACCGGCGAAGATCCGGGCCAGGCAGTGGGCGACGAGCACGCCCTGGCCGACGTAGGTCGCGGTGATGGCCAGCAACAGCCCCACCACCCCGGCCA
Source organism: Nonomuraea sp. NPDC059023 (assembly GCF_042740095.1). NCBI lineage: Bacteria > Bacillati > Actinomycetota > Actinomycetes > Streptosporangiales > Streptosporangiaceae > Nonomuraea > Nonomuraea sp. NPDC059023. The sequence goes on along the minus strand of NZ_JBHYIO010000037.1, from coordinate 65,344 downwards.
GGCGTAGCCGGACCTGCGCTGACAGGCTCAGCAGCCGAGAGATCACTGCTCCTCCTTGAGCTCGAAGACGAGCTGGGTCCGCTGTACGGCACGCACGCCGTACACCTGGGAGATGCGCTCCGGCGTCAGCACGTCGTCCGGAGGGCCGCCGGCCAGGACGCGACCCGCGTCCATGAGGTACAGGCGGTCGCAGTAGGCGGCGGCCTGGTTGAGGTCGTGCAGGGCGGCCAGCGTGGCGACGCCCAGGCCGCGGACCAGGCGGAGGATCTCCAGCTGGTGGCGGATGTCGAGATGGGAGGTGGGCTCGTCCAGCAGGAGCAGGCGGGATCGCTGGGCCAGGGCGCGGGCCAGGAGCACGCGTTGTTTCTCGCCGCCGGACAGGGTCCCGTAGAGGCGGCCGGTGAGATGGGTCGCGGCGACGCGTTCGAGCGCCTGGGCGCAGATGAGCTCGTCGGCCTTGGTGGTGCGGTCGAGGGGGCGTTGGTGCGGGGTGCGGCCGAGGGCGACCATCTCGGCGACGGTGAAGTCCAGCTCCGTGGGGGCTTCCTGGGCGACGACCGCCGTGCGCCTGGCCGACTCGCGCGGCGGCAGCCGTACCACGTCGTCGCCTTCGACGGCGATGAGGCCGGCGTGTGGGCGGACGGCGCGGTAGACGGCGCGCAGGAGGGTGGACTTTCCGCAGCCGTTGGGGCCGAGCAGGCCGACGAACTCGCCGGGGCCGACCTCCAGGTCGGCTGCGTGGACGATCGGGCGGCCGTCGAGCCGGATGGCGACGCCGTTGAGGAGCAGGGTCATCCGCGCCTCCGCAGCAGCCAGAGGAAGAAGGGAACGCCGAAGACGGCGGTGACGATGCTGAGGGCCAGCTCCTGGGGCGCGGCGACGGTGCGGGCGGCGATGTCGACGAGCTGGAGGAAGAGCGCGCCGAGCAGTGCGGAGACGAGCAGGACGCGACGGTGGTCGGCGCCGACGAGCAGGCGGGCGGCGTGCGGGACGATGAGGCCGACGAAGGCGACGGCGCCGCTCGTGGCCACCAGGACGCCGACCAGCAGCGAGGTCAGCACGAACAGGCGGGCGCGTAGGGCGGTGACGCTGACGCCGAGGGAGACGGCGCTGTCCTCGCCGGAGCTCAAGGCGTTGAGCGGGCGGTGCTGGACGAGCAGGTACGCGATGCCGGCGAGCAGGACGGCGGCAGGGATCGGCAGCATGTGCCAGCGGGCACCGCCGAGGCTGCCCAGCAGCCAAAACAGCACCTGCTGAGCGGCCCGGCCGCTGTGCGCCTGTTGCAGCACGTAGCTGTAGACGGCCTGGAACAGGTAGGCCAGGGCGACTCCGGCCAGCACCAGGCGGGCGGGGGTGATCCGGCCGGAGCGCTGCGCCAGCACGTACACCAGCATGAGGGCGAGCAGCGCGCCGAGGAAGGCCGCCATCGACAGCGGCAACCCGCCGAGCGCCGAGGCGCCGAAGATCAGGACCAGGACCGCGCCCAGTGAGGCGCCGGAGGAGACGCCGAGCAGGAACGGGTCGGCCAGCGGGTTGCGCACCAGGGCCTGCAGCACCGCGCCGACGACCGCGAGCCCGGCGCCGACCAGGAGTGCCAGCAACGCTCTGGGCAGGCGGAACTCCCAGACGATCTGCGCTTGCGCGGGTGTCCAGGAGGGGACGGCCGCGCCGGGGATCAGGCGGTCGGCGACGATGCCCCAGACCTGGGCCGGGCCGACGTGCACCGCGCCGATGCTGACGGCGGCCAGCGTGGAGCCGATGATGGCCAGCGCCAGCAAGGGGGCGACGACCCTCATCAGGCGAAGGCTTCGGGGTGCAGGAACCTGGCGATGTCGGCGATGGCGAGGATGTTGCGGTAGCCGGGGTGCTGGGCGGCGGCCGGTAAGGCCAGGAAGCGCTTGCCGCGGGCGGCGGGGCTGTTCTTGGCGATGGCGAACGCCTCGTCGGCCTTGGCGGTGGCGGCGGGCATCTTCTCACCCGACAGCACGGCGTAGTCGCAGACCAGCAGCGCGTCGGGCGCGGCGGCGGCGATCTTCTCGGCGCTCACCTCGGTGTAGTCGCCCTTGACGTCGGCCAGGACGTTCTGACCACCCGCGAGTGTGATCATCTGGTTGGTGAGCCCGGCTCCGCCGTAGGCGTTGACCGGCCCCTTGCCGCCGTCGGTGGCCAATACCTTGACCTTGGGCAGGGCGCCGACCTTCGTGGTGACCTCGGCCAGCTTGGCGCGCAGCTCGGCGATCAGCTTGGCGGCACGCTCGGGCACGCCGAAGATGGCGCCGAGGTTGCGCAGGTCGGTGAAGGTGTCCTCGATCGTGAACTCCAGGGTCGTCGCCGCGTCGCACCAGCCGCCCAGGATGTAGACCGGGGTGCCGGCCGCGCCGAGCTCGTCCACGGTCGCGTACCCGCCGGAGGCGTCGAAGCTGGTCATCGTGTTGTCCAGGACGAAGTCGGCGCCCTGGGCGAGCATGACCTCCTTCTGCGGCAGCATGATCGACGGCGAGATCTCGGGGATCTTGTCGTACAGCTCCTTATGGCCGGGCAGGAAGGCGCTCTCGGAGAAGTCGGTACGGCCGGCCACCCGGTCCTGCAGGCCCAGGGCGAACAGGGTCTCCAGCGCGGGCTGGTAACCGGTGACGACTTTGGCCGGAGGCTTGTCGAAGGTCAGCTTGCGCCCGCAGTTCTCGACGGTGACGGCGGCGGCTTCGGGTGCCGCGGGTCGTTCGGGCGGGGACGCGCAGGCCGTGAGGATCAGCACCGACATCAGGACAGGAAGCAGCCTCATGACCGATGACTCCTTGCGAGGGGATCGCAGATGCGAACAAGTGGCAAGTTAGGCGGCTCGTGGCGGTGGGTCAAGGGTCGGTCACAGATGGCCGCTAATTGCCGTATTAGGGTTGTTGCGAATTAATCGCAACTACAGGTCCGAGGGGATACACGATGGGTCAGTACACGCTGCCCGACATGCCGTACGACTACGCGGCGCTGGAGCCCGCCATCACCGGCGAGATCCTGGAGCTCCACCACGCCAAACACCACGCCGCCTACGTCAAGGGCGCCAACGACACCCTCGACCGGCTGGCGGAGGCCCGGGACAAGGGCGAGTTCGGTGGCCTGGTGGGGCTGGAGAAGACGTACGCGTTCAACCTGTCCGGTCACGTGCTGCACACGATCTTCTGGCAGAACCTCTCTCCCGACGGCGGCGACCGCCCCGACGGCGAGCTCGGCGACGCCATCACCGAGCACTTCGGCTCCTTCGAGGCCTTCCAGAAGCAGCTCACCACCGCGACCGCAACCGTGCAGGGCTCCGGCTGGGGCGTGCTGGCGTGGGAGCCGCTCGGCCGCCGCCTGGTCGTCGAGCAGGTCTACGACCACCACGGCAACGTCGGCATGAACACCACCCCGCTGCTGGTGTTCGACGCGTGGGAGCACGCCTACTACCTGCAGTACCGCAACGTCCGCCCGGACTACGTGCAGAAGCTGTGGGGCCTGATCAACTGGGACGACGTCATCACCCGCTACAACGCGGCCAAGGGCTGACCCCCGTGAGCGGCGCGCGGCCCCGGGTCGGTCTCGTGGCCGCCGGCGAGATCGCGCGCCACCTCACTTCGGTGGCCGACGTCGGCGGGCGCAGCTTCACCCGGGCGCCCTGGCACGAGCCGTACGCGGCGGCAAGATCCGTCGCGGCCCGCCTGCTCTCCGACAGCGCGCGTCCCGGCTTCGTCCTGGCGCTCGCGCTCGGCGGGGATGAGGACGAGGAGGTGTACGGCTTCGCCTACGGCTACTCCTGCTCCTCTCTGGCGGTGCTGGCGGGCCGGGTGGCGGGCGACGACTTCACCCTCAAGGAACTCGCGGTGCTGCCGGAGCGGTGCGGGATGCGGTACGGCGCGGCGCTTCACGACACGATCGTCGCCGCGGCAGGCGTCCGGCCGAAATGGCTGTCCACACATCCGCACGCGCGGGCGGCGCTCGGCCTGTACCGCAGCCGGGGCTGGCAGGTGGTCGGCCGGCCCAGGACGGAGCGCGTAGTCATGTGAAGGTCCGTTTGAGAACCTTGCTGCGGCAACGCGGTGTCGATCCCGAGGAACTCGCCCTCTACTCCCTCCGCCCAGAACGCGGCCAAGGCTTCCCCCTTCGTTCCCATCACCCCTCATTCGGAGATTCGAGTCAGCCGTCTCGCCACGAGTCCAATGAGCGGCCGGTGCCCGATCCAGCTGGGCGATGTCGGACTCGGTGTTGCGCTCCAGATACCGGCGTAGCGCCACCGCACAGAGCTGATGCTTGCCGGCGCCGGCGTTGTAGAGGTCCTGCGCGGAAGTGGAGGCCTACCCACGAGCCCAGAAGGCCTCCGGCACCCGCTCACCGTCGAACTCCCCGCGGCACGCCAACGGCGCCGCCGGGGCGAAAATCGAGGCCCTGGGCGCGCGCGTTGTGGATGAGACGCCGCTGCGGCCCGCCAGCATGGCGACCACCATCAGGAAGGGCGGCATCGTGACCGATGGGCCCGTGACCCCATCTCACCTCACCCGTCGACGGTGTCCGGCGTGATGACCGAGTCGTAGTCGTAGGGCTCGTAGTCGACGACCACGTTGCGCAGGCTGTCGATGGCGTCGGGGTTGGCCAGCGGGCTGCCGCGCAGGCTGACGTGCTGGAGGTCCGGCAGGTCGCGCAGCGCGAGGAGACTGTGCAGGCGGGTGCAGTCGTCCAGCCGCAGCCGCCTGAGAGAGCGCAACCCGGTGAGGAAGTCGAGGTGCTCGATGCGGGAGCCGCTGAGGTCAAGCTCCGTCAGGTGGACGAGGTTCGCGATCCCGCCGCACCCGCTCAGCTCCCGGCAGCCGGTCAGCGCGAGTTTACGCAGGTACGTCAGGCCGGAAAGGCAGGTGAGATCCATCAGATTCTCGACCTCCTCCGCGTGGAGACTCAGCAGCCGCGGAGAGTTCGTGAGCGTCATGAGGTCGGCGGCGAGCACCGTTCCGGTCAACTTCAGGCTCCGCAGCCTCTCGCCGCCGGGAAGCTCGAACGTCTCGCGGCCGAATCCGGCCAGGCGCAACTCCAGCCGTTGCAGGTTCTCGCACTCCTCCAGAGCCGACGTCTTCGAGACACCTTCGCGCGTGAGGGCGCGCAGCGTGGTCAGCGCGGGCATCTCGCGGCAGAAGCTCAGAGAGCCGACCTTGCATCCGTTGATCGACAGAGTGCGTAGGTCACGGAGCGCGCGCAGAGCGGCGAAGCCCCGCGCGTTCACGCATCCGTCGAGAATGAGGATGCGCAGTTTGCGCAGGTCGGCCAGCGGCGCCAGATCTGTCAGCTTGTTGCAGCCGTCGAGGTGGAGTTCCTCGAGGCCGGTGAGGGCACGCAGCCGGTTCACGCCCGGGACGCCGCGGAGACTGAGCCTGCGCAGCGCCGTCAGCTTCTCGATCCCGGCCAGCGAGACCGGGCCCTTGTGCTTGCCGCAGTCGAGCTGGACCAGCTTGGACAGTCCGCGCCAGGAAGCGAGGCTGAGCGCGCCCTGCCCGACCGCCACGTCCAGGGCGGTCAGCTCGGTCAGACGGCCCACATGGCCGAGCAACGCCTCCGAGCGCACGTGTACGACGACCCCGGCGAGGCTCATGCGGGACAGCACCCGGTCCACGTACTCCCCGATCTCGAACCGTTCGCCGCAGGCCACGATCTCGTCGACCACTCGCTGTTCCCGTGCCAGCGGCGCATAACGGGCGATGACCTCGAGCCCCTCATCCCCGCCCAGCACCGCCGCCGCGTGCACGCAGGCCTCCTGGGTCGGTGGCGGCTCGCCGGTGAACCGGGTCAGCCACCTGACCATGCCCTCGCTACCGCCGATCAGTTCCGCCTCTTCGATCGTGCGGGGCGGTAGCACGTCGGTCAGCGCCGCGCCCGCCCGCTCCGCGATGGCCGTGGTCACGCGCCGGCCGGTCGAGATGCACTCGGCGGCGAGAAGAAGCAGGACGCGGCGCCGGTCATCGGCGGCCTCGTCGGCCGCGTCCAGGATTCCGCCGACCAGGCGGCTGGCCGACGGCCGGTCCAGCTCTGCGGCGGCGAAGGCGATCACCCTGTGCCAGCCGTCGTCGGTGATGTGCCGGGTGAGGTCACCGGTTCGGCCGGCGTGGGCGTACCCCAGCGCGGTCAGGTACTCCTGGAAGCTGCGGTGGGCGAACTCGGCCACCCCGGCGCTCGTCTCCCGGAAGACGATGGTCCGGTTGACGAGGATCTTCATCACGTCTCTGGCGCCGATCGTCACGTTCATCATGCCGGGCAGGCACTCCTTGACGATCTCCAGCACGGTCTTCTCCGGCAGCCGTAGCTCGGGCCGTTCGGCAGGGGTGAGCGCGCCGGGCGTTTTCACCGTCGGGCGCGGCTGTTCCCGCAGGCGCAGGTCCTCCATACGGACGCGGATCGCGGAATGCTCGCTCAGGTGGCAGGCCACTGCTTCGAGGAGGTCGAGGCGGTCCTGCTCGTTGAGCTCCAGGCCCACTCCGCGCGGGGCGCGTGCTCGCTCCCGTTTCCAGGCCAGGGCGCTGATGACCTTGTTGTAGAGCTCGCTACGGCTGCTCGGCGCAGTGTCGGAGAGGTTGTCGGCGTAGAAGGCGCAAAGCATGGCGCACAGCAGCGGCGTCTCGGCGATCTCCCGGACGGTGATCCTTCTGCGGAGGTCCCGCAGAAGGTCCTGGCGCCTGTCGCGGAAGTAGTCGCGGCGTTCCTGCGTCTCGAACAGGAGAAAGGAGTCGAACCACGCGTTGACGCACAGGATGATGCGGCCGTCGTCCATGGGATGGAGCCGCAGCGGCGAGAAGCGGTTCCCGGCGAACCACGACATGTTCGCGCCCTCAGGACGGGAGGTGACCACGTACCGCACGTCCGGATACTCGTCGAGAAGCTTCTCCAGCCAGGAGGAGAAGTCGCTGCGATGCAGTTCGGACAGCTCGTCGAGGCCGTCGAGGATCACCAGCGCCTTGCCCGACTCCAGGGTGGAGGTGATCCAGCCGGTCGGCACGTCCTTGCGCCGGTGCGAGGCCGCCTTGATCAGGTCGTCCCGCGTCGGGTAGATGTGCTCGGAGCCGGAGAACACGTTTCTGAGCTGCACGACGAACGGGATGAGACCGTTCCAGACCCGCAGCACCGGCGGGAAGGAGTGCCGGGCCGCGCACACCGCCAGCCACTGGCTGATGGTGGTCTTGCCCGACCCCGCCGTGCCGACGATGAGGATGCGGTTGGAGCGCGTGGAATTCTTGACGATCTGGGCGATGCGCTCGTCCACGGGACCGGCACGCGCGTTCTCCTCCTCGGCCGTCAGCGTGATGTAGGCGATCTCGATCGGCTGTCTCTTGAGCTCCATCGGCAGGTCGAGGCCGAACAACTCCATGTTCTTGTACGTGTGGATGATGTCGGCCAGGTAGAGAGCCTCGAAGGCGCTCATCTCCCGGGGCGTACGCGGGCGGAAGTGCGGCAGGATCACCCCGTTGATCGCGTCCTCGAGCAGTTCGTAGGTCCTGAGCGCCAGCACGAACGTGTCGACGGACAGTTCCGCCTGGAAGTCCGGCATGCTCTTGGCCAGGGCTACGACGTACTGACACGAAAAGTGCAGGAACCACTCGCCGTAATCGTGTGCGCCGCTCGACAGGTGGGCCCGCCGCCAGTGCCTGCGCGCCTCCGGCCGCAGCGGCGCGGCGATCTCCTCCACGTCGAACCTGCTCTTGGCCAGGGCCGAGCGGTCCAGCCGCGCCGACTCGAGGGCCCGGCAGACGCCGTCGACGGCCAGGTCACGCTCGGCGGCGTCGAGGTTCCTGAACTCCACCTGCTCGAAGCGGCGCAGCCGTTCCACCAGCAGGTCCCGTGCCTCCGTCAGCCGGTGCTCGAAGGTGTCGCGCGCCCTGCGCTCATCCTGTCTGGTGAAGACCAGGTTCGCCATGTCGGAGATGCCCTGGGCCCGCGTGGCGGCGCCGGGAAACAGCACCCGGAAGACCGAGAGCATGATCTGGTTGGCGAGCCGCTTGTTGCGATCGTCGACGGCCATGGACACCTCGTGCGGTCCCGGGCATCCAATCGTCCCACGGGCGCAGGGCCTCACCAAGGGGAACGGACACGCACGGACAGCCGCTCCCCGACCCACCCTTGCGTCACCGGCTTGCCGGCGCTCATCCCATCCCCAAACCCGCGTTGTACTGCAGACTCCTAGGAAGGGGTCATCCGGCTGTCTATAGTGACGGAGTGGAACAGAGTGATCTGCGCCATCAACTCCTGCTCTTAGGCCTGCGGGCTGAAACTGCCCAGGTCTACGAGCGGCTGCTCTGGGTCCAGCAGGCGAGTGAGGGGGAGCTGGCCGCGGCACTGCGCATGCGCCATGAGGCCGTGCGCGTCGCGCTGAAGGACCTGATCGCCTGGGGTCTGGTCGCCCGGCACGACATCCATGGCGCCGACAGGGTGGTGCGCGCGGTTGTTCCGGAAACCGGGCTGGAGGCGCTGGTTCATCGGCACCAGGCCGACCTGGAGCAGGCGAGGATCGCCGTGAGCCAGGCGTTCGAGACACACCGCAGATCCGCGCGTAAGGCCGACGTCGAATCGCCGGTCGAAGTGGTCACCGGCGCGGCGGTCAAGGTTCGCATCAGGCAGCTTGTGAACAGTGCCCGGCACGAGATCCGCCGGCTCGACCGGCCGCCGCATCTGTTCGGCGCCGCCAACAGGACCGAGATCGAGCAGCTCGGCCGCGGGATGCACTACCGGGTGGTCTACTCACGTGAGTGTCTCGAGCTGTCCGGCTATCTGGAGGACAACGTCAACCCCTGTATGGAGGCGGGCGAGCAGGCGCGGGTGACGGCCGTGCTGCCGGTCAACATGACCATCCTGGACAACGACTTGGCCTGGCTCGCCAGGCCGGCCGAGGGACCTGCGGCCGCGCTCACCATCGTCTATGCGGGAGGTCTGCTGGAGGCGCTGGTCGGGCTCTTCGAGATGTGCTGGACCACGTCGGTGCCGTTGCACCTGGCGGACGGCGGGAGCGGATCCATCAACCCTGCGGATCGCAAGCTGCTCGTCCTGCTCAACGCGGGAGTGAGTGACAACAGGGCGGCGGAGACGCTGGGACTGAGCCGTCGGACCTTCTACCGCCGCCTGGAGCAGCTCATGGCGCGGACGGCCACGACCAGCCGCTTTCAGCTCGCGGCCGCGGCCGCGCACCGAGGGTGGCTGTAGCGAGATGAGGGAGGAGTTACGTGGGGCGCTGGCGAACGGTCCGTTCAGCGCGGCGTTACGGCTGGCCGTACAGGAGAGCGGGCTGAGCCTCGACCGCCTCCAGCACCACCTGCGTGAGCAGGGTCTCTCGGTCAGCAGGACCGCGCTGAGCTATTGGCAGTCCGGGCGTACTCAGCCGGAGCGAGCCGACTCGATTCGTGCGGTGCACGTGCTGGAGGAGGTGCTCGCCGTACCGGCGGATTCGCTGGTCGGGCTGCTCGGCCCGCCTCGGCCCAGAGGCCGGTGGATCGGGCAGCAGGCCGCGGCCGCGCGAAGGCCCGACCAGAGCTGGGCCAGACCCGAGGGGCTGCGGCGCGTGCTGGCCCAGGTCGAGGCCACTCCCGACGACCTCTCTCAGCTGGTACGGCTGCGCCACAGCATGCTGGTTCAGCTCGACGCACACCGGCAGATCCGCACGATCACCGAGCAGGTGGTGGTACGCGCCCGCGCGGCGCAGGTGGGCCGGGACCTGATGGTGCATCGCTACTACATGGCGGGTGCGCAGGGCCCCGTCGTCGAGCGCGCCCGCGGCTGGCGCCCCGGCAGGATCAGGAGCGACCATGAGACGGGCTTCGAGGTGCACGAGATGATCCTGGACCGGGTGCTGCCCGAGGGCGGGATGGCGGTGATGGAGTACACGCTCGCCTTCCCACCCGGACACCTTGACCCCTATGCGAGCTTTCGGGTGGAACCCGGCATGCGCGAGCTGACCATGGAGGTCGAGTTCGACAGGGCGGCGCGGCCTGCGAAATGTCGGGCTTGTTTTCAGCCGTCGATCGATCGCCCGCGGCCGACCGGCGATGAGCTGTGGATCGGTGGCACGCTGGTCGCCGCCCACATCGTGTTCGACCCGGAGCCCGGGATCCACAGCGTCATCTGGGAGTGGGACTGACCAGCGCTGGTGAGGTGGCGTCGGCGCGCAGCAGACGGGGTGCGCCGCTGCCGTCGGCCGGTACGGCGAACAGCGAGGGGCGCTCGCCGCGGACCGGCCGCGCGTACGCGACCGTGCCGTTGTCGAGCCAGGCCGCCTGATCGTCGATGTCGGCTCGCTCGGCGAGCGGGATCTCCTTGCCGCTCGCGAGTTCGAATACGTGGAGCCGCCACCGGTCGCCGACCCGCTTCTTGAATGCCAGGCGGGTGCCGTCAGGAGAGAGCGAGGGGCACTCCACGCCTGGCCGTATGGCGGTGAGCACCTGGCTGGACAGCCGGCCACGCATCAGCCAGATTCGCCCGGCCGAGCGCATCGTGACGTAGAAGGTTTCGTCGTCGGCGAAGGTCACGCCCCAGAAGTTACGATCCTCTCGCGTGTACGGCCGGCCGTTCACGACCACGGGGAAGTCCTCGAGCGAGCCGTGGTGCGCGCCGGTCACGGTGTCGTAGATGCCGGTGGTGGTGGCGAAGGCGCCGGGATCGTAGGAGTCGCCGGTGCGAAAGACGGTCCAGGCGGCCAGCCGCCCGCTGGGTGAGACCCGGGCCCGGCTGGGCGTGCCGTCGATGTGGATCGGCTCGGCCGTCGGCTTGCCGCTTCGCAGGATCACCGCCTCGAATCCGGCGGGTATGGCGACAGGACGCAGGCAGATGGTGGTCCCGCCCGCGGTGTGGGATCGCAGGCAACTCGGCCCGCGGCGAACCGCGGTGGCGCCCGGCCGGCTGAGCGGTACGTCCGCCAGGGTGCGGCCGCCGTCAAGGAAGACCAGCAGGGGCTGCCTCGGCGCCGCGGCGGGCGGTTCGATCGGGCGGTCATCGCCTCTGATCGCCCAGGCGACGTAGCCCCCACCGGCCAGGAGGATGGCGGCGATCGTGGCGATCGCGATGAGGATGCGTCTCATGTGCCCGACCTCCAGGCGGCGAGCAGGGTCGACAGCAGGAGCGTGGCGCCGATCAGGAAGCACCAGCGCAGGTCGAGTCCGGTGGCCAGGAACCCGAAGCCGATCGCTCCTGCCATGCGGGCCAACGCCTGCCCGGTCTGGGTGACGGCCAGGCCGGTGGCGCGCAGGTGTGCGGGGAGCATGCTGGCGAGGTGGGCCATCAGCACGCCGTCGGTCGAGGCGTAGAACAGGCCGTGCAGCAGGAGGGCGGCGGCGGCAGTGTCCGGATGGGCCACGAAAAGGTACGACAGTGCGAGGAGCACGTGGCCCATCAGGAAGATCCGCCATCCGCCGACCTTGTCGGCCAGCCTGCCCAGCGGGACCGCGGCGGCCAGGAAGACCAGCGAGGTGACCAGAGGGAGAAGAGGCAGCGCGGAGGCCGGGAGCCCGGCTTGGCGCTGCACCGCGACGAAAAGGATCGCGTCGCCCGCGGTCGCCAGGCCGAGGAGAGACGCGAAGAGCGTCACCCGGCGTAGTGGGCGCTCGGCCAGCAGGCGCAGCCCCTCACGCAAACCGGCTCCTGCTCGTGCGGCTTGTCGTCCGGGCGGGTGAGTCTCCGCCGGTGCGGCCGGCCGTACCGGATGATTTCGCACGAAGGCGGCGAGGATCACGATGCCGACCAGCGCCAGGCAGAAGCTGACGACGAACACCGCGTCGTAGGCATCGCCGACCGCGCCCACCAGCGCGAAAACCGCGATAGGGCCTAGTAGCGCGCCGGCGGTGTCCAAGGCCCTGTGCACCCCGAAGGCGGCGCCGAGCAGCCGCGGCGGAGTGGCAGCGGTGATGAGGGCGTCACGCGGGGCGGCACGCAGCCCTTTGCCGGCCCTGTCCACCGCGATCGCCGCGCCGATCCCACCGAGCGCGCCGCCTGCCAGCGGGAAGGCCAGCTTGCTCAGCGCCGACAGGCCGTAGCCGCACAACGCCACCGCCTTGGGCCGCGACCACCGATCGGCCAGGTGGCCGCCGGCCACGCGCAGCAGCGCGCTCGCGCCGGTGTAGAGGCCGTCGAGCAGGCCGAGCTGAAGCAGGCCCGTACCCAGCCCGTACATCAGGTACATGGGCAGAAACGCGGCCACCATCTCCGCTGACACGTCGGTGAAGAAGCTGACCAGGCCGAGCGCGAACACCGTCGCGGGCAGGCCGCCCACGCGTAGCCGCCGCCGGGGTCCCGTGGAGGACACGTACGTCGAGGACAGATACACAGCACACCTCCGGGAAGGGGTGCGGGGCCGATGCGCCCCGCACCCCGCGGGTCGGCTAGAAGGTCAGGCTCCACGCGGTCAGGACGCCGTTGTCCTGCGCGAGGGTGTCCTTGACACGTAACCGCCACGTCCCGTTGGCCATCACCGATGAGGCGTCCACGGTGGTGACGATGGCCACGTCGGCGCCGTCTTCCTTGTTGCGTGCCGCCTTGAGCGGGAAGACACGCCCGTCGGGGGCGACCAGCTCCACCGCGAGATCGCCACGGTAGGGGTGGGTGATCCGCGCCGTGACGCGCAGCGCGGCGGGGGCGTTGCCCTCGCGGCCGGTGACCTCGATGGGGCTCTCCACCGTGGCCTGGTCCGCGACGGGCACGTCGGTGTCGTTACTGAACGTCGCCCCGCCCGAGGTCGCCGATGTGACGCTCACGTCGTCGACGGCCGCCTCGATGAGGCTGGCCGTGCCGGTGTCGGCCGCTTCGACGAGGATCCGCACGCTCTGTCCCGCGAGGGACGACAGGTCCGCGGTGATCGGCGACCACGCGCCGTCGAGGTCGGTGGATGCGGTGCCGAGCCTTTCCAGGACCGTGACGGTGGTCGAGCCGATCACCTTGATCCGCAGGTAGTCGCCGGTGGAGGAGTTGTCCCGGTGTGCGAAGGTGTAGGACAGCTTCAGCGTGGAGGCGCCGGAAGGCAGTTGGATCGCGGGTGACCGCACGCTCGTGACGCCGCCGTCGACGTCGTGCGCGCCCGGCCCCGACCCGGCCAGCCTGCCGGTGACCAGCACGTTGGCACCGCTGACCGCGTCACCGAGTTGCTTGATGCCGGATTCGGCGGTCTCCTCGGGGTCGCCGCGCTCCCATCGTCCGCTGGTGGCGGTGTCGGTGCCCGCGGGGTTGACGGTCCAGCCGTTGTCCTGCTCGAAGTCATCGGCGAAGACCGGAGGGATCCCGATCACCAGCCGGACGGTGGTGGTACGGGTGATCGTGCCGGACGTCCCGGTCACGGTCAGCGTGTGAGTGCCCGTCGGGGTGGACTGCGCCACCGAGATGTTGAGGGCGGCGCCGGCCGTACCTCCATTCGCGACCGTCACCGATGACGGCGACAGGCTCGCGGTCACACCGGACGGCGCGGCGACCGTCAGGTTGGTGGTGCCCGAGAATCCATTGACGCTGGCCACGCTGACTCTGGAGCTGCCGGATGCGCCGGGCGCGACGGTGAGTGTGGCCGGGTCGGCGCTCATCGTGAAGCCAGGTTCGGTCGAGCCGGCCTTGTGGCAGGTGGCCGAGCCGGAGTCGGTGAAGGTACGGCCGGCGATCGGCACGAAGTCGAACTTGTAGCCGGTGGCCGAGAGCGTCAGCTTGAGCACACCGTGTGTGTTGGCGTTCTTGGCCTGGAGGTTGGCGGGGTTGCTCGAGCTGAGGCCATAGAAGCTCCTGCCACCGGTGCCGACCAGGATCTCTCTGATGCCGTCCGCCTTGGCGTTGCCTTGGTGGTCCTGAAGGGCCCAGCGCTGATAGTTGTGGTCGTGACCGGCCAGCATCAGGTCGGCCTTGTGGTCGTACAACGCCTTCCACAGCGGGCGGGTGCCGGTGGAGGGGCTGTGGTTGCCGACGTTGTAGAGCGGGTGGTGCAGGTACGCGGCCGTGCACGGCTTGGTGTTGGCGGCCAGATCCTCGCGTAGCCACTGCTCCTGGGCCGAACCCGCGCTCATCGAGATGTTGCTGTTGAGGGCGATGAAGTGCCAGTCGCCGATGTCCCAGCTGTAGTAGCCCTTCCCGCGGGCTCCCGCACGCGCTCCGAAGTAGTCGAAGTATCCGGCGGCGCCGCTGGTGTTGTACTCGTGGTTGCCCGGCGTGGGGTAGGTCTTGCCGAAGAAGGGGCCCCAGGTGCGATGGTAGGCGCCGCGGTACTCGCTGAGGGTGCCGCTGTCGTAGGCGTTGTCGCCGGTGGTGAAGACGGCCGCCGGGTTGATGGCGGTGATCAATTTGCCGGTTTCCGCGCAGGCGCTGCCGCAGATGTCGCCCGCGCCCGCGACAACCACCTCAGCCGACTCGAGCGGCCGGGTGCCGGTCTGGACGCCGTCCACGGCGTACGTGCTGGCCGGGTCGGCGAAATGCGGCTTGACCTTGACACACTCGCCGGGGAACGCGCGGGTCGTGAAGGCCCGGCCGCGCCATTGGCGGCCGGCGAAACGGAAGCTGCCGCCTTTCGCGCCGATGATGGTCAGGTTGTCGTCGCCGCGCAGATCCAGCTCGGTGAAGCGCAGGCGCAGCCAGGTGGCACCGCGGCCGCACACCTCGCGCGCCGTCGTGCCCGATGCCGACGCAGGCCGGAGGACCGTGCCGGCCTCCGCCAGTTGCGGCACGTGGCCGGCCTTGGCTGGTACGGGTACGGCTTGCGCGGTTGCCGTCGCGGGGATGCGGGACTCGGCTTGCGCGGTGCCCGCGCCGAGCGCCACCAGCATCACCAGGCATGTCGCGCCGGCCACGAGCCGGCGCCGATGCTTGTGATGAATCACGGAATGGGTCCTCTCGGATGGGGGTGTGACTCCGTAGGCCCACGGCGGTACGGAAACTACCCGCCGTGACAGCCGCGTCAATGGCGCGTGACCTCATTCAGTGAATGCCGCGACCAGCCTGGATGCCCTTCGCCGAGGTGAGGCCGGGGCCCTGGCTGGCTCAACACTGGCCGTTCCGTGATTTGACGCCTCCGGCATGGGGCAACTGGACCCGATTTATCCGGATTTATCCAGATTAAATTCATTGATTGTGGCGCATTAGTGCCAGCGGCACTGGATGTCCCACAAGTGCGGTCTTTGGCGCGACGTTGTGGCCATGAGACGACGCATCCTCACCCTGGCCTTACGCGCGACGAGCGCCCTCGGCCTGGCCGTGGCCGCGGCAGCCGTACCATCTGGCGTCGCCCACGCGGATCCACCACCGGGCCGGCTCGTCGCGGCCGACCCCGCCGTGGCCATCCCCGACCGGTACATCGTCATCCTCAAGAGCACCGCGGATCTGCGCGGCGGCGTGCCACCGGTGGCCAGGCGGCTGGCCGAGCGCTACGGCGGCCGGGTCGAGCGTACCTACACCACCGCCGTCACGGGCTTCTCCGCCGCGATGAGCGAGCGGGACGCGCGGCGCCTGGCGGCCGACCCCGCGGTCGCCCACATCGAGCAGGACCAGATGACGACCGTCGCCGACCGCCAGGACAACCCGCCGAGCTGGGGCCTGGACCGCATCGATCAGCCCGACCTGCCGCTGTCGCGCTCCTACACCTATGCGGGCACGGCCCAAGGGGTCCGCGCCTACGTGATCGACACCGGCATCCGGATCAGCCATGCCGACTTCGGCGGCAGAGCCACATACGGGCGCGACCTCTACGACGGCGACGACGTGGCGAGCGACTGCAACGGCCACGGCACCCACGTCGCCGGCACCATCGGTGGAACCCTGCACGGGGTGGCCAAGAAGACGTCGCTGATCGCCGTGCGCGTGCTGGGCTGCGATGGCAGGGGGCCCGGCTCCGGCGTCCTGTCGGGGGTGGACTGGATCGCGGCCAACGGCACCGCGCCCGCGGTGGTCAACGTGAGCGTGAAGACCGCGGTCAGCTCGGCGCTGACCACCGCGATCCAGTCCTCGATCCGCCGCGGCTACACCTACGTCGCGGCCGCGGCGAACGACAACGCCGACGCATGCGGAGTCGGACCTCCTTCCGTGCCTGAGGTGATCACGGCGGGTGCGGCGAACTCCGACGACAGCCGGCGCAGCACCTCCAACTGGGGACGTTGCCTGGACCTGTTCGCCCCGGGAGGCGGCATCACCTCGGCCTGGCACACCTCCGACAACGCGACGAACACCATCAGCGGCACCTCGATGGCCTCGCCCCACGTGGCCGGCGCCGCCGCGCTGCTCCTAAGCGCCCATCCGGGCATCACGCCCGCGCAGATTCAGGAGTCCCTTGTGAGTTCCGCGATCACCGGCAAGGTGACCAACGCCGGTTCCGGATCGCCCAACCGGCTGTTGCACATCCCTCCCGCGACGCCGTCCTGCGGGCCGTTCACCGACGACCAAGGCGCCGAACTACCCGACCGCGCGACCGTCGAACGCAGTTTGGAGGTGACGGGCTGTGCGGGGAACGGTTCCACCACCTCCAAGGTCTCGGTCAACATCCGGCACAGCTACCGCGGTGACCTGGTCCTTGACCTGATCGCTCCGGACGGCACGGTCTACTCGCTCAAAGGCGCCGGCCCGGACGACTCCGCCGCGGACCTGGTCGCCGACTTCCCCGTCGACCTGAGCGCGGAGACCAGGAGCGGAACGTGGCGGCTGAGGGTGCGCGACGCCTACAAGGGAGACGCCGGAACCCTCACGTCCTGGAGCCTCACCCTCTGACCGGCGCGAGCCTGTGAAGGGACTGGACGTACCTTCGGGGGTTGAACAGGCCTGCTCGGTGGGCTTGGGCCGCCGCCTCCGTTCTCGTGGCGACGCTGAGTTTGGTGAGGATTCTGGCCACGTGGGTGGCGACGGTGTTGGGGGCGATGAAGAGGTCCTTGGCGATCTGGGGGTTGGAGCGGCCGAGGGTGAGCAGGCGTAGGACGTCCAGTTCGCGGCTGGTGAGGTTGAAGGGGCTCGCGGGGGTGGTGGTCGCCTCGCCGAGGCGGCCGCGGGCGATGAGATCATCGATGCGGGCCAGGAGTGGGGTCGTGGACGATCACCCGGGCCTCGTCCCATCGGCCCAGGAAGATCAAGGAGAAGGCGCGTGCAGCGGCGAGCATGCTGCCGCGAGATCGGGCCGGGCCGGGCCGTGCGGCTGCCTCCTGCCCGGCCCGGGCCGATTCCAGGCGCCCTGCGGTGCCGTCAAGCTGGGCCGATACCAGCTTCTCCGACCGTCATCCCCGGATCTCATCCGCGCTGCGTCCGGGCTGACGACTCCGCCGACCTCACCCATCTCTCGTCCCGAGTGTGTTTGAGCCGACGCCGCGGGGTAGAGCTCCACACTTGCGAAACCGGTAGCGACACCGAAGGGAGCGCGATACCCGCGCATCCACCCCGGACGCGCATACCCGGACATGTCCCTGACTCACTGGTCATCCTGGCTCGACCCTCGACCACCAGGAGGAACTGATGCTCGAACAGAAGCGAGACCCGTTCAGGCGACTCGCTCCCGCCGCCGCAGGCACCCTGCTGCTGTCCGCGGCTGTCATCGGCCTGGCACCGGCACCGGCCGCCGCACACAGCCTGTCTGCGGCTGTGCGCTCCTCGCAGGGATGCGGTTGGTCATCCGGCGGC
Source organism: Nonomuraea sp. NPDC059023 (assembly GCF_042740095.1). Taxonomy (NCBI): domain Bacteria; kingdom Bacillati; phylum Actinomycetota; class Actinomycetes; order Streptosporangiales; family Streptosporangiaceae; genus Nonomuraea; species Nonomuraea sp. NPDC059023. The sequence continues at coordinate 47,746 of NZ_JBHYIO010000037.1, read as the reverse complement.
TACAAGGTTCAGGATTCACGATCCGTCGTCAACCGCAAGGGCACCCGGTACGGCACGGTGTACCTGCTGTGGAGCAGCAGGTACGGGCAGAACTGCGTGGTGACGCTCAAGTCGGCCTGGCATGGCAGGGCGACCTTCACCCAGGCCGCGCTCTTCTACCGAAGTTCCGGCAGCGGCGCCGAGGGCGTCGAGGAGGACGACGGACGCTACCGCCACTACGCCGCGGCCAAGCAGAACACCGCCGGGCAGTGCGTCAGGTTCTACGGCGCCATCAGCAGCGGCGGCCACGGCGGACCCCTGGCTCAGGGCGCCCGCAACGGCTGGGGCAATTGCCGCTGACGCCGTCGGTGTCGGTGTCGGTGTCGGTGTCGGGCGTACTGTCCGCCCTCACCCATGACTGGAGAAACTCACCCGAAACCGCGCCCGCGTCGGCGTCGCCGGGGGGGGGCCCGGGGCGCCCCCCGCCCCGTAGGGTGTGCCAAGCGCCCGGGAACCCCCGCCAAGAACCGCGGTACCCCCCCCAAAAAGGGAGGGAAATTTTTGT
>NZ_JBHYIO010000037.1:0-47192 GCF_042740095.1 Nonomuraea sp. NPDC059023 | reverse complement strand
GCGTAGGGGGCCGGGGTCGCGTGCCGCCGCCGGGGGCGGGCCGGGCGGGGGAGACGGGGGGGGGGTGGGGGGTGTTTGAGGTGGGCCCCCCCCCCCCCGGGGGCGGGGGCCCCCCGGGGGGGGTGTGGGTGGGGGGGGGGGGCTATCGCCCCCCCCACCCACTTTCTTGTACAACCCCCCCCCACCCCCCCCCGGGGGGGGGGCGGGGGGGGGCGGCCCCGGCCCCCCCACGGCCGAGTCTCGTGTCCATCGCGCAGTCCTACCGCGACAAGGACCGGCGATCCCACCACAAGAAGGGCAGGAAATGTGAGGTACGCGAAACTGACCCCAGCCGTTGCCGCCGCAGTAGCACTGCTGTTCACCCCCGCTCCGGCCGCCGCTGCGCAGCCGGCCACCGCCTCCACGAGCACCGATCAGAAGATCAAGCGCAAGAGCATCACATGCATACGGCCCAGCGGGAAGAAGACCAACTACTCCTGGAAGGACGGCACCACCTCCACCACGGTCTACTTCAACAACCACTGCTCGCACCGGGTGTATGCCACGGTCCACCTCAAAGGCCCGCTGAGCACCGACACGAAGTGCCTGGCCACCAACGGCGGCACCGATGGCAAGAAGAAGTTCAGAAAGGGCACCTCGCAGCGGCTCACAAAGATCACAAAGGGCTGCTACTAGCCGAGCGGGCCGGCCTTCCACCGACGGGCCACGAAGCGCCCTTCCGGAAGGCCGGCGACGGCCTCGTTTGGGCCGTCATGCACGGGTAACCGCTCGGCGGATCCACCGCTCGAACGTTCGAGCTGCGGCGGGCCCGCCGAGCCGTGCCACGGAGACATCCTCACGGGAGGTCACATGGATCCGGCAGGCTGGATCATCTCCGCGATCGGCATATTGATCGCCGTCGTCATCGCTTTCCGGATAGGCCGCAGGAAGGACAACAGCCCCGATCACGGTGCCTCCCGCGATCGGGACTCCCACGACGAGCACCGGCCCTGATCACACACACGGCGTAGGCGAACGCGTCAGCGTCGGTCAGCAGACGCACGGCCACGGAGGAGTCCGATTTCGATGTCGAGACGCCGGGCCGTAACCGGCGGCTGCTCACCCATGACCAGCCGCCATCTGGTACGGCTGCGCCATGCGCGTGGGCTCGGCCGAGGCCGAGCGTGCCGGTGGGGCGAGCAACTCCGGGCACCATTCGCGGCTCGCAACGCCCCCGCCCTGGCCGGGCCATATCAGTCAGAGGCCGTCGAAGATCGACCATCTGTTGACGAAGAGGCATGAGGTGTAGCGGTAGCCGGGTTTTGATGTTCCAGGTGAGCTGCGCGGTCAGTGTGTACGGCGGCGCGGCGCGAGGTGTTCGACAACTGCGGGACCAGGCTTGACGTAGCGCAGGGAAGCGGTCTCGTAGAGCGTGCGCCACAGCGTCTTCTCCCGCAGCCGGTGTCGCGCCGCGACGGCGGCCGGTGAGGCGTGGTCTTGGCCACTACGCAGGTCTCGTCCGGGTGTTCCCTGCGGCACTCGGCCTCGGCCGAGGGTCGATTCCTCGGGCCGAGATGGTGGTGAAATCGTAGGTTTGCGGGGCTGGGCCTGGGCAGTTGTAACAGCGGACGGCCCGACGGGGTCGTCCGCCAGCACCACAGGCGCACGCGCCTTCTGCGTCACGCGATCTTTCAGAGCGCCTCAGGCCGCCTGTCGCGGGCCGCGCGTGCGTCTGCCCGGCCTGATCGGGCTGGGCAGGTGGCCTCCCCATGGAAAGGGGCGCAGTCATGACCTCACCCACCCGCACGGCCCGCACGCCCGCCCAACTCGCCGCTTTGGCCGTGGGCATCGTGTTCCTGCTGGTCGGCGTGCTCGGCTTCATCCCCGGCGTCACCACCAACTACGACGAGTTGCAGGCGGCCGGGCATCACTCCGACGCCCTGCTGCTGGGCATCTTCCAGGTCTCCATCCTGCACAACATCGTGCACCTGGCCTTCGGCATCGCCGGCATCGTCATGGCCCGCACGTTCACCGCCGCCCGCGCCTTCCTCATCGGCGGCGGCATCATCTACCTGCTTCTGTGGATCTACGGCATGCTCATCAATCCCACCAGCGACCTCAACTTCGTCCCTGTCAACGCCGCCGACAACTGGCTCCACCTCATCCTCGGCCTCGGCATGATCGGCCTCGGCCTGCTGCTCGGCCGGCGCGCCACCGGCACCCGCACAGCCCCTTAGCAGGGCAAGCGGCACGTACCAAGTGCACGCCCGAGGCCGCACGTCGCCCGCAGGCCGGTGAGGGCGTGCGGCGGGCTTCGCCCTCGCGGTGCGGCGAGCACCCGGCACTGTCGGGAGCCTGGCTACGACCGGCCAGGCCGCGGTGAAAGGCACGCATGCGCCAGACTGTCCTGCCGTATCCGCGCAGGGGCTGTAACTTCGCACCCATGGTCGACCTGGTGTGGCGTTAGTGTCTGCTTGCGGATCTGCTGCGCTGGTGCGCCACCAGGAACATGTCGATGCAGGTGGCGATCGTCAGGAGAATGGCGAGTGCCGTGATTCCCGGCCTGTCGGCGATCGTTGCCAACGCGGTGAGAACGACAAGGGAAATCAGAATCACCGAACTCAGCCGGGTATGTGCGATGTCGGGGGGCCGCCCCAGGATCGGTCCTCTTCTGGGCATGCACTCACCCTGCCCTCCAGCCAGGTCAGGTAACGCGGCCAGGCCACGACTCTCGGCGATCCGGCGGGGAGTGATCGCGCGCGCCGGGACTCGCACCCCGACTGCCGTACCGGTCGTGGCCGATGCCGAGCGCGGGCTGATCAGCCTGGGCGGTCAACCCCCCGGCCATGATCCTTCGCGTCGGCCGGCCCGGCCACCTGCTGGGCCTGTTCGAGCAGCCATACTGCTGCTGCGCATCCCCGACTCGCGAAGCCCGGCATGAACGCTTTCTCCGGACACGCGCGTACGGCCCATCAGCGGTGAACTGCGCCGTACGACCTCATCCGGTTGATTCGTCCAGCTCGACCGGTGGCAACGCCTTCACCGCGGGTCCCTGCAGCACGGCGCCGTCGACGTCGAAGCGTGGGCCGTGGCAGGGGCACTCCCAGGAGCGTTCTGCCTCGTTGAAGGCCACGACGCAGCCGACACGGAGTGGAGGGCGCCGTCGGCCCTGCCCAGGCGGGTGGTGGATAGACCTCGGGAGCGTCCGCGGCGCGCGGACGTACGGGACGCCGGACGGATCGGCCTCGCGGTGCGAGGGTCAGTCGTCCCGCGCCGCCGCTCTCTCGATGGCCGCCTTCACCACGCCGAAGATCGCTCCCTGCAGGGCTGCGGCCACCAGCACCTCGCCCCAGCCGTAGCGGGTCGAGTCCGCCTCGGGCGGCTCGTCCTTGCCGGAGGCGAGCTTCCAGACGTGTTTGAACACCGTGCCGGCGATCAGACCGCCGAGTACACCGCCGGCGATCCGCACCGGCTTCGCGATGACTTGTTTCATGACGGTCTCGCATACCCAGCCAGATCAGGCCCAGTCGGCCTGCCGTACCGGATCTCTGTGGTCATCTGCCGATGGATGGCCTGGATCTTCTCGCGGGCGCGCGAGATCAGACGGGTGGTCTCAGAAAGTCGACGTCGGACCGCGTCACATGCTCGCCCATCGAACCGCCCAGGAGGGCGAGTATGCCGGCGGGGGGTGCGCGGAGCGCGCCGCGGCACCGGTCAGTGAGGTGTACGCGGTACCGGAGAAGCTGGACCTGCCGGAAGCTCTGGCGGGTTTGCACGACGGCCTGATGGCCTTGAGCCTGGCCGAGAAGGCCGTCCTGCGACCAGGAGAGCGGGTGCTGGTGAACGCGGCGGCCGGCAGCCTCGGCGTGTGGCTGGTGCAGCTGGCCCACGCGGCCGGCGCCCACGTGATCGGCGCCGCCCGCGGCGAACGGAAGCTGCGCCATGTTCGTGAGATGGGCGCGGATGTGGCGGTCGACTATTCCGAACCCGAGTGGGCGGAGCGGGTGCGTGAGGCGACCGCCAGCGCAGGCGTGGACGTGGTGTTCGACGGCGCGGGCGGGCAACTCGGCCGGGCCGCCTTTGACGTGACCACCGATGGCGGGCGGTTCTTCTCCTACGGAGCGGCCAGCGGGGCCGTCGCCGACCTCGATGCGCACGAAGTGGAGCGTCGCGGGGTCGTCTTGCGCGGTGTCGAGGATGAGATCGCCCCAGGCGATTGGAGGCGGCTGGCCGACCAGGCGCTCTCCGACCTGGCGACAGGACGAATCAGGGCGGTCATCGGGCAGGCCTTGCCGCTGGAGCGCGCCGCCGACGCGCACGCCGCGATGGCCGCCCGCGAGATCATCGGCAAGACCTTGCTCCTGCCCTGAGAGGACGTACTGCGGACTCCGCCAAGGGACTCTTGCGTTCGTATGAGGACATCGTTGTACACTTGCGGGCATGAGAGGTCGTGAAGGGCCGCGCGCGTACCGGACGAGGCAGTCGATCTTGGACGTCGCGACCGAGGTGCTCCTGTCCAACCCGTCCGCCTCCATGGCTGACGTCGCGGTGGCCGCGGGGGTGGGACGGACCACGTTGACCAAGCGCTATCCGACCCGTCAGGCGATGCTGGTCGCGGTCGCCCATGACGCGGTCGATCGCCTGGACAAAGCCATCGCCGAGGCACAACTGGACGTTCCCGGCGATCAGGTGCTCGACGCGCTGCGCCGACTGGTCACCCTGGTGATCCCGCTCGGCCCGCGGATCGAGTTCCTGGTGCGGCAGCCGTCGCTGGACCTGGACGAGGAACTCGTGGCCCGGGTCGCGGCCATAGACGAGCCGCTCGACGAGCTGATCCGGCGCGGTCAGCAGGCCGGGATCTTTCGCGCCGAGGTGCCCATGTGGTGGGCCAACCTCACCTTCAACGGCCTCATCTACAGCGCCTGGGAAGCGATCTCGCTGGGACGGCTGGCTCCGCTGGACGCGCCGGGCCTGGTGATGGCGACTCTGCTGGGCGGCATCGGCGTCACGCCGTCGTAGAGGCCGCGGGCTCCGCCGTACCGAAGCACCACTCATCGAGGAGGAAGCATGTCCGCGATCAGAGGTCTGGCCGTCCGCGCGGCGACCCGCACGCTGGCGGCCTGCGGCGATCACGTCGCTCAGTTGTACGTGCCGAGGGCGGATCCGTGGCCGGTCTACGGCAGGATCCGACGACACGGACCGGTCTACCGGAGCGTGATGGGTTATGCGGCGGTTACGTCCTACGAACTGTGCAGCCGGGTGTTGCGCGGGCAGGGCTTCGGGATGCGGGACTCCGCGGGCCGGTTGCCGAGCGAGCAGCAACTTCCTCTGGGGCTGGCGCCCTCACTGCTGGAGCTGGACCCGCCGGACCACAGCCGGCTGCGGCGCCTGGTCGCGCCCGCCTTCCGCCCCAAGCTGATCAATGAGTACCGGCCCCGGATAGAAGAGGCCACGGCGCGCCTGCTGGACCGGATCGATGGCGGGCCGTTCGACCTGATCGGGGAGTTCGCGACGCCGTTGCCGATCACGGTGATCAGCGAGCTGCTCGGCATCCCCGAGAACCGGCGCGGGGAGTTCGCCCGTTACGGCACGCTCACCGGGCTGGCGCTGGACGGGCAGCTGACCGCGCGCCAGTGGGCCGAGTGGGAAGCGGCCCTTGCGGCGATGACCCAGCTGTTCACCGAGCTGATGAACGAGCGCAGGCGAGAGCCGGGCGGCGACGTGATCAGTGTGCTGGTCAACGCCGTCGACGGCGAGCAGGTCACCGTCGGAGAGGTGATCTCCACCTGCCTGCTGCTGCTCATCGCCGGATTCGAGACGACGGTGAACCTGATCGGCAACGGCGTGTACCAGCTCGCGCGCCGTCCGGAACAGTGGCGGACACTGCGGGAGAACCCGGAACTGGCGGCCGGGACGGTGGAGGAGATCCTCCGGTACGACCCGCCCGTGCCGGTCACCGGGCGCGTCGCCCAGGATGACGTTGAGCTGGGCGGCAGGGTGCTGCGCAAGGACACGCAGGTGCTGACGATCCTGGCCGCGGCCAACCGCGATCCGGAGGTCTACGCCGAACCGGACACGTTCGACATCACGCGTACCGGCGGCCCCGAGCACTTCGCCTTCTCCAGCGGGGTCCACTACTGCCTGGGGGCTCAGCTCGCCCGTATCGAAGGAGAGATCGCCCTGCGGGCTCTCGCCGACCGGCTGCCCCGGCTGCGTCGGACGGGCGAGCCACGACGGCGATCGTCGGCGTCGATCCGCGGCTTCTCCTACCTGCCGGTCGCCGCCTGACCGCACGACTCCCGCCGGACGAGCAGATGTCGGGCAAGGAATTCGGGGTGGCTCCACGTGCCGCCGAGTTCCGGGGCGAGGCAGGCGCGGGCCGTGGAGAGGAACGCTTCGCGGTCGTGTTTCGCGCTGCGTTCTGGCAGGGCCCCCAGGAGAGGTGCGTTCGCTACGGCCGGCAGATCGGTCAGGTTGCAGCGGGTGGCCAGGTCGGGGGCGGTGGGCCAGCTGCCGATGACCAGGCCGTCCAGAGGGAGGCCACGGGTGCGCAGCGCCTCCGCGGTCAGCGCGGTGGTGTTGAGGGTGCCCAGCCCGGCGGTGGTGACGAGCAGGACGGAGACGTCCACGCCGAGGCCGCGCAGCGCGGCGGGGACGTCGGCGATGGTGCCGCCGTCCGGGTCGTAGCGCACAAGAAGCCCGCCCGCGCCTTCGACCAGGACGAGGTCATGGCCGTCCGCGAGCCGGGCGGCCTCCTCCGCGGCCCGGCGGGGGCGTACCGGAGCGAGGCCGCTCCTTCGGGCGGCGGTGGCCGGCGCGAGCGGCTCGGGGTAGCGGGCCAGTTCGCTGCGGGTGACGGGACCGGCCAGCCGGGCGACCTCGTCCACGTCGCACGGCTCGCCGGGGGCCAGACCGGTCTGAGCCGGTTTCAGCACGGCGACGCGGCGGCCCGAAGCGACCGCCAGCGCCGCGACGGCCGCGGTGACCACGGTCTTGCCGATCTCCGTGCCGGTACCGGTGATGATCAGAACACGCATGCGGACGCTCTCCCTGGTCAGCCGGCCGCGGCGGCGGCGACCATCGCGGTGGTGACGCGAGCGAGGTCGGCGTCGTCGATGACGTACGGCGGCATCGTGTAGACGAGATCCCTGAAGGGACGTATCCACACGCCGTGACGCGCGGCGGCGCGGGTGGCGGCGACCCTGTCGACGTCGTGGTCGAGCTGGATGACGCCGATGGCCCCGAGCACGCGGACGTCGCGCACCCCGCCCAGACCGCGCGCGCCGGCCAGCCCGGACCGCAGTCCCGTCTCGATCCGCTTGACCTGGCGCTCCCACCCGTCGTCCATCAGGAGGTCCAGCGATGCCCCCGCGACGGCAGCGGCGAGCGGATTGCCCATGTACGTGGGGCCGTGGGCGAGCACGGGGAAGTCGCCGCGGCCGATGCCGTACGCCACCTCCGGCGTGCACACGGTGGCCGCCATGCTGAGGTAGCCGCCGGTGAGCGCCTTGCCCAGGCACATCACGTCCGGGGCGACGCCCTCGTGATCGGCGGCGAACAGCGCGCCGGTCCTGCCGAAGCCGGTGGCGATCTCGTCGAACACGAGAAGGACCCGGTGCTCGTCGCACAGCTCGCGCAGAACGCGCAGGTAGCCGGGTGACAGGAAGCGCATGCCGCCCGCGTTCTGCACCACCGGTTCGACGATGACGGCCGCCACCTCGTGCGCGTGCCGTTCGATCAGCTCGGCCAGGTGCGCGGTGTAGGCGGGGTCGGGCGCGGCGTCGAAGCCCGAGGGCGGGGCGTCGGCGAAGATCTGCCGCGGCAGCACGCCGGTCCACAAGGAGTGCATGCCGCCCTCGGGGTCGCACACGGACATCGGCTGGAAGGTGTCGCCGTGGTAGCCGCCGCGCCAGGTCAGCAACCGCCGCTTGTCCGGGTGGCCGAGCGAGCGCCAGTACTGCAGGCACATCTTGACCGCCACCTCGACCGCGACCGAGCCCGAGTCGACCAGGAAGACGTGTTCCAGCGAATCCGGGGTGATCTCCGCGAGGCGGGTGGCCAGGCGGATCGCGGGTTCGTGGGTGAGACCGCCGAACATGACGTGACTCATCCGGCTCACCTGGTCGCGTACCGCGGCGTCCAGGACGGGGTGCCCGTACCCGTGGATGGCGGTCCACCAGGAGGACATCGCGTCCACCAGCTCCGTCCGGCCCTCGACCGGCTCGGCCAGCCGCAGGCGTACCCCGGAGGCCGATTCCACCAGCAGCGGAGTTTCACGGCCCGGCATCGGCGCGTAGGGGTGCCACACGTGTGCCCGGTCCAGCTCCAGCAGCCGCGAGACGTGCCGGGGGTCACGCATTGGGCGCCAGGTCGGTGCCGGCACCGCGGCGGCGCAACGCCACCAGGTCGGTGCGTGCGGACTCGGGCGTACGGCGGTGCTCGGGCAGCGTCCCGGACCCGGGTTCCTCGACCTCGAAGCCCGCGTCCTTGATCATCTCCAGGTCGGCCTTGCCGGACTGTCCCTCGCTGGTCAGATAGTCGCCGAGGAAGATCGAGTTGACGAGGTGCAGGGCCAGGGGTTGCAGGCCGCGCAGGTGTATCTCCCTGCCCCCGGCGAGGCGTACCTCCACGTCGGGGCAGACGAAGCGCACCATCGCCAGGATCCGCAGGCATCGCTGCGGGGTGAGCTCCCACGTCTGTGACAGCGGAGTTCCCTGGAAGGGGATCAGGAAGTTCACCGGCACCGAGTCAACGTCGAGTTCCCGCAGGGCGAAGACCACGTCCACCAGGTCGGCGTCGGCCTCACCCATCCCGGCGATCAGGCCGGAGCAGGCCGACATGCCCGCCTCGCGGGTACGCCGTACCGTGTCCACGCGGTCGGCGAATCCGTGCGTGGTGCAGATCTTGCCGTACTCCTCCTCGGAGGTGTTGAGGTTGTGGTTGTAGGCGTGGACGCCCGCCTCGCGCAGCCGCGCGGCCTGCTGGTGCGACAGCAGCCCGAGGCAGGCGCAGATCTCCACGTCGGGACTGCGCTCCTTGATCGCCTCGATGGTGCCGGCGACCCGCTCGACGTCCCGGTCGGTGGGGCCGCGCCCGCTGGCCACCAGGCATACACGCTTGGCGCCGCCTTTCGTCCCCGCCTCGGCCGCGGCGGCGGCCTCGTGCGGCTTTAGCCAGGTGTAGGTGAGGATCTCGGCCTTCGAGCCCAGCCGCTGCGAGCAGTACGAGCAGTCCTCGGGACACAGGCCCGACTTCAGGTTGACGAGATAGTTGAGCTTGACCCGGCGGCCGAACCACTTCCGCCGCACTTTCCCGGCCGCGGCCACCACATCGAGCAGTTCGTCGTCGGAGGTCGTCAGTACGGCCAGGGCCTCCTCACGCGTCGGCGTCTGCCCGCGCAGCCCCTTGTCCACCAGCGTGCTCAGCAGTTCCATGCCTCGATCCTCCGCCAGGCCGCCGGCGGCGCCCGATGGGCGATCCGGACAAGGTCGTTCGGGGAATCTTGTAGAACGGCCTTACCGCGGCCTCGCTCGTTCCCGGGTTAGATTCCGTGGCCATGCGCCCCAACCCGTTCGACTGGATCGACGCACAGACCGAACAGCGCCGCCGAGCCGGTCTGGTCCGCGCCCTACGCCCACGGCCCGCCGACTCGGCGCTGCTTGATCTGGCCTCCAACGACTATCTGGGCCTGGCCAGGCACCCGGACGTCACGCGCGCCGCCGCCGAGGCGGCCACGCGCTGGGGAGCCGGGGCCACAGGCTCGCGGCTCGTCACAGGAACGACCGAACTGCACACCGCGCTGGAAGCGGAGCTCGCCGGCTTCACCGGCTTCGAGGCGGCGCTGGTCTTCTCCTCCGGATACGCGGCGAACCTGGCCGCCGTCACCGCCCTGACCGGCCCAGGAGTCTTGATCGCCGCCGACCGCCACAACCACGCGTCGCTGATCGACGGGTGCCGGCTGTCGCGCGCGGAAACCGTCGTCGTCCCCCACGCCGACCCCGCCGCGGCGGCCAAGGCCCTCGACAACCATGATGGCCGCGCCGTCGTGTTGACCGAATCGGTCTTCTCCGTGGACGGCGATGCCATGCCGCTGACCGACCTGGCCGAGGCCGGACGTGCGGCCGGAGCTGCTGTCATCGTGGACGACGCGCACGGATTCGGCGTGCTGGGGACGGGCGGGCGTGGCGCGGTGGCCGCGGCGGGGCTCGCCGACGCACCTGACATCGTCTGTACGATCACGCTGTCCAAAGCGCTGGGCAGCCAAGGTGGAGCGGTGCTGGGCCCGGCCCGTGTCATCGACCACCTGATCAACACCGCCAGGACGTTCATCTTCGACACCGGCCTCGCCCCCGCGCCGACCGCAGCCGCGTTGGAGGGGCTCCGTCTGCTGCGCCGCGAACCCGCCCGCCCGTCCAAGGCCAGAAACAGCGCACGAGAGCTGCACGCGAGGCTCGCCTCGGCGGGGCTGGACACGCCACGGCCCGAGGCATGCGTCTTGTCCGTACGCGCCGAGAACGCCGACGCCGCCGTGCGCTGGGCCGCCGCCTGCCGGGACGCCGGAATCATGGTCGGCTGCTTTCGCCCGCCCTCGGTCCCTGACGGGATCTCCCGGTTGCGGCTGTCCGCACGAGCGGACCTCACGCCGCAGGACATCGACCACGCCGCCAACGTGATCATCCGAACAGCTCCACGATGAAGCCGCAGGCCGAACCGGTACCACTGTCGCACGGCGATGTCCCGTGCGCCGTGGTGCCAGGGCCGGAGGCGGACGTCTGCGCGCACCTGCATGCCGAGCCCGATCTGTGGGGCGCGCGTGAACGGCTGTCGCCGATCCTCATGACCGCGCTCGCCGCCGGGCTGGCGGTGCTGCCGCTCGTCATCATGGGGGACATCCCCGGGCACGAGATCGAACACCCGCTGGCCGTCGTCGTGCTGGGCGGATTGTTCACCTCCACCCTGCTCAACCTCTTCGTCACCCCGTCGCTCTACCTACGCTTCGCCAAGCGCAGGCGAGACCGGGTCACCGCCTGAGACCTGAACCGGGCATCTCCTGCGTCCACGCGGTGCACGAATGTTCGGCACCCATCGAACGATCGGCTCCAAAGACGGGCAAGATCCCCCATCGGGCGGTCTTTGGGTAACCTCATTGGTAAAGGGCAGATAAAAATGCCGGCGTCATTCTGTCTTGGGGGCAGACGAGTGATGTGATCCGCGTCGTGGCCATGGTCGAAGGTTCGCGACTTCAGGTCGCGGGTTCAGGATGCTGCTACGGCAGGTCTCGTCGAGCATTTCCGTGCTCGCCGTGGTACGCAGGTTCGACGAACTCGGGCACGCCATCGATGGGCGTGCGCCCGACATCGCCGTCCTTGACGTGCGCACGCTGGACCCTGCCCTGATCCAGGCCGTCCGGCGGCTGCGTGAGAGTGCGCCCTCGGTGAAAATCATGCTGGTGGTGGACATCATCGACTCGGCGGGCGCCAGGGAGGTGATGCGGCTGGGGGTGAGCGGGTTGTTCTCCAGCGACGCCGATCCCCACGGGCTGTTACGCGGGCTGCAGGCGATCAACGCGGGTGACGTCGTGATCAGCTCGACCGCGAGCGGTCCGCTCTTCCGCGAGCCGACCGGGCCCATCCCCGCGCTGACCGCGCACGAACTGCGCATTCTGCGGCTGGTCGCCAAAGGGCTGCGCAACGACGAGATCGCCCGCCGGCTGGCGATCAGCCCTTCGACGCTCAAGCGCAATCTCAAACCGATCCTGTCCAAGCTCGACGCGACCGACCGGGCCAGCGCGCTGTTCGCCGCGGCCAAGGCCGGACTCCTCTGACAGCCCGCCGCCGGGGCCGGGCACGCCGACGAACGGCTCAGCCCGCGCCCACGTCGAGCCTGGTGTGCGCCTCCCCGGGAAGCGGGCGCTGGACGCTGATCTGGATGTCGTACTCGCCGGCCATCGGCACCCGGGCCTCCGCCGCGTACTGGCCGGGTTTGCCCGCCACCTCCTTCATCGGGATCGGGCCCAGGCGGTGCGCCATCGGCATCGCGACCATGTCCGCGTACATGACCACGCTCGCCCGTGACAGCGGGTCGTAGGTCTTGGTGCTGACCCTGGCCGTCACCTCGACCTCGAGGTTGCCGCGGTGACGGGCTTTGACGTCGATGCCCACGGGCAGGCCCGCCCCGGCCGACGGCGCGGCCGGGGGACGGGTCTGCTCGCCGGCGGAGGCCGCCGGGACCGGATCGGTGACGAAGAAGGCGATCAACGCTATTACCAGGGCCGCGGTCAGCCCGGCGGCCGTGCCGTACATGAAGCCATGACGGAACGTCATCTGCGTGCTCCTCCACGGTCGGGCAGCTCGATGAGGTCGGCCTGTTTCGCGACGAGCACCCGGAAGATGCCCCATTGGCCGCCGGTGAGATGGCGGGCGAGCGTGCTGGACCGGTAGAGGTAGTCGCCCGGTGTGCCGTCCGGTCCGCCGGCGCCGCCGGTCACCGCGGGATCGAGGTGGATGTTGTGGACCACGCCCGGGTTGAACTGGCCCTGGAAGGCGACCAGCTGCGACTGCGGGTCGTCCGGGGCACGCCGCCACTTGTGACCGTGCAGCGTGAAGCCGGTCGATCGCGGGTCACCGACCGCCTGTCCGACGCGGAAACGCACCGGGTCCTTCCCGTACGCGCGGAAGAGCGGCGTGGCCGGTTCGCCGTGGACCTGCGAGGAGAAGATCTTGGCCAGGTCCTGATTACGGGTGTATCGGTGGCTCCAGGGTTCGTTGCTGTAGTTGATCGCGAACTCGCCCTGATCCTCCGGGTCGTCGGCCTCGTGGCTCGGGGTGAGCGCCATGTCGTAGTTGTCGGGCACCGGGTGGTTGGTGTTCTTGCGTACCAGCGACAGATCGCTGTTCATGAGGACCACGTGCTCGCGGAAGTCCTTGCCGTTCGGGTCCACGATCACCGCGTCCGTGCCGCTCTTCAGGGCGGCGCCGGTCTTCGGGTCGAGGTAGGTCGATCCCTTCGGCTCGATCACCAGGCCGGCGTAGAGGCCGTGATGTCCGTGGTTGAGCGGGTCGGCGTAGTCCTGGAGGATGCCGAGGCCGGTGGAGCCGTCCTCCTCCGGCGCGTACCACCGGTAGAAGATCGACCCGCCCGGGGCGACCGTGGTATCAGGGTAGTTGGTGCCGACGTTGGAGCCTGAGCTGTCCACATGGCTGTCGGCCATGGCCGAGCGCAGGCCGACGCGGGAGCTGACCGGGAGCGGTTTGAACCCCGGCACGTTGTGCTCGTTCTTCGGCGGCTGGTCCAGGCAGCCCGGCAGCGTCAGTCCGCCTTCGCTGGGATCGCGGAAACCGAGCTGGCCGGGTTCGGTGCCCTCGAAGCAGTGGGGTGCCATCTTGGCCGGTTCCAGCTGGTTCTTCAGGGTGATCTCCATGCAGTCGCCGGCGTTGGCCCGCAGGATCAGCGGCTCGGCCTTCTTCGTGCCCGCCTTGATCGCCGCCACGTCCTCTTCCAGCGCGTACATCGCGCCGTTCGGATCGTGGTCGCCCGCGGCGTTGTAGGTGAGGTCCTTGTTGAACGCCACCACCGTGAACCGCTTGATCGGCACCGTGATCGTCTCGTCGGGCAGGTGCGGACACGGGTTGTTGAGGCCGGGGATGGGGATCTTCGGTCCGGCCTTCTCCGGCTGCGGGCCCGCGCAGATGTGCCGCGGCATGTTGTCCGGGAGCCAGGCCAGCCGCCCGGTGGGCGGCTCGAATCCCTCACGGCACCCGTAGACGACGAGTTCTCCCCAGGTGCCGAGGAACCAGTCGTCGGAGCCGCCGTAGTCGTAGAGGTAATTTCGGTGTTCGCCGGGGTTTCCCGGCCAGTACATCTCATAGCCCATGTCGAGTTTCACGTCGAAGTACTCGAGCACGCTGATGTGCTGGGCCTGGACCCACGGCGAATTCGGATCGTTGGGCTCCTGTTTCCAGCGGAAGCGCTCCAGGTTGAAGCCGTGCGACTCCTCCTGGCTCAGCTGGAACAACCGCCATTTGACCCGGTCGCCTTCGAACGCGCGGGGAATCGGCGTGTTGGGATTTCCGTGGCTGATGGAGCTGAACATGTTGGCCATGTCGGAGTTCCGGCGCGCCTCGAACGGCTCCAGCCGGTAGTTGACCCCCATCACGCCCTGGTCGTCGTTGCTTGAGGGGAATTTCGCGGGGTAGATCGGCACTCCTTCCGGCGTGCCGAACCGGTCGTCGTTCGGATCGGCGGCGTCCGCGGGTTTGAACATGGGGACGTGGTCCTCGACGAACAACGCCACGTTCCGGTAGTCCTCGCCGTCGGCCGGTCTGCCGTGGTAATCGGTGGCGCCCGGAGCGCAGTGGACGTCCACGATGGTGCCGATCGACACCACCGCGTCGGTCGTCGGGTCGCGGAAGGTGCAGCCGGGCGGATGGATGGTGGCGCCGCCGAACAGGCCGTTGTCCTGGTGCACGTTCGGAAAGAAGTGATCGTGGAAGGAGTTCGTCGCGGTGTCGGCGTGCACGAAGTCGCGATAGGTGTATTCACGGTTGGGTCCGGTGGCGTCGGCCCCCTGGTCGTAGTTCCAGCCGTTGGCGGCTCCGTCGGAGGACAGCACGTCGAACTGGACCATGTGCTGGTGAATGCCGACCTCGTTGGTGATCTGCCGCCGGTCGAAGACGGTGCCGCCGAACTGCTCGGGAAGGTCGTTGCGTAAGTGGTAGACGACGCAGTCGCCGACGTTCAGCAAGGGTGAGAAGGGTTCGGGTTTCTTGCCGTTCCGCACCTCGGCGACTTTCGTATCTCGCTCCGCCGCGGTGCTGCCGCCGACGTAGACGCGGCTCTGTGGATTGTTCCAGTTGAGCTTCGGGTTGTAGACCTGCTTGATCTCGATCGCGGACACGTAGAACGTCTTGGTGGGAATGGGCTGGCCATCCGATCTGGTGGCCGGGCAGGGGTTTTGGAAGAAGCCGCCCGGCACCTGACCTCGGACGTCGGCGGCGCGAATCTCCGCGGGAGTGGGCGCGAACACCGCCCCGGTCCGCCGTTCCGCGACGGCCAGCGGCGCTTTCGGGCTCTTGTAACCGAACGCGCCGGGAATGAAATGCGGGAAGCCGGGCTGGTCCGCGGTCGGCGCGGGCGGAGCCGCATGGTCGGCCAGCGGAATGAGCTTGGGCACCAGGGTGGTGTCGGGATTGCGCCGCGTACCGTCCTCGAGTTTGTCGAAGGTGCGGTTCAACCCCCACATGCCGTTGGCGAAGTGCGGATAGAGATGGCAGTGGAAAATGATGTCGCCGAAGGTCGCCTTCTTGTCGTCATGGGCGCTGCCGGTCCCGCCCTCCATGATCAGCGAGTAGTGGGAACCCGGGCTCACCGCCTGCACGTCCAGGGCGTTGCTCACCGAGGTGTGGTGCGTGGGCTTGCTGACCTCCTCCAGCCCGCCCTCGTCCTTCGGGTCGAACGGCCACCGGTTCACGTGCTGGTGGAAAGTGTGGGTCTCGAACTCCGCCGGATGGATCAGCCGGAACTGGGTCGGCTCACCCCGATAGCTGGGAAACACCAGGTCGCCACCGCCAGGATCGCCGAAGGCCCACGACGACAGGCTCGTCTCCTCGCCCACGCACTCCGCCGCGTTGAACCCCTGTCCCGCCCGCGTCGCGGCCGGGCAGCCCACCTCCTCGCGGTTGAACCCCGGCTCGGCCCGGTAGTTGAAGGCGAACCACTCCATCTTGACCGGCACCTCGCCCTGCACCAGCGCGTCGGCGTCGCCGCCCGACAGTCCCGGCAGCGTGCCCGCCTTCAGCTTGGCCAGTTCGGCCGCGCTCGGTTCCACGCACTCACCGCTCGCGCGGTCCTCCTCGTCTTCTCCGGTACGGCACAGCCGCGTCAGAATGCCGGGCTGCGCCTCCACTTCGTCGTGCATGAACACGACCTGCTCGCGAAAGTCCTTGCCCGCCGGGTTCTGAATGATCGCCCGGGTGCCCGACTTCAGCGGCTGGCCCGTCGAAGAGTCCACCCAGGTGGTACCGGCCGGTTCCACCATGATCGCGCCGAAGGCCCCGAAGGCGTGCGACCCGATGAAGTTGCCCGCCCCGGTCTGCACGGAGCTCATGTCGGCGCCGTCCTTGAACTGGAACTCCCCCTCCGCGTCGGCGAACAGCCGATAGGTCGTGGAGGCGCCGGGCGCCGTGGTGGACGCCGGATTGTTGCCGACCGCCGTGCCGTCCGACGTGGCGACGTCATACTTCAGCCCATCGAAGTGCATCGAGGCGTACGGCGCCGCGGTCGTGTCGAACTGCACCTTGCGCGCGGACCTGGCCGGTGCGAACTGACGCTTGGCCGGGGTGACCGCCCCCGGTGTGGCGACCACCGTCTCACCGGGCAGCTTGAACACCGACTCTCCCAGGTCGAACTCCAGGTCCGGCGCCGGCTCCCCCAGCCTGTTCATGAACCTGATCGACACGCAGTCGCCGTGGTTCACCCGGATGGTCAGCGGCTCGACCAGATCCCGCTGGCTGAACGGATCGGCCGCCTTCTTGAAGTTCGCCCGCACCGCCGCGATGTTCTCGTCCAAGACGTACATGCGCCCTTCGGGAACGACGTCCCCGAAGCGATTCAGGAAGAGCGGAAGGTTGATCAAGGAGATGTCGAACGTCCTGACCGGCGCGCCGGCCGTACACGGATCCGCTGCCGCGACGCGCTGCGCGAAGGCGCCACTGACCCCCCACATCCCGCCGCCCGCCACCAGCACCCATGCGCCTATCGACATCGCGAACAGCAGCCGCACCCCGATGCCGCGCCTTCTGAACCTGATCAGCACCAGCCCGATGCCGGCGCAGGCTAAAGCAACCGTCGACAGGTCCGCCATGATGCGCTCCTTTGCCCCGTTCACCCCAGTACCGCGCGCAGCCAGTGCCGGGACAAGCGCGCCGCCGCAATCTGATCCCTGCGGACCAGAGGTTGACCCAACCGGCTCGCCTCCAATGACCCACCGGGACCGCCGCCCTCGATCGGGGTCAGTGACGGGCTGGTGTGCCTTTTCGGGCAAGAGCAATCCGCCGGATCGTCCGCACACCCCGACGTCTGTTCTCATCTGAGCTAGGTTGAGCGCACATGACCGACCGTCGAGTCGGCATGGGAGCCTGCCCGCCGCCGCGCTCGACGGTCTCGACCGGAAGGCGATCCATGACCGGCGACCTGCGAGCGCATTTCGACGAACATGGCTATGCCCGCCTCGACCGCGCCTTCGCCGATGCCGCCGATGACATGGCGCAGGCCCTGTGGTCCGAGCTCGCACGCAAGCACGGCATCTCTCGCGAACGGCCCGACACGTGGACCATCGCGGAACCTCGCGGCTTGGGCGCGCTGCGGAAAGCCGGAGCCTTCGACAGGCTCGCCTCCCCAGCCGTCGTGGCCACGATCGACGCGCACGCGGCGACCCCCAGACTGATGGTCACCGGCGGACTGGCCTGACCCCTCTCCGTAGATCCTTCGAGGACCGAATTCATCCACCAATGCCGAGCTACGCGATCAGCCGATGCTGCTTGGGTGAGGTATCGGTGGAGGTCGCGGCAGACGGCCGAGATCAGCAGGTTCGTCGGTCCGGTGGTCGCGGCGCAGAAGGCGCTCTCGCGATGGCCGGTACGGCGGTGTGGTGACCGAGCGCCGCGGCGTTGACGTCGAGATCGAAACGCAGCAGAGAGAATTCGAACCGCCTGCCGCCATGGTCGAAGAACTCGATGACCGGAGCACGCACCTCGTCGCGCGGGCCGACGAACATGCCTGAGCACCGGCCCCTTCCCCCGTACACCATGCCGGCGTAGCCGGGCCTGCACGATGGCCTCAAGGATCGCCGAGCCCAACAACGGTCACGCGGCCCGGCTTCGCCTACGTCATCGCAAGTCAGCCGGCAGCGGTACTCCACCTCCGGGAACTGCCGTCAAGCATCCCGTACGAGAGGCAGGACGATGTCATCCAGGATCTCCTCGATGACATCGTCGGGCAGGGGTCGCAACGTCGTGAGGGCCTCGTGGCGGTACAGGTCGAAAGCGAGCCTCCTGAGCCGGGGTGTGAGGCGTTCGGCGCACGCCTCGCCACGGTCGATCGCCCGCTGAAAGATGACGTCGGCGGCCGAAGGCTCACCAGCGAGGATCTGCTGTCGAAGTTGCGCCGGACTGGTGTGCGTCTCGTCGAAGTAGGTGCCGAGGACCGCCGTCATCGCGGCGATGAGATCGAGACGCGTCTCGTTGGCCGCCCTCATGATCGCCAAGAGATCTCCGCGCAGTGTCCCCGTGTCCGGGGTGTCGAGGGGCTGGGCGGAGCTGGCGTACATGAGGGCGGCCTCGACCATGAGGTGCTTGTTCGCCCAGCGCCGATAGATCACCGGAGTGCTCGTGGCGGCCCGGCGTGCCACGGCTTCCAGCGTGAAGGTGGCGTAACCGCGTTCGGTGAGCTCCGCCCACGCGGCCTCGAGCAGGGCCGCCTCCAGCCGGGCGCCGCGCCGTCGTCGCATGGCAACCTCCATAAGATGCACGCACACATCTTACGACGGTGCCGTAGGGTGTGATTTAAGAAGCGATCCCGCTTCTTAAATCGGACACAGAGGGTGAGTGAGGACGATGAACGACGCGGTGACGGTCCTGATCGAGATCCACGCCAAGGACGGGCGGGAGCGTGAGGCGCGTGACGCGCTGGTGCACGCCATCCAGACTTCGGCCAAACCGGGCTTCCTCAGCGCGCGCATCTTCGCGCATGCGACAGATCCGGGCGCCTTCTACTCGGTGCAGGAGTGGGAAAGCGCCTCGGCCTTCCACCTGCACATGGCCGAAGCGGCGCCCGGCATGGCCGAGGCTACCAACATGCTGCGCGAGCCCCCCACTACGGCAGTACTGCAGCCCATCGGCTCCTAACAGGAGCGCCGCGGCTGCTCGGCCAGTGCAGAATCGAGGTCGGCGTCCAGGTGGAAGCCGTAGTTAAGTGCCCTGGCATGTCGCGCGGTGCGCGGCTGGCCGCCCCAGGTGCCGTCTCCACATCCCTGGCGCAGCACAGTGACCGCGCCCTGCGCGAGCTCGTGGACACGGCCGTGCCGACGGGATCGGGCATCGGTGGGGAGTCGGCGCTACTGGAGGTCGCCGGAAGCCCGGTCTTCGTAAAGCGGGTGCCCCTCACTGATCTGGAGAGGCGGCCGGAGCATGTCCGGTCCCCGGCGAATCTGTTCGACCTGCCGCTCTTTTGCCACTACGGCATCGGCCAAGAGGGCCGTGACGCGCTGGCACGCTCCACCGACTTGACGGAAGATCCAAGCTAGAGGTCTAGTACAACCTGACTTCGTAACTTATGGGTGGCGGGCGTGATGTGGTGACTGCCGATGATCTACAGGCGGGCTGGACGCGCTGTTCGCTCGGGTGGCCGACCGTTTCGGGAGAGTGGAGCCTCGTCGTCAAGCGCGGGCGTAGGTGAAGGCGGTCGGTGAGGTCGTCGTGTGGCCCAGGTGATATCAGCCTCCCGGCATCTAAACGCCTCGGCCAAGCCTTTGACGACCCCCGGTGCCGCCATGTTCCGCGCGCCGCGGACCGAAAGGCTAACGATAGGGCCGCGCCTGGATGGTGAACAGTTGAGCATACGTACCACGTCTGGCCATTAGCGACTCGTGGGTGCCTTCCTCGGTCACGCTGCCCTCCTCCATGACGTAGATCCGGTCCGCGTGTCGGACGCTGGAGAAGCGGTGAGAGATCATCAAGACGGCTCTGTCGGCGAACAGGTTCTTGACGCGGGCGAAGAGATCGTCCTCGGCCTTCGGATCGAGTGCTGCCGTGGGCTCGTCGAGGATGATGAAGGGCGCGTCCCGGTAGAAGGTACGGGCGATCGCCAGCCGTTGCCATTGGCCCCCCGACAGGTCCGCGCCATTGGCGAACTCCTTGCCCAGGATGGTCTGAGCCCCGGCTGGCAGCGAGGCGACAAACGCGTCGGCCCCCGCCTGGGCCAAGGCTCGCTGTGCGCGGTCCGTGTCCACGGGCGCGTCCGGCTGACCGAAGGTCACGTTGTCGATGGCGGGGAGTTTGTAGCGGACGAAATCCTGGAAGACGACCGCCGACAGATCACGCAGCGTCCGAGTGTCGGTGACAGGCGTGCCGTCAAGCAGAACGGAGCCGTGGTCCGGCTGATACAGACCGGCGAAGATCTTCGCCAGCGTTGTCTTCCCCGAGCCGTTCGCCCCGACGAGAGCGATAACCTCGCCCGGCTTGACCGTGACCGTCACGTCGCGAAGCACCGGCCGATCAGTTCCGGGGTAGGCGAAGGAGACCTGGTCGGCCTGTACGGTTCCCATCGCCATCCGGGGGTGAGCGGTTTCCCGGGGCGAGACCGCGGTGAAGGCGCGGAGGTCCTCCAGATAGAGAATGGATTCGCCGATCCCGCTCAGCAAGCCGCCGAGCATCTGCGCGCGAGTCGACAAGAACCACAGTCCCATCAGCGCGGCGGCGACGGTCGCCAGGTCGAGGACGGAGGCGGCCACCAGCCAGATGCCTCCGCCGACAACGGCCAGGACCAACCCGTCCGCAGCCACCCGGGCGCGCAGGCTGCCCCACATGTAGCGCCGGTTGGTTGCGGAGTGGCCGTGGATCTCCTGTCGATACGCGGCGTCCCAGCGATCGTGCAGGACTTGCCCGAGTCGCAGAGCGCGAATCTCCTTGGCCTCGTCCCGGCCGGTCAGCAGCCGCTCCAGGTATTCGCGCCTGCGCCGGTTCTCCGACAGGGCGTGATGCAGTTCGTGGCGGGAGTTCCGGTCGTCGCGCGCGGCTTTGAGGACAGGTAGGGCGCTCACCGCGGCGACCGGCAGCAGCCACCATGCCATCGACATGAACGTGCCCGTGACGGCGACGGCAGCCAGTACGGCCTGGCCAATGGCGACTGTCGCGGTGACGAGCATGGCCAGTCTGCCGCGAGAGGCGAACACCGCGCGTTGCAGCCGGTCGTGAAACGCCGAATCCTCGAATTCCGACAGTTCGGCCTGCATGGCGGAGCGCAGGACGATGGCTGTGGCGTGCCGGTCCACCTTCACGGTCACCATGCGCTGAATGCGGGTGCTCACGGCGCGCACCATTCCGGCGGCCGAGCCCAGCACGACGATCGCGAGGGCCGCGGGGATGCTCGCGGCCCGAAAGCCGCTCCCGCCCGCCGTCTCCAGGGCGGTTAACGATGACCGTACGAGCACCAGGACACTCGCCAACCCGACCGCCGACACCAACTGGAGAACGGCCAAGCCGGCGGTTCCCTTCGGGTCGGCCTCCCACAACAGCCGGAGACCGAACAGCAGTGACTGAGCCAGGTTGGGCGTCCGGGCATTCGCTGACCGCACTCAGAACTCTGCTTTCCGCAGCCAGTCACCCTGCTCGCGGGCCAGCGCCTCGTAGGTCTCCCGGAAGCGGAAGGAATGGCCCTCATGGGGAAGCAGGATCAGGCGGGAGTGGCCGCCCGCCGCCACGATCGCGCGATAGAGCTCTATGGCCTGCTGGGGCGGGGTGCTGGGATTGACGTCAGCGAGGCCGTGCGCGATCAACACGGGGCCTTTCAGCCGGTCGGCGAAATGCAGCGCGCTGAATGCCTGGTAGAGGTCGGGCGCATCCCAATAGGAGCGCCTCTCGAAGTGAAAGCCGGTCAGGGTGTGGGTCCGGTTGTAGCAGCCGCTGTGCGCTATCGCGCCGGCGATCCCTGGCACATGTGCCAGGGCGTAGAGCGCTAGGGTGGCGCCGAAACTGTGTCCGCCAACGGTCACCATTGACTGGCAACGGTCCACGGCAGCGCTCACGGCACTGGTGATCTGGTCATGCACCATCGACACCGTCGCATCGGACGGCCAGTGCAAAGGCAGGTCAAGGGTCGCCTCCCGAAAGCCGGAGGAAATCGGTGGCGGGCCCTGGCCGAGTTCCGCGTCTCCGATCAGGCCCGCCCGAACCCAGAGCAAAGTCACCTTTTCCGAACTGTTCTTGGAATGAATGGTCAGTTGTGCGTTGCCGAATCCGGTGGGGATATCCACGATCGGCCCCGCCCCTCCTGCGGTGGAACGGTTCTTCGCCGAGGGACCCACGTCATCGCGTGCCCACCTGGCCCGTGCCTTGAACGGATCGAGATCAACGGCAAGCGATCCGACTTCCCCGTCCGCTCCTCGGCAGCCGATAAGGAAACGCCCGTCGGACATCCGTCCTCGTGCACCGGCCGGGATCCGCGTTCCTTCAGGCAGGGAAGTTTCGCGGCGATCCCCGGATGCGGTGTGCATCTGGAGTCCGATCTCGTGCGAGGACAGGACTGCCGGCTCGTCGCCGTGCCACACCACCCACCAAGGCGAGTCGGGCCGCACCGGAATGGACCACCGGTCACCGGTCAGGTCGGCAACGCGAACCTTGTCGTCCTCGCACCAGGCGGTGGCATCGCTGTCGACCGCCCATCGCGCCCCCTCGGCTAAAGGACGCATTCGCGCGCGACCCGTTACTTCCATACAACCGAGGCGCCAAAGTAATCCGTCTGGCCCTTCCCCGGCACTGGCTTCGACAATCAGGTGGTTGCCCCCGGGCGCGGGGGACAATTGGCGAACGAGCAGAGGCGGGCTCACCGGTGTGAGCCGCTCCGTCCCCGGATCGAATGTCGCCACGCGGGCGGCGGCCAGTCCTTCCAGTTCGCGGCGTCCGGGTGAGAAGGTGACCTCACCCGGACCGGAGGCCTCGTAGATCGCCGGGGCAGCAAGCGAAGCCGGGGCCTCGTCATCGGCGGGCTCACCGGGGACCAGGACGACCAGGCGCTCTCCTGCCCACGCTATTGGGCTTCCTTGCCCCGCGAGCGAGGTCACCACCCGCACATTCTCGTGATGCGCTACCGTCGCCAGCCGGTAGTTCGCTATCCACGGATAGGCGCACCGGCGGCGGACCGCCAGTCCGGCGACCAGCGGCTGTTCCGGGTGCCAGGCGAGAGTGGCGGCGAGCATTCCCTCAACGGGGAGTACCCATCCTCTGCTCTGTCCCAGCTCACGAACTTCGACTCGCACCGGACGGCCCCTTGGTGGGGGAGCGCCTCCGAGATCAGGATCGATGGTCAGCCTGTCCCAGGTGACGGAGGCGGGATTGTGCTCGGCGATGGACGGATACCTGGGGACGGTGTTGATGGCCCATGCCAGCCCTCCCGGAGCGATCTCCCGGTGCGACCGAGTCTGACTGAGATCACCCGTCACTTGCCACCGCCGTCGCGGAAATCGTCACAGACTCGATCAGCCGCTTGACCGGTCCGATTCCCTCGGCGGGCGCGCAAACGACATTGCCTTCGGCGTCCAATCCAACTGCGCACGGGATGCCGAGTCCGTCCACCTCCTCCGGGAGCTTCTCCCTCATGGCCACGGTGACCATTTCGATCGTCCTGTGCCGGATCGGGTCCATCTTCGCGATCAGTTCCTTGAGGGCCTGGCACGCTGGACAGTCATCAGCCCCATACAGGCGCACGCCGTAGATGCGATCGTCGCACGGTCGTGCCGCCGTCGCGGTGGTCTCACGGCGTCGATCGAGGAGCAGAATCAATCCGAATATGACGACGGCGGCGCCGGCGGTGACACCGAGCCGCACCACCACAGAGGACGGCCCAGCGCTGCCAGTAATGGCCACCATCGTGGCGACGACCGCCCCCACCGCGTTCAGGGACACATGGGTCCGCCCCACAGCCGCCAAGCGCGCGGCGCCGAAGCAGGCGCATTTCTGACCACGCAGCCAGAATGCGACCACGGCCAGCGACACATAGGTCACCGCGACGGCGACAACCGCCCAATGCTCGCTCGCAAGGATCGCGATCGCGGCCACGGTGAGTTCGGCGACGCCCACAAGTTTCGGTCCGTGGGGGGCGCGCAGCATGGGATGGCGTATCGGCCACTGCAGCTTCTCCGCAGGAGTGACCAACTTCGCCAGGCCGGCGACCATCATGGGGCCCGCGAGGATGCCCAGCACAACGTCGGTTACTGACATCAGTCATTCCTCCTCGACGATCAGCCATCCGATGTGGCGCATCTGCTCGACGAGTTCTCCCCGCGGCTGCTCGGCTCCTTCGAGAATGTTCCGGAGCAGTGCCATCTCGGCCTCGCCGAGCTCCGCGGTCCCGAGCGTCAGTTTGTCCATCATGATCGCGCCGCCGAGCGGGAGAGGCGTCACGATGATGTGCGGTGCTACTCGTGCGCTCATGCTCGTTTCCTCAACCATTGGTCAAGCCACAGAAGACGCAGCAGGGGCATGACCTGATTGGCCAATTCGCGCCCGTCGTGCAGCACGGCCGTAACGCGCTGCGGATCGACCAGCCCCAGGTCGGCCAGGGCGCAATCCGTCGCAAGCTGCCGGATTATCTTCTCGCGTTCCCGGATGAGATAGGCGCCGGCGGCGGCTCTGATCCAGAATCCAGGTGACGCGTCGCGTACGGTCGCGATTCCGCGGGCCTTGAGCGCCTGCCTCATCGGCAGGTGTTTGACCAGTACACCTTTGCGAATTCTCGCCAGCTTCGCCGGCGCGAGGGCGGCGGCGGAGGAGAGCACCGAATTGCTGAGCGCGGGAGTGGCCAGTGGTCCGCGCTCGGCGAGCCCGGTCATCGCCCGGCCAAGTACGGGGTCGAGAAAATCCAGGTGGTCTTTCCACACGCCCAGGGTGCCGCGGCGGGCGGAAGCGAGCGCGTCACCGGCCTTCGTCGTGAGTCCCGGGAGCCCGACGGGCTTCGGCGAGGGCGGCGGGGGCGCTCCGGTCGGTTGCGAGTCCTCCGTCCCCGCGCCGGGACGGTGGACCATTTGGTCCTTCAGCAGTTCACGAGCAGTGGCCAAGCCCCGCAACGTCCCGTGCACATGGAACGGCTCGGCCGTCAGCAACCGCCAGTCGTTGACCCCCGCTTCAGCCTGGCCCAGCCGCGCCGAAATCAGATCTTTCAGGAGCGCTCCAGTGACCACCGTGCCGCCGAATGCGCCTTCCAGCGCAGCCACCATGCGCCGCCGGGCCTCCATCTCCGGCATCGGAGGCAACGGCTCGTGCCCAGTGATGAGGTTGGGATCCAACAGCTCTCCGAGATCGACGTCGACCGCCTTCAGATCGAGTCCGCCGATCCCGCGCGCAAGGGTCAGTTCCCGGTGGCCGCGAATGACGCCGTGAAGCAAGCGAGGCTGGAGGCCCGCGTTCGCCGCGCAACAGGCGAGGAAGGACGAGGACAGCCCACCGCTGTAGGCGATGGCGAAATCGTCGCCCAGACGTGCCAGCGTCTCTGTTACCGCCTGCTGGAATGGCAGAGGTTGCGGAAGCGTGGGCTGCCGTCTACTCACCGTAACGCCAGCTCTGTCGACCTGCACCACAGCGCCTATCGACAGGCGCGTGACACCGGGGATCGGGCTGTAGTCGGGAGCTACCTGATATCCGTCCGCCATGGTCAGCAGCGTCCCGGCGTCCGGAACGGGTATGCCGTCCCCACCGTCGAACGCCGCAAGATCACACGACCATTCAAGACGGCCCATGCCTACCCGATAATAAACAGGAGAGGATTCAAGGCCCGCCAGGCTGAGTTCGAAACCGGTGTCGGTGACGGAAGTGCGGATACCCACCTCCCGCATAAGGGGAGAAGCGTTGATTCTGCCGTCTCTGAACTCGACGACATTTAGCGAACTATTCATGGAAGCGCAGCGACCTCAACATATTCTTCCCTAACCGGGAGAGATGTGCTGACCACCCGGCCGTCACATTCAACCCAGGCGTGGAGGCCTGGAGGGGGATTCGCGGCAAACGACTCTCTGCCCACGTGAAAGGTCGCTTCGAATCCTACGAATCTCAGGCCCGCCGTCAGGTAGAGCGCGTCCTCGATCGGATCGAGGAACCCCACGAAGCAGCGCTGGGCAAGCCGAAGCGCGGCCACCGTGTTGCCGATATCCCCACGCATCGGGAAACGACTCCTCTTGACCTCCGGCCACTCCGTCAGCAAATAGGAGCCGTTTGCGGAACGGCTCTTCTCCAAAAATCGCATCGCCGCACGGAATGCCCATAAAGCTCTGATCATTTCATCACCTCTTCCGCCTGGGCGGTCGTCAGTGACGATGGCCCGTTAGGCATTTCTAACGGGCCATCACACCGGAATTCTAAGACTACTCAGAGGCTATTCTCAGCAGTACGCGCACGTCCACCAGTCGCAGTTGAGGCAGACGGTCTCGTTGCAGCAGTCTGAATCCCACGTGCAACTGTAGCCCGGGCCGACACATTTCTCCGCCACCGCAGTGGTCTCCGAGTGGAGGTGCTGCTGGAGCGCGCCGCCGCCAACCCGAGAACCAATCGCAGTAATCGTCATTTCTTCTCCCTTCCGATGCTCGTATAAGCCCTGGTTTCAATGGCCATAAAACCATTGACGCAGTAACGCTAACAGGACGAGAACAGCCCTAGCAATAATGTGGATCTTGTCCCGGACTGTCCGGTCCACCAATCTGAATCCGGCAATCCAACGAAATGATTTACTTAAACCTGACTCAGCCTGTCAATAATTTGGGCATATGCGAGCGCGTAGATCGGATCGCTGGTGGCGCCGGCCACTCACGCCGGCGCCGCGGCTGTCAAACGTTGGTACGGCCGATTCGCCACAGGGAAAAGCCCAGCATGACCACGATGAGCCCGACGAACACCGTGAACTCGATCACCTGGAAGGTCCACCATCGACTCGCCGGTTGAAAGTCGAAGGCGTATTTATAGCCTCGCTTGATGAGGCACTCCTCCTGCTCCAGGCGGGCGAGGTCCCGGCCCTGGGAGGGCGACTCGGCACAGACGTGCGCGGGAACGACAGCGGTTTCGCTGCCGCTCGGATCAAGCCACGTGCGTTTGAGGAGGAACCCGCCCGCCTTCTGCACCGCCTTGGCATCGGCGCTGATCATCCGCTCGGGACCGACATAATACGGCCGAGCGGAATGGGCCACCGACATCAGCAGCAACACAGCGGCCATGACGATACCCATCGCCACTAGGGGGCGGCGGGTGACCAGACCCGCCACCACACCAATCGCACAGGCCAGCAGGCACCAGCCGACAGGCTGCAGGCCGCTGGCGTCGAAGGAGAACGGTTGCAGAACGGGGTCGTCGACCCCCCATCCGGCATACGCCTGCCGCCACATGCTCACCATGGCCGACAGCGCAAGCCCTATCACGGTCACCATGCCCAGGACCCAGCCGAGCTGGACCGTCAGCCAGCGCCGGACGGGCACCGACTGGCTCCACGCCAGCTTCCCGGTCTTGCGTTCCAGTTCCTGGGCCACCAAGGGTGCCCCCCAGAACATCCCTGCCAACGCCGCGGCTATGAACGGAACGAAGGCGACGAAGAAGCTCATCCGGCCACGCAGTCCCGTCAGTTCAGTGACGAAGGCGGCGCAGCTCTCACCGGGTCCGGGACATCCGGGTGGCGCGTGATCGGCGATCAATACCCGGCCCTGCCAGGCGTTGACCGCCAACACGACGGCCATCACCAAGAGCAGAGCCACGGAGACCAGGACATGCGCCCGATGCTGCCGCCATGCCAACCAGAGCACGAAATCCCCTCACACCGCTCGAAGTTGCCGGGTGCGAACCACCGTCACCGCGGTCAGCAGAACCGCCATACCGCCGAGCAGGCCCGCTTCCTTCCACTGAAATTCCCAGTACCGGCTGCTCGGATGGTGGTAGGTGACATAGCGATAGCCCTCCTCCTTCAGACACCGCAGATATCGGGGGTCAAGTGAATCCGCGTACGCAGAAAGGGGGCACTTTGGCGAAGTCGGCTGTGCCACCTCCTTGCCGTCGGGCGGGAGCCACATCCCTTCCACCAGCAAATCTCGCGGGAACGCGTCCATCTCCGCGGTCACGGAGCGCACCGGATCCGCGTAGAAAGGCCGCAGGAATGCGAACACCGGCAGCACGATCAGGCCTACGGATACGGCCACTACCAGCGCGGCGAGTGTACGGCGGAACACGGCGCCGGCCGCCGTCCCCAAGGCGAACATGAAGATCCACCACGCGGCAGGGGACACGCCGGTCATGTTGAAGACGTCCACGGCCGCGAAACGCACCGGATAGACCTGGTCAATTACACTCCGCCACCAGGAGACCATCCCGGAGAACGCCAGCCCGCCGATCAGCATGATCAGGAAAGCGATGCCGAGCTTGGCGCTCAGCCACTGCCGCAGGGTGATCGACTGCGTCCACGCCAGCTTGCTGGTCCCCCGCTCGACCTCGCGGGCGATCATCGGCCCGCCCCAGAACGCCCCTACCAGGACGTGCGCCACCATCGGCAGGACGCCGATGATCGAGTACACCAGGCCGTAGCGGGCTTTCAGGGCCCACTGAAACTCCTCGCAGACGTTCTCCGCGCCGGGACAGACGCCACGCGCGGCGTGCGCGGAGATGTAGCTCGCCGCGTCGAGTCCCGTCACCAGCAGCAGCACGCCCATCGCGGTCAGCAGAACGGCCATGAAGATGATCTGCGGGCGTACCTGCCGCAACACCAGCCAGGTCACGCACGGCCCCCCGACAGCGTGGCCTTCTCGGCCGGGCGGCCCGATTCGGGCCGCCGCAGATAGCCCAGCACCAGCGGCTCCAGGGCCACCGGATCGACCCGCCATCCCTCCGGTACCGCCGGGGCCGCCGTACGCACGATCAGCGACGCCTCCCCGCTCCGGCGGCGATCGGCGATGACGTCCATGTCGGCGACCACCTGACCGGCGTGATCGACCGGTCCAGTCACCAACCGATGCTCGGCCAGCACGTCGTCGATCGCCCCGCTGAGCTGGACGCGTCCCCGGTTGAGGACGACCAGCCAGTCGCACGTGTCGGCCAGGTCCTCGACGATGTGCGAGGAAAAGATCACCGTGATGCCCGAGTCGGCGCTCACCTCGCCCAGATTCTGCAGCAGCTCCTCACGGGCCAGGGGATCCAGATCAGCCAATGGCTCATCGAGCACCAGCAGGTCAGGACGCTTGGCCACCGCGAGCGTCAACGCGACCTGGGTCCGCTGGCCCCCTGACAGCGCTTTCACCTTGCGGTCGAGCGGGATGTTCAGCCGGGCCAGCCGATCCTCTGCCAACGCCTGGTCCCAGCTCGGATTGAGCTTACGGCCGAACGTGAGCATCTCGGAGACCTTGAAGCTCTCGTACAACGGCTTGTCCTGGGCCAGGAACCCCACGCGCGCCAGGGAGGGTCCGTCCTGCCGCATCCGGGACCCGAAGACCTCGAAATCGCCCGTCGTCGGCCTGCTCAAGCCGACGACCATGTTCATGAAGGTGCTCTTGCCCGCCCCGTTGGGTCCGACCAACGCGACCGTACGGCCGACCGGGATGGACAGCGTGCAGTCACGCAATGCCCAAACCTTACGGTAGCGCTTGCCGAGATTACTCACGGACAGCGCGCTCTGCTCCGCCATTGTCTCCCTTACTCGGTATTCGGAACGCTGATCATCTGGGCCGGATCCGCCCTGCGGCCGACTGGGAAATCCTCCACCAGCCACCGGTATGCCGCAGCTATCCGGTAACGGCCGGGCTCTGTGCTGTCCACGAGATGAGCGTCCGAAAGTTCTTCCAACGCCCGTATGGTGTCCGCCTCGTCCCTGCCCATACCGTCGGCCAGCGCTGACAGCGGAAGCTCGGCCGAGCCCGCCCGCCCGAGCGCGGCCAGCACCCGCAGGGACGATCGTTCGACGAGGTCCAAGCTCGCCATCAGCCGCGCCCGGACATCGATGCCGCTCATGCACAGTTCGTCCAGGCCCCGCCGCCCGTCATCGAGCTGGTCGGCCAGCGCGCCGATCCGCCACGCGGGCCTGGCAGCCAGGCGCCGGCCCGCGGCGCGAAGCAGGAGGGGCAGACGGCCGCACAAGTTGGCCAGGCGAGCCGGTTCCTCCTCTTCACCGAACACCCGCTCCCGGCCGAGCTCCTCAGCCAGGAGCTCGACGGCGTCACCCAGCGCCAGCGGGCGAAGTGAGAGCAAGCGGCCGCCTGCCGGCACGGCGCGGGCGGTGCGGGTGGTGACGAGGACGGTGGCCCGCCGTCCCAGCGGAAGCAAGAACTCAAGCTGGTCCGCAGAAGCTACGTCGTCGCAGACCACCAGGATCTGCCGGTCGGCGAGCAGGGCTCGCAGGCGCGTCGCGGCCTCGACCCCCTCCGCGGACTCCTGAGGGCGGCCTTCCAGTTCCGCTGCCAGCCGATTCGCGAGCTCGCCGGGCCCGAGTGGCGGCACTCCGCTGACCGATCCCTGGAGATTCACATAGAGGCAGCCTCCGGGAAAACGACCGCGCAGGCGGTGTGCCACCTGAATCGCAAGCGCCGACTTCCCGACACCCGCAGGCCCCGTCAACGCGGTCACCGACGCTCCCATGTCCGCCGACCCGACGAGTCGCGCCAGCCGGTCAGACGCCTCGGCCCGGCCGACCAACGCGTTCGATCCCGGTGGCAAGAGAGCAAAGCCGAGATTCGGGTGCGCGAGTCCTGCGGCAGCGGCTATCCGCCGCCTCGCCTCAATCCAAGGGCGAGGGTCCTCTCCACAGGCGCGGACCATCGCTGTCACCACGCTCTGGCGTGGTAAGCGATCCCGGTCCAGGACGGCGGCGATCGTGCTCCTCGCGAGCTGGTCGCCATTTTCCTGAGCCCGCACCGCGATTTGCCGATAGGTCAGCCCCATCCATTCTTTCAACTGCCTCAGGGCGGCGACGAACTCCGCAGGCGTGTGCCGTTCCCGCGGATCAATCAGGGACTGCTTTATCGAATCTTGACCAGCCAACAGGACTGAATCCTCCTGGCCGGTCTTCTCTACGCCTCCCTGACCCGCCATCGCGCCCATCCCATCGAGCTACAAGTTGAATACCAGCCGGTGGGCGAACATTTCCCGGGGTGGTTCCGGGCGCGACAGGCCCTCAATCCGACTTCTCAGAGCCGTTAGGCCTGACCATAGGGGTAATGGCGGAGGTCAGAAAAGCTTGACGTTTCAACTGACACCTAGATTTCGCGGGAGTTGAATGATCAACTGCTTTCTACCCGTTCAAGATCGCGTCAGCAATGTGATGATCATCATACCGGAGCCTTGACAACCGTGAGCAGGGTTCATGATATTTTCGCTTGTCCCGTCACGGTCAACCCGGATGCGACCAGCGCCTGGCACAGCGTGAGCACGCGCAGTCCAGGACCACCCGACCCCCAACATCGACTCGGACACCAGCCTGGACGGCGCAGCACGCCTCCGCCCAACCTCTCGGACGCGGGCTTTGACCGACTCCGAGGGCGTGATCATGCGGCCCATTTGAGCACCGAGCTTGGGCTCCTCGCCGCCACCGCCCCAAAGGTGCGATCCTCGCCGCGACCGCTCTGGCGATCATCGCGCTCTTCGGCTCAGGCGGCTACCTGTTCGCCAAATCCGCCGCTCCGGCCACGAGGCAGATCAGCGACGTCTCGCCGATCACCCGTTCTGGCGATCTCGCTCTCCCGGACGGCACCGGCACGCTCTACGAACGCGGCGACGATCCGACAGCGGCCACGGACGTACCGGGTCTGACACCGTCCGTGATCTTTATGTGCCGAGCAGAACGGCGGAGCACCATGATCTCGACGTCCGTGGACGCCTGACCATCGGCACAGACCGCAGATCATGCAACCAATTTTTCGT
This sequence comes from Nonomuraea sp. NPDC059023, assembly GCF_042740095.1. Taxonomy (NCBI): domain Bacteria; kingdom Bacillati; phylum Actinomycetota; class Actinomycetes; order Streptosporangiales; family Streptosporangiaceae; genus Nonomuraea; species Nonomuraea sp. NPDC059023. The sequence goes on along the minus strand of NZ_JBHYIO010000037.1, from coordinate 15,573 downwards.
GGATATGAAGTCCCGCAATTAGCGTTCGGAGTTGACGTTGAGCAGGACAGTTTGCCTCCCCCGCTTCTCCGGGTCGTTGTTCATCAGCGAGCAGCAGGCTCTGCAGGCGAGCCTCTTCCGCGCGGTGCGCATCCTGTCGGCCTGCGGCATCGTGCACCGGCGCATCGATCCGCACACCGTCCGCTGGGACGGCTCGGCCGTACAGCTCACCGACCTCAGCCATGCCACGCTGGCCGGCCACCGCCGGACGCGGCTGGGCGAGGCGCCTTACGCCTGCCCGGCGCAGCGCGAGGGCGCCGGACGGGCCTCCACCGCCGATGACCTCTGGAGCGCGGGCATGGTGGTCTACCGCACGGTCACCGGCCGGGAGGTCAACGACCGGCCGGACCTCGCGCACGCCCCCGCGCTGCAGCCCATCCACGACGTCTTCTCGGACGACCCGCCGACCGCGCAGGAGGTGCTGGCCCGGCTGCGCGCGCCGGACCCGATGATCCTTTGCCCGATCTACCTCAACGAGTTCACCTGGAGCGAGGACGAACTCTACGAGCGCACCCCGGCGGGGCAGTACAAAATGCTGTCCCTGAAGAACGTGACCGGGCCGCTCCGCGAGGATCTGCTGCGGGCCGCCCACGTGCGGTGCCCGGAGCCGGTCGCGGACCCGAGCCTGGAACACCACCTGCCCTACGCGTACGTACGGCACGGCCGCCCGCTGGTGATCGGACTGGTCGGCGGGCCGGAGACGGGCAAGACGCACCTGCTGGCCGCGATGATCGGCGCCATCGAGCAGGGCGGGCTGCGCTCGTACGGGCTGACCACGGACGCAGTCGACATCGAGCGGCACGTCGAGTACGTCAACACCTACGTGCACCCGCTGATGGTGGACCACGTCACCCTGTCGCGGACCTCCCACACGGCCACCGCGGAACTGGCCGACGCGCTGCTGGTCAACGACGGCCGGCAGACCACCGCCGTGGCCTTCTTCGACATCGCCGGCGAACTGCTGCGCAGCTGCACCCACGAGGCCACCCGGTTCATCCCGGCCGTGGGCGGGCTGATCTTCGTGATCGACGCCGCCACCAAGTCGGCCAGGATGGGCGACGAGTCGTTCCGCGCCGTGCTCGACCGGCTGCCCAAGACCAACGGGCGGCTGGACGTCCCGGCCGCCATCGCGGTCACCAAGAGCGACTCGGCGCGCTTCCACGCGCCGGTCGACAGCTGGCTGTACGACGAGCAGGAGCGGCTGGACCAGGTGGAGGTCCTGAAGGAGAGCCGCGACGTCTACGCGTTCCTGCACCGGCGCGGCGCGCAGGCGTGGCTGAGCCCGTACGACAAGTGCCACCGGTGCACCCTGCACTTCGTCTCGGCGACGGGCGGCTCCGCGACCGAGGGGCGCTTCCCCCGCGGCGTCCGGCCGCGCCGGGTCCTGGCGCCGCTGATCTCGCTCTTCGCGATGGCCGGCGTCCTGGACGGATATCCGGAGATGGGGATCTGATGGGGCCTGACGCCGGTATCGACTGGATCGTGTTCGAGTGGGACGAGCGCACCCTCGGCCTCGGCCCCGTGCGCTCCTCATTGCCCGACACCCGTATCTGGAACCACGTGCTCGGGCCCTGGCTGGACCCCGGGCCCGCGCCCGGGGTGAGTATCTGCCGGCTCGTCGTGGAGGGACGCGTCGCGGTACTCGCGCGCACGCGGACCGGTGGCTCGGACAGCCGGCGGACCATCCGGGTCCACGTTTACCTGGGCGGCCCGGCCGCGCACCCCTCGGCGATGCCGAACGTCCGCCAGACGCTCGCGCTCGCGCCCGGCTGGGAGGCGCTGGTGCCCGCCGATTCCGCGCCGCTCGACCTGGCCCAGTTGCTCGCCCCCTACACCGAGGCGGCCGCGGAGCTCGACTGGCAGGCCCAGGCCGAGGCTCAGGCGCTGGCGCCGATCGTGGCGGAGGTGCTGCGCGGACGCGGGCAGCCGCTGTCGGTGGCGTCGCGGGGGCCGGCGATCGCGCAGTTGTGGGGGTTGGTGGACGTCCTGGACCTGGTGCTCGGGCGTTACCCGGGAACGTTCTCCACCTACGAGAGCGACGACCTCAAGCGGGGGGCCGAGGTCATCTTCCTGCGGCAGTGGCCGGGACCGTCCTCGCGGGCTTCACACCGGCGGCGCGTCGACCTGCGGCAGCCGGACGAGGGCAGCACCTACAACGAGATCGCGCACATGATCGCGCGCGCGTACGCGGACGGAGAGCTGGAAGGGCTGGTCAAGCGGCTGCGGATCACCGACGGAATGCCGATGGAGGAACGGATCGAGCTGCTCGCGCACTTCCCGGCGCGATCGGGGGCGCAGGATCCGCCCGCGCCCCGTACACCGATCTCATCGGGGTCGATGCCCCTGCCGAAGGCCCTTCCCGAGCCGTACTCCTTCGCCGCGCGCGACGTCTTCGAGGTCTTCCTGGAAGAGCTGGCGGAGGCGACCAGCGCCGGGCAGGTCGAGGACATCCTGAGGGACGTTCGTGACTGGGCCGCCGCACGCCGGCCGGCCGACGTGCGTTCCCGCCTGCCGGCGCTGATCCCGGAGCTGGAGCGGCTGCTGCCCGACTACCAGGTCAACGCGGTACTGCGCGACCTGCTGGATCAGCGCCCTCCGATCGAGCCGGCCAGATCCTCGTGGACCCATCGCCAATGGCTCATCTTGGCGGTGATGCTGACGATCGTGCTCGCCTTCCAGGTCGCGGAGATCGTCCTGCGCTGACGGTCAGCCGAAGAGCCGCAGGGGGACCGCCGCGGCCATGGCGCGTGCGCCGTACCGCCGTAGATCTTCAGCCCGCGGGCGTGTGCCATCGCGATCAGGCGTCGATGGCCCCGGATGAGCTGATCGGCTGTGACGGTCTCCTCCTTCGGGGCCGACGACGAACCGGGCAGGCCCAGATCGTTCGCCCCCAGCAGCACGATCACGTCCCGGTGGAACCGGCACAGTGCCGTGGACCCGAAGTACGCGCCGTAGGCCTCGGCGGGCGTCCCCGTCGAGGGGGATGCACCCAGCGCCGCGAGCGAAGCCTGCCGCAACATGCGGGTCCTGTTCGAAGCGGAGCTCCAGGGGCTTCACCCGACCCAGCGTCCGATCGCCGAGCTCTCAGAGATCTGATGCCTCGCCGTCACCATTAATCGCTCTACGTGTGCTTGGGTATTGCTTTGACAATTCTTGTGCCGGAGTGAGGTTGACGAGTGTCAAGGTACGACTGGCACCACTCGGTGTTCGCGCCGGTGGTTGCCCTGATCGTCTCCGTGCTGCTGATGGTGGCCGGAGTGGTGGAAACGGTGCTGGTGTCCGTGGGTGCGACCACGGCCCCAGCGGCGGCGGAGCTGGTGGTCACGGTGATCATCGGGGTGTTCTTGACCACCGTGCTCAGGATCGCGCGGGCGGTGCCGGACATCCGGCGGGAGAACGCCGCCATCACCCGGGCCAGGGTGAACGTTCAGGCCGTGAAGGCGAACGAGGACACGCTCGTGGCGCGGCGGCTCAAGCTGTTCCGGGAGGCGGCCGAGGCCGGCAACGACTGCGAGGCGGTGCTGAGCGCGCGCTCAGCCCTGGACGACAGCGAGATAGCCAACAAGCACCACCTTGACCACACACTGATCTGGGCGCTGCCGGTCTTCGGATTCATCGGCACCGCACTGACGATGGCCGAAATGGTCAGCTCGTTCTCCAGCGCCCTGGACAGCCAGGGCGACCCCTCCGTGCTGATCACCGCGCTCAAGCAGCACGTGCTGCCGGAGCTGGCGTCGGCGTTCGGCGTCACGCTGATCGCGTTGTTCCTGAGCGTGCTCGCGTTCGGCGCGATGGCGCTGGTCGAGCGGGCCGAGCGCGCCGCGGTGGTGGCCGCGGACGAGGTGTTCCTGACCTATGTCGCGCGGCTGCCCGCCAAGCAGGCGGCTCCGGCGATGCAGGGGCTGACGCAGGAGCTGGCCCAGTCCAGAGGCAGGACGGAGGAGCTGGTCAAGGGCCTCGACGCGCTGCGCACGGCGGTGGAACGGCTGAGCGCCGCCGAGAGCAGGCCCCAGAAGTACACGCTGGTGAGGGAGCCGTGAGGAAGCGTCCGGCCAGGTCGTTCGCGCCGCCGCTCGACCTGCGCTTCATCGACCTGTTCATGGCCATCGTGCTGGCGCTGGCGTTCGTCGCGATCATGCTGACCGTCGTGGCGCGAATGCTGCCGACCGAGGCCGCCACGCCGCCCGCGCGTCAGGAGAAGAGCGTGGCGCAGCTCAAGAAGCAACTCGACGCCGCCGTCACGGCCCAGCGCAAGGCCGAGGCCGAGCTGCGCGCCGCCCAGGCGCAGATCGCCGAACAGCAGTCGTTCGCGCTGCCCTGGTGGCTGATCGGGTTCTGCGCGCTGCTCGGTGTGCTGGCCGTGTTCATGACGTGGCGGATCCGGTTGTGGAACATGGAGAGCCTGCCACGGCTGCGGAGCTGGCTGATGGGCACCGTGGTGGTGGCCGCGGTCACGATGGTGATCAGGTCGCTGAGTGACCGCGACGGCTATCTGCTGCTCGCCGAGATCCCCTGGTGGGGCGCGGCCGCTCTGTGTCTCGGGCTCCTGCTGGTCGCGTACGTGCTGATCACCGACATCCGCGCCAGCCAACTCACCCTCAGCAAGATCAGGAAGCGTTCGGGAATGACGACAAGGTAGGTGTCCGCGACGGGCAGAAGGCATCCCCGAACCCACCAGGGCTCCGCCGGCGCTCAGCACGTGGACGGGGATCCGCCTCCATGAACGTGTTGTCGTGGATCACGCAGGCGAGCCTCGCCGCCGGATTCGTTCTGTCCGGCCTGGAGAAACTCGCCCAGCCCACGGCCCCCTCGATCTCATCACGAGTCGGGCTGGTCATCTCTTGATGGCTGAGGCACCGGGTTAACGATCTTCATGACTCGCCCTTCAGCGAACGCAAGATCTCCAGGTAGTGCGGGTTGTACATCAGGCCCAGGATGTTGCCCCACGGGTCGATCACGGTGGCGGTGATGAAGCCGGTGCCGCGGTCGCGGGGCGCGTCGTGCTCCTTGGCTCCCATCTTCACGAGCCGGTCCAGCGCCGCGGGCACGTCGTCGACGTGCCAGAAGACCACCGCGCCCGCCGGCCGGCCGACCGCCTCCGGCGACGGGGTCCTGGCCAGCTCGCTGTCGGCGTAGGAGCTGTCGATGACGCCGAACTCATGCTGGTAGTCGCCGATGCGCCACTCCAGGTAGGCCGGGGTGTCCATGTAGGGCGCGATCCCGAACAGCTCGGTGTACCAGCTCTTGGTGGCCTGGAGGTCGGGCGAGTAGAACGACGTGGTGGTGAGCCCTCGCAACATGTGATCTTCCTTCTCTCTCGAGGTCGTGTATCCATCATCTCGCTCAAAGTGCTCATCAACTGAGCACTTTGTTTTGGGCGGTGGCGAGTGGACGATGGGTGATCCCTACGGTGATGGTGCTTCGCGACAGGATCAGGGCAAAGACGAACCTCATGCGGGACGGCGGGACCAGGCGGGCAGGGTACAAGATCGTGACCCGGCTGAACGCCAGGTGCGGACAGCCCCCTGCGGAGGTGGGCATGGCCTTCGACGCGCTTGGCGCAGCCGTGCCGCAGAGTGGCACCTTCCCCTATCGCTCGGGGTCACCCTCCCCAGGGTGCGCGCCGAGACGGCAAACCCCTGCCACATCTGAACGTGCGGGGACCCGAGGTGAGGTCTCGTGCCGTCCGCTCCGCCTGCCCCTGCCTGATCGTCAGTCTCTGGTAGTGCCGTGCGGGATTTCTGTGCAATCCGTGCGCGGATCTTCTGAGCCGTGGCGGCAGGTTGATATTCAGGCTTGGCCCGCCAGGCCCGTCGCCGCTCCAACCATGAGACGTGCGCGTGTGGTGTACGGCGGGCATCCCCGTGATGAACGTGTGACCGGTGACCGACCGGATCAAGAAAGGTGAACAGATTGTCTGATGTCGCCGCCCAAGGGCCGACATATCCGGATGTGTCACAAAGCACGTCTCCCCAACCGTCCCCCAGCGTCTCCCCCTCCCCCACGGCTTCGGCGACGCCAACACCATCCCCATCGCCGAGCACGTCCGGCACCCCGTCGCCGAGTCCCTCGGCAACCGAGCCGGCGCCACCGGCAGCCGGGATCAGCCCATGCCCGCACACCCCGCAGTGCCCCTTCTCGGTGTGCCTGCCCACCAGCCTGCGCCAGGTCAACTCTCCGGACGTCGCTGATCGCAAGGCCCCCACGCCCGCGCCGGACAAGGACGGTGTCGAGTTCCGTAGCGACACGATCATGTCGTTCGCGAAGGTGATGGACTCCGCCGCCGACGTGGTCAGCATGCTCCAGACCGCCACGCCCAGGTTCGAGGGGTCCAATCTCGCGCCCGTCGCCGGTGTCCCGATGATCGGGCTGATGTTCGTCAGCAGGCTGAACGCCATCGCCGACGCATGGGCGGACTGCGCGGCGATTCTGCGCGAGGTGCTGAAGGAGGACGGCCACAAGCTGATGAGGGTCGCCCAGAACTACCGCGCGGCCAACGAGCAGACGGTGGCCGCCATCGAAAAGACCGACCCCTGGAAGACGACCACATGACGCCTCCCCCGCCTGCCCCTCTGAACTTCCCCAGCGAAATGCCTCCGCCCGGCCCACGCCAGATGCACGTGTACGGCCCCGACGGCAAGATCATGCGGACCGTCACCTTGGGGCAGCGCAGCGATCCCGGGTTCTTCAGGAACCTGATCGCCCAAGTGCGCAACCACAACCAGCCGATCCGGCTCGGGCTGGCGATGTCCGGTGCCGGTGCGGCGGGAGGGGCGCTGCTCGTGGCCTCCCTCCTGAACTTCGGCAACCCCTGGCTGTACGCCGACCGCCGGGAGACGTGGAAGGAGCTGCACGGCAACATCAAGGGCAGCGCCTGGGACGTGTGGATCACCTACTTCAGCGAGATCTCGGGCAACTGGAAGGGCGAAGCGGTCGAGACGTTCCAGCAGTACCTCAGGTTCAAGCTGATCGGCATGTTCGACCAGCTCGGCGGCCTCGCCGAGGACCTCAGCGGCGCGATGGACAGTCAGTACAAGGAGGTGCTGCAGTACGACCTGTCGGCCGCCGCGCTGTGGGCCTTGTCCGCACCGATCTTCGCGGGGCTCATCGAGATGAGCGCTCATCCGGTCGGCAGGGTAGCCCTGATGACGTTCGCCGGCATCTTCCTCACCGCGGCCGGCAACCTGCTCGTGCAGTTCGCCGACGTCTACAACAAGAACGAGAGCACTCTCTTGGATCTCGAACTCAAGCTTCACGAGGTGAAGGGCATCTTCTACACCATGGGCCGGCCCGACATGGGAGCCCGGAATCTGACCGTGAACCCGGACATCGAAGACGTCCGCCACTGGCAGCCCGCCTTCGCCCGGGAGCCGAAGTGACACACGCCGGCGCCTTCAACCAAGGCAGGGACGGTGACCTCGACGGCCTCGTCCGCGATTTCCAAGGGTGGGTCGACGCGTTCGCCGGTGCGCTGAGCGAACTCGCGGACCGGCGGCTGACCGGCGTCGACGACACGGGCCGGGTGGCGGCCACGATCTCGGGTACGGGACGCCTGCTCCAGGTGACCATTGATCCCAGGGCCATCCGCGATCTCGACCACGCCGCGCTGGGCCAGGCCGTATTCCAGGCCATCCTCGCCGCCCGGGAAAGGATGGGTGAGGGGTTGGACGAGACGATCGCCGCCCTGAGCGGCGGCCGGTCCACCGCCGAACCGGATGTGCTGCAACCCTACTTCGACGCTGTTCTGCGCCAGGAGTGAGCATGGACGAGATGCGGCAGTTGCGGATGTACGCCGAGCGGCTCGCCGGGGCGTCCGCCAAGATCGACCCGATCGTCGAGAAGTGGAGCGCCCGGACCTTCACCGGCGCGGCGGCGGAAGGCGGCGTCGTCGCGACGGTGGACGCGGCGGGAACGCTGGTGGCACTCGACATCAGCGCGCTGGGCAAGCGCAGAAACGACGGCATCGCCCTCGCGGACGCCGTGGTCGCGGCCGTGGAGGCGGCCGAAGGGATGGCCGCCCAGGCCAAGGCCGAGATGATGGACGAACTGGTGGCCGCGACCGGACACCGCCTCGGCAGCCTGCTCGGCGACGCCCAGCGCGACTTCGAGGCTCGCGCGCACCGCCGGCCAGATCACCCTTGGCCACCGGGAGCGCGTCCCTAGCCGGATTATGAAATCGTCATGCCGCTTGCAAGCGACCAGCGGTAAATGAGAAAGGTGGCTTTCTTCCTGACCGTGCTCGCCCTGATCCTGCTGAGCGCGCTCCTGGTCGTCCTGATCTACAACAGCCTCGTGGTCAAGCGCAACGCCGTCGACAACGCCTGGTCGCAGATCGACGTGCAGCTCAAACGCCGCCACGACCTCATCCCCAACCTCGTGCGCACGGTCCAGGGGTACGCCGCGCACGAACGCCAGACGCTGGAGGCTGTGCTCGCGGCCAGAAGCGCGGCCGTGCGGCCCGCGGGTCCGGAAGGACGGGCGCGGGCCGAGTCCACGCTGAGCGCGGCCATCGGCGGCGTCATGGCGATCGCGGAGGCATACCCCCGGCTGCGGGCCAGCGAGAACTTCGCCGCGCTGCAGGACGAACTGGCCACCGGCGAGAACCGCATCGCCTACGCCCGGCAGTACTACAACGACGCCGTGCTCGCCTACAACAACGCGCTGCACACGATCCCGTCCAACCTCGTGGCCGGACTGACCGGGCACCGGGAACGCGAGTACTTCCGCACCGCCGACCCCGAGCGCGGGCCGGTCGAGGTGAGGTTCTGAGCGTGCCGGGGCTCGCGATCGCGGCGGCCACCCTCACCCTGCTGTGGTCGCTGCAGGTCATCTGGCGCATCCGGGCCGCCAAGGGGCCGCGCGCGGGCCGGGGCGTGGCGGCGCCGGAGTTCGAGGGGCTCTCGCCCGCGGTGGTCGACCTGATCACCGAGAACGGCAGGCTCACCCACGAGGCGGCCGCGGCCACGGTGCTGGATCTGGCGGCGCGGGGTTACGCCGGTATCGAGGAGGTCGGGCCCGACCTCTGTCTGGTACGGCTGCGCCGGGATCGTGCCAGGGACGGGCTCAAGCCGTACGAGATGATGGTCTTGGACCATCTCACCACGCTGGGCGGCACCGGCGTGGTCGCCACGGAGGCGATCGCCGAGGGCAGCCGCGACCTGGGGCGATGGCAGGACGACTTCGAGAAGAGCGTGATCGCGGAGGCGCGTGGTCTGGGCCTGACCGGGAAGGCGGGCGGCCCCGGCACCGGTATGTCGATCACCGGGCTGCTCGCCGCCCTCCTGTGGGGTGTGCTGGCCGACCTGACGTTGATGCCCAGGCCGGTGGGCGCGCTCACGCCGCACATCCTCCTGATCGGGCTCGTCGCGACCACCGCCTTCGACAAGCGCCTGGGTGGCGAGCGGCTTACCAGGCGCGGCCGGGCCGCCGCCGGGCATTGGCTGGGCGTGCGCGCGCACCTGCGCGGGATCGCGCACGTGGACAGCCTGCCGTCGGCAGCGGTGACGATCTGGGGCAGGCAACTCGCCTACGCAGCCGCGTTCGGTCTCACCCGCGCCGCGCTGGCCAGCCTTCCGGTACTGCTCCCGCGCGATCAGGAGCACGCCTGGTCCGACCACGGCGGGCTCTGGCACCGGGTCCGGGTCACCTACCCCGGCCAGAGCAAGGTGATCACCGGGCTGCTGCTCCTTCTGATCTTCTGCATCTGGGTGGGGAGCGCGCTGGGGGTGAGCATCTGGTACGGCCTGCGCACCCTGGCTCCCGACGACCCGGCGCCGTTCGTCATCTCGATGATCATGATCGTTGGCGGCGGACTCGTCACCGTCGTGTTCATGCTGATCGTGATCTTGCCGATCGGGCTGGTCACCAAGACGGTGTGGAAGCGCCGGGCTAGGAACGCCAAGCCGCGCCGGACGCTGGAGGGCCGGGTGATCAGACTGCACACGGCCGAGATCACCGGCGAACTGCACTACCTGGCCATCGACCACGGTCCGCGGCGCGTGCGGGCGATCCGCGCGCTCGCCGGCCAGCTGGCGGGCGTCGCCGACGGGGACCTGGTGCGGGCGCGGGTGACCGGGGCGGGCTACCTGGCTTCGATCGAGGTGCTGGAACGGCGCTCCGCCCGGCCCTCCGAGACGTAGGAGCGTCGGGTGAGGGGCGGCCGCCGGTCTGGGGTTGGTCAAACTCGCGCCGGGCGGATGGCAGCCGCCCAGGTCGTGGCCCAGGATGCAGGGGTCCATGCCGACCTGTGTAAGGAGCACGATGCGCTACCTGGTTCTGATCCCCGTTGCCGCCGCGGGGCTGTTTCTGGCCTCTCCCGCCCAAGCCGCACCGACGCCGCCCAACGAAGGCCAGAGCATGCCCGGCACCCTGCTCGCCGGGCTGACCCGAGGACTGCCGATCAACGGGCTGCCGGTCGGCTGAGGCCGTAGCCTCCGTTCAAGCCGCGTGGGCGGGCAACCCGGGTATGTTGTCCGCCCGCAAGCGGTGCCGACGCGCGGGACGGCCACCACCACGCCCCACTGCACCACGACCTGCCCGTGACCGGCAGCCTTCCCGCCGATCTTGAGGGCCGCTACCTGCGGATAGGGCCCACGCGCGCGGCGGAGGTCGCCGACGCGCTGGACAGGGCTACGATCGGCCTCTGCCCGAAGGGCGCCACCCCGGAGGGCTTCAGCGCCAACGCGCATCCCAAGGTGGACCCGCGCACCGGTGACCTGCACTCCCTGGCGTACCTGATGGGGCAGCCGATCGCGCAGCACATCGTCACCCCCCGTGGGACGGGTTTCGCGTCCGTGCGCGACCTCGGGCGAGTCCCGCTAGAAGGTGTAGCGGGTGTGGCTGAACACCTGGCTGTCGTGCCCGAAGCCGTACGCCGTGCCGGGTGCCACCGCGAACAGCAGGTCCTTGCCCTTGCGGATGCTGTCGCCGAAGCCGTAGAAGGTCCCCTCGGGGGAGGTGATGTGGTCCCCGTACTGCGCCTCGAACGCGGCGATGACTTCGTCCTGCCGTGCCGGATTCGTCACCCGCTCCGCCGTACCCTCGATCACGATGTCGAGGCCTTCGGACAGTGAGTTGTTCCCGGTGGTGAGCGCGCAGTGGGCGTTGCCGGCCAGGTTCTTCGCCTTCTGCTCGCCCGGCCCGGTGCTGAAGTGCAGTGCCCCGTCGTGCCAGGCGGCGATGAGTGGCGTGACGTGCAGCCGGCCATCCGGCCGTACCGTGGTGATCCAGAAGATCTCGGCGGCCCGTAGCCGGCGCTGGGCCTGGTCCCAGTCGGTGGCGGTGACGTTCTCCGCGCCCGGACGCGGGTTCAGGGCGGAACTGTAGCGGGCGTCGAGCTCGGTCTTGGGCTGTTTCGGTGTCATGCGGAACTCCCTTCCCCGTTTCATCACGAAGGCTACGCAAGCCCAGCGCCCGGGATCTCACCAAGTCCCTCGCCGCCCGCACGGACCCCGCCACGGCGGGCATCGGGTGATCGCGATGCCGTCCCCTCGCGGACCGCCTGTGCGCAGGCCGAGATCAAGCGTCTGCTCATGGCACGGCGGGGAACGCGATGGAACGCCCCGAAGGTGATGACATCTCCTCGAAGGGACACCTGATGAGAACACTCCGCTGGGCGAGCGCCATGGCCGCCACCGCCTGCCTGGGCACCGCCCTGCTCACCGGCAGCGCCACCGCGCAGAGCACCGCCACATCCCCGGTCTGCGTCACGAACCACGGCACCCGATTCTGCGAAATGCCGGACATCGTCGGTCTCGGCATCGGCCAGGCCCGCTCCACACTGGCCACCTTCGGCTTCTCCTTCGGCATCCAGCGCTCCACCATCGATCACGTCTGCAACAACATCGGCCTGATCGCCAGCCAGAACCCGCGCACATCCGTCGGCTCCAACCCACTCGTCCTCTACCCGGCCGGCACCGCGGTCGACGTCTGGATCTGGCAACGCCCACCCCACCCCTGCCCCTGACACCCAAAACGATCCGACGACGGCGCTTCCCGCAGCCAGGCGAAGCAGCGCGACCGATCATCATGCCGCCCGCGGTTTCCCTCTCCTGGCGGTTGGATACCGCACCGCAGGCGACAGTGTCGTAGCGCGCCCCTCCCGCACGCCCTCAGTCCTCCGCTGGTACGACGGCGTCGCGACCTCCGGAGGAGGCGGGTGAGACTCGGTGACGATGTGCGGGGTATCGCCGCGGCGGCAGATTGAGCCGGGTGAACACCTTTCCTCCAGGAAGCCGCCGGACGACTGTGCCGGTCCTGATCATCGTTGTCTGGTCCGTGAGTTATCTGGCCCTCGGCCTGCTCTGGGCTTTGGGAGGGCCCGGATATCCGTTCGACGCCGGCCGTACGGGGGCGGGCAGCACCCTGCTCGATCCGCTTCCGGCGGCGGCCGGCGGGGGTCTGCTGGCGATGTCGGCGCTGGTGGCCGGTGCCGTTGCCGTGCTCGCCGCCCGAGGCCCGCTCAACCGGGTCCCCGCCGTCGTCGCCGTCGTGGCCGGCGCCGTCCTGGCGGTCCTCCTGCCCGACGTACGCATCATGATGACCGCCGGCTACCTGCCGGTGATGCTGGCCGCCGCGCTGGCCGGCCAGGCCGAATTCTCGATGATCGCGACCATGTTGACGTGGCCGAGCGTCAACCTGCTCATCCTGATGGCGGCCGGCGTCAGCCTGATGCTCTTGGGGACACGCGCGCTGATCGCACGGACCGGACGGCCCGGCAGCGCCGCCGGCGCGCTGCGGATCGGGCGGTACGCGACCGCCGTCGCGGTCGCCGTCCCCGTCGTCTACGCCGTCACCCGGTTCGGCTGGCTCCTGGGCGTGCCCGTCGGCATCAGCGACCGGTTCCTGGCCGAAATCGCCGAGATCACCCCGATCGGCGCCGGTCTCAGCACGCTCGGTCTCCTCGGCGCGTTCCTGACCGTCGGCCTGGTCCGGCCGTGGGGTGAGAACTGGCCGCGCTGGGTGCCGTTCCTGCGCGGGCGTCCGATTCCGGCGCGGTTCCCGGCCTGCCTGGCTCTGGCCGGCGCCCTCCCCATCACCTCCGCCGGACTGATGTACGTGCGCAAGAAGCTCACCGGCGAGCAGGTCGGCCCGGCGGGCGCCGACGTCGAGCTGGGCGCCTGGCTTCCGGAGATGTTGTGGCCGCTGTGGGGTGCGGCCCTGGCCGTGGCCGCGCTGGCTTACCTCTCACGCCGCCGGCACCCCGCTCACGCACGCCGACCATAATGGTGGACGTGCGAGAGTCCCGGTCTGCAGGCGCCGCGGTGGACTCCCTTCTCAACCGGCATCAGGTGAGCGCCGATGCCGTGCTCGCCGTCCTGCTCGTCCTGCCGCTCGGCCTGGTCTCGCTGGGCCTGCTGCAGGCGTCGGACAGTCCCCTGCCGCTCCGCCTGCTCGCGGGTCTCGGCCTGCTGGTGCTGCACGCATGCGTCGTTCCGCGCCGGCTGCGCCCGCTGGCGGCGTACGGGCTGGGCGCGGCGGCGATGCTGCTGCTGGTGGCGTTGCCGCCGCTGCACGACCCGGGCGGCGCCTACTATCCGGCGGCGCTGCTGCCGAGCACGCTGGTCTTCGGGCTGCTGCTCTACACGGCGTCCAGCCGGCTCGACCTGGTGCCCGGCCTGGTCTGCCTGGCCGTCGCCCTGGCGGGTGTGGGCCTGCTCCTGGCGCGCCTGTGGAATCCGGCCTCGTGGGGCGGGTCGTCGGGTTCCCACGAGCTGGTCGCCTGGCGGATCGGGCTGTCGGCCGGCCTGGTCGCGGTGGCGGCGTGCCTGTGGTCGCTGGGCCGCCTCAGCCGGATGCGGGGGTTGTTCCTGTCCGAGCTACGGGCGAAGGCCGAGCGGGCCGAGGCCGACCGTGCGCGCGAGCGGGAGGAGGCGGCGCGGGCCGAGCGCGACCGCATCAGCCGCGAGATGCACGACGTGGTGTCCCACTCGCTCGCCGTCATGGTCAGCCAGGCGGAGGGTGGCAGGCTGTCCGATCCGGACGCGCCCAGGGCGGAGGTGTTCGCCACCATCGCCGGGGTCGGGCGCGAGGCCCTGCGCGACATGCGCGGGCTCCTGGGCGTGCTGCGCGCCGACGGCGGCACCGCTCCGCAACCGGGCCTCGGTGACCTGCCCGACCTGCTCGACCAGGTGCGCGATACGGGGGTACGCGTCGCCGTACAGGAGAATGGGGACGCCCAGCCGCTGCGACCCGCGGCCGACCTGACCGCCTATCGCGTCATCCAAGAGGGGTTGACCAACGTGATCAAGCACGCGGGGGCGACGGCCGCGGCCGACCTGACGCTGGCGTGGCGCCCGGACGGACTGCACATCACCATCACCGACGATGGCGACGGTCCGCCCGCCGAAGGGGCCGGCGTCGGGCTGACCGGGATGCGCGAACGGCTCAGCATGGTGGGAGGCACCCTGGAGGCCGGTAGGCGTGCCGGCGCCGGCTTCGTACTGTCGGCCACCGTGCCCTATGAGCCGAGGAGCCTCCCATCATCAGGATCATGATCGTCGACGATCAGGAACTGCTGCGCAACGGCCTGACCATGGTCGTCAGGTCCCAGCCCGACATGGAGGTGGCCGCCGAGGCTGCCGACGGCCTGGCGGCCCTGAAGGCGTTGGAGTCGCGGCGCGTCGACGTGGTGGTGATGGACATCCGCATGCCCCGGATGGACGGAGTCACCGCCACCCGGGAGATCCAGCGGCTGAACGACCCGCCGAAGGTGCTGGTGCTGACCACGTTCGACCTCGACGAGCACGCATTGGCCGCGCTGCGGGCCGGTGCGAGCGGGTTCATGCTGAAGGACGCGCCGGGAGAGGAGATCATCGCCGCGATCCGGCACGTGCACCGGGGCGACTCGATCATCGCGCCCGCGACGACCCGGCGGCTCATCGGGCGACTCGTGGCGAAGGCCGACACCGACCCGGAGACCGTGCTCAAGGTGCTCACCGGGCGCGAGCGCGAAGTCTTCCTCAGCCTGGCCAGGGGCGCGTCCAACGCCGAGATCGGGGCCGGATTGTTCTTGTCGGAGACCACGGTCAAGACCCACGTGGGGCGCATCCTGACCAAGCTCGGGCTGCGCGACCGGGTCCAGGCGGTGGTGCTGGCGTACGAATCCGGCGTTGTCACTCCGGGTGAACGTTAAGCATCTGGCTGGCACGAGCTCGTGACGACCAGGAAGGCGCTCACGCCCATCTCCTCGCAGCCTTGAGGAAACGGGCTCGACAATATAAAAATATATCCATACGATTATCTGGTGCCGAACAGGGCCTGGTGCAGCGCTGCTTCCTGACCAAGGATGAGCTGCCACTCCTCGGCGCCCGGCCGATGGTGGTCGCGTTTTTGGACAATAGTTCAGCAACGAGTACTCGGGAAGGCAGCCATTCCGGCTGGCCGGGGCTTCATCACATCCGCATCGGAGAGGACACCATGATCGAGATCAATGTCTGTTCCGCGTCTCTTCCTACGGTCGGCGTATGACGATCACCCACGCGACGGAGCTGCGGCTGACCGCGCGTCCGGACGCCGACCTGCGCGAGGACCACT